>JBCNVA010000172.1:0-27795 GCA_039630445.1 Armatimonadota bacterium
AAGCGTGGAGCAGGCGATGGAGATGTTCCTGCTGGGCTACACGGCGAAGGTGGCGGGCACGGAGCGCGGGATCACCGAACCGCAGATGACCTTCAGCGCATGTTTTGGAGCGCCCTTTTTGCCCATCCATCCCGGTCATTATGCGCGGATGCTGGGTGCGCGGCTGGAGCGCCACACGGCGCAGGCGTGGCTGATTAACACGGGCTGGACGGGTGGACCCTACGGGGTGGGGACACGCATTCCCATTCGCTACACCCGTGCAATGATCCGCGCTGCCCTGCAAGGTCGCCTTGATTGTGTCCCCTATCGCCAGCACCCTATTTTTGGACTGGAGATGCCCACCGAATGTCCTGATGTGCCCACCGAGCTGCTCGATCCACGCGGCACCTGGCAGGATAAGACCGCTTATGACCAGAAAGCCCACTGGCTGGCAGAGCAGATGCAGGCACACCTACGCAAGTTGTCGACCGATGAGGACAACGGTGGGTGAGGGGAGAATTGCTACACCCGACGCACCTCTTTGATGAACAGCAACACGACAGCGAAGCCCGCACAGATGCTGGCGCCAATTAGCACCGCCGTAGGTGCGCCCACCAGCTGCGCCAGCTTGCCAATCAGGAGTGCAGCGAACGGTGCAGGTCCGTTGATTGCCCAGGTATGGAGCGAGACGACGCGCCCGCGCAAGTGGTCAGGGGCAGCCACTTGCAACGCTGCGTTCGTGGACACCAACTGCATAATCGCGAACATACCTGCCAGCATCAGCAACCCTTTTGCAAGCAGCGGATGATGCACCTGCGAGAAGCCGATCAAGCTCCAGGCGAAGCCGTGCGCTGCCAGCAGCACCAGCATGCCGCGTGAGACCTCGCCCGACAGGCGCGCCACCAGCAACAGCCCCATCAGCGAGCCGACGCCCGCAAAGGTATAGAGCTGCCCCAGCCCTACCTTGCCAATCTGCAGCACCTCCGCCGCAAACACGGGCAACAAGACCAAGTAGGATAGCCCGAACAGGCTCAGCACCATCACATTCAGCCAGAGCGCGAGCAGCCCTCGGCGCGCCACTACGAACTGCACCCCCTCCCGCAGCGACTGGAGTAATCCCATCGCGTGTTCATCACCAACCGATTGCACACGAATTGTCAGCAAGGCAAGCAGAATCGCGCTGAAGCTGAGAGCGTTCACCAGAAAGCAGGGCGCAGGTCCCACCCACTCCAGCATTAGCCCACCCAGCGCAGGTCCGAGGATGCGTGCCGTGTGGAACGCCGCCGCGTTCAGCGCAATCCCGTTTGCCAGATCCCGCTTGTCCACCAGATGGGCGACCAGCGACTGGCGCGTCGGCATATCGACCGACTGCACCAGTCCGTTCAGCAGCACCAAGCCTAAAATAAACTCATAGCGAATCAACCCTGTGTAGGTCAGAATAGCCAGCACAAGGGCACTCAGCGCAAGCGTGCTTTGCGTAGCGAGCAGAATCGTGCGACGGTTCCAGCGATCGGAGAGCGCACCCCCTATCGGTGCAAACAGCAGCATCGGCAAGCCCTGCACGAAGCCCACCACACCCAGCAGGAACTCGGAACGAGTCAACTCATACACCAGCCAGCTTTGGGCAACATTCTGCACCCACGAGCCGATAAACGACAAAAACGCCCCGATCCAGTACCGCCGAAACATGGGGTACTGCATCGCCTGAAAGGTTTTGCTAAGCCCGCGCGCCGCGGGCGTGATCTCCCCTTGCAGAGGGTTATCGGGCGATTCCGGCATCCCTACACCAGATGCACCTCGGCGTCCTCAGGCATATCGGGGTCGAGATCGAAATATTCGACGGCGGAATCGGCGTTCACGGCGATCTCCAGATGCCCGCTGCTGCCGAAGTAGGCGACAGGTTCGCCCTCCTCCACATCGCCAAAAGTGCGCTTCAGGGGGATTATCTCGCCGCAAAACTCCACAATCACCTTGCCATTTGGGGGCAGCCAGCGGCGAAACACCTCCTCATGCAGGTCGAAAATTAGGTTGCCAAACCGATCGATATGCAGCACATGGGTGACGATGCGCTCGCGCAGAACTTCTGGCTCGATATCGGCAAGCTGAATGAGCGATTGGGGATCGATAGGCGAGCCGAGCTGTTCCAGCGGCACACCGTTTGCCAAATGAGCCGCCACAGGTCCAAAGATGTCACGCCCGTGAAAGGTCGCACTCACCACAGGGCGGAAGTAGCGTGGGTTGTCCAGTTCGACTGCCCGCTGAGGGGGATCTATGCGCAACGCCAGCGAGAGCAGTCCGTTATCGGGCGCGATATAGAGGTGGCGCATGGCTTGAACAGCAACGGCGCGACGCTCCGTGCCCACGCCCGGATCCACCACCGCCACAATAATCGTGTTTTCGGGCAGATAGGGCACAGCGGTCATCAGCAGGTATGCGCCGCTGCGGCGGTCGCCCTCAGGCACACCGTGCGTGATGTCAAACAGGGTCACCATCGGCGCCATGCTCATCAGCACCGCTTTCAACTGCGCCACATAAGTATCCTGATAGCCGTAATCGGTCAGCAGCGCAATCATCTTGCTCATGGGTTGTCCTCCAACAACGCCTGACAGCAATCCACCAGTCGGACAGTGCCCACAAATCGCCCTTCACCGATCACAGGCAGCGTGTCCAGCCCATGGGCATGCATCAGCTCCACCGCCTGTTCGATGGGGGCACGCTCGTCGATGAGGGGTGGATCAGGCATCATCCACTGGGTGATGGGTGTTTGTGCCTGTACCCTCCGCCGCAGCTCCGCCAGCGAGAGTGGCTTGCCCGCTGCCTGCGCCTGCAGATACGGCTCGAACAACCGCGCAAACAGCTGCCGCTCCGTGACGATACCACGCACCGCACCCGCCTCATCCAGCACAGGCAGCAGCGTGACCTGATAGAGATCCAGTTTGTCTATTGCGTCCTGCAGCGTCGAATCGAGGCGCAAGGTCGGCGCGTGCGTGTTGATAAATTCCAGCACTCTCATGATCGCATCTGATTCACCTCACGAATGATGGCTAAAGTTAGGTCCACGCTACGGGCGAGATTTTCGACCTGCACGAACTCTTCGTGGGTATGCACCTTTTCCATCGCGGTGCCCACCACGCAGCAGGGCAGCCCGTGTGCGATAAAGATATTGGCGTCGGAGCCGCCACCTGTAGGGCGCATGGGCGATTCCAGCCCGATTTTGTGTGCAGCAGCGCGCACGATGCGCACGGGCAGGTCATTTTCGGTCAGCCGATAGCCCTCATAGTGGCGCTCCAGATGGATTTCGGCGCGTCCACCACGCTCCTGCGCCGCCGTCTCGAAGCACTCGATCATGTGGGCGACCTGCGCATCCACTTTGGCAATCGTGCGGCTACGCGCCTCGGCATGGATTACCACTTCGGGGCAGACGATGTTGGTGGCGTGCCCACCGTGGATGGCGCCGATGTTCGCTGTCGTCTCCTCATCGATGCGTCCCAGTCGCATGCGAGCAATCGCATGGGCAGCGATCTCAATAGCATTAATCCCCTTCTCTGGCTCCACGCCTGCGTGGGCAGGCTTGCCAATTAGGCGCACCTCCAGCGTGTCATGCGTAGGCGTCTGCGAAATCACCGCGCCAACAGGTGGACCTGAATCGTACACGAAGCCGAAGTCGCTCTCCACCAGCGAAAGGTCCAGCGCACGAGCACCCCGCAGCCCAATCTCCTCGCACACGGTAAAAAGTAGCTGGATCTGACCGTGCGGCAGATTGTTCTCCACCACGATGCGGATGGCTTCCAGAATCGCGCTTAGCCCTGCCTTATCGTCCGCACCTAAAATGGTGCGACCATCGGTGCGGATGATGCCGTTTTCCATAATGATTTTCACATCTGGGTTCGGTTCCACAGTGTCCATATGCGCGCTAAAAAAGATTCGGGGCGTGTTGGAGATATTCGCAGGGAGTGTGGCGACGAGGTTATTCGCGTTACCACCGACGGCTTGCGCCGCGTGATCCTCGCGCACCTCCAGCCCCAGCCCGCGCAGAAAGCCTTTGATATATTCTGCCACTTCGCGTTCCTGACGCGAGGGCGAGTTGATACTGCAAAGCGTAGTGAACAGCTCTATCAACCTATCATGCTGTACCTCTGGCGTTGTCATAGCAAGGGGTTCGATTCGTGCTTAGTGTACCTGTTCCTGCTAATACCAACCGGGGTTTGAAATGCTCTATAAGCTCGGTCGACTATAGCCATTCTCCTCCAGCTGACTAAGTGTCATGTGCAGCCTCCAATCCACGGGAAGGGCAGGAAGGCATGGAACGATTCCTCACCATTACCCATGCTTACTCATTCCATCCTACCCGTTCAAAGAATAAGGCAGGAATCGTGGGCAAGTAGCGGGAATTGGCAAGTGGAGGATAACGCTATGAAGCGCGAGACGGCAGAGCAAGAACGCAGACGCGATGTGCTGGCACGGTCGCCTTTCTTTGCACAGCTGTCAGTGCCCCAGCTGCTTTTGTTGCCCGACGAGGACCGAGTCTACTGTGCCAACCTCGCGGCGCAGGTACACCTGGGCTACTCTGAGCGCCAGCTCCAGCAGATGCGTCTCTCAGAGCTGCTACTGGACATTCATCAGGAAGTGCCTCCAGGATTTCGGCATCTTGCCGTGCCTGATGCTCCCTATCGCTTCATTTTGGCACGAACCGCATCGGGCGAGTTGCGCTATCTCATCGGCGTTCTGACGGAACTTCCTGACTATGGACTGCACCACCTGATTTACGGTGACTTCACGGATCTCTATTTGGCGCGGCGTTTGCTGACCGAGCTGACTGCGGGTACAGCGCGTCTGTTTGGAGAGGAGTACCTAAGGACGATGCTGGCGCAAACAGCGCAGCTGCTCGGTGTGCGCTACGCTTATCTGGGCGAGGTGGTCCCGGGCGAGGAGTGGGTGCGCGGGCGGCTCTACTGGGTGGATGGCAGCTTCCGTGAAGCAGTCGACTACGCCCTGCAAGGTACCCCCTGTGAAAATGTGGTGATGAAGGAGGCGTGCCTCTATCCGCGCAGTGTGCAGCAGTTATTCCCTCAAGACCTGGAGCTGCAACAGATAGGTGCAGAAGGCTACATGGGTATCCCCCTGCGCGACTCAAAAGGGCGCACGATAGGGCTGGTGTGGTTCGCAGATACCAAACCGATGCCCGATGTGCCTGCACTGCTGGAAGTGTTGCAGCTGTTTGCTGAGCGTGTGAGCGCGGAACTGGAGCGCCTGCGCATCGAACAGGAGCTACAACAGATGCGCGAGCAGCTGATTCACGCCCAAAAGATGGAGAGCATCGGGCAAATGGCGGGTGGAATCGCTCACGATTTCAGTAATCTGCTGACCGCTATTTTAGGCTATGTAGAGCTGGCGCAGGCAACCCTGCCTGACAATTCGCCCGCAGCGCCGCTTCTGCAAAACGCGCTCAAAGCCATCGAAAAGGCAACTGACTTCACCCGTCAGCTGACCACCTTCGCCCGCCGCCAGCCGATGCAGCTGCAACCTGTAAATCTGGCGCAGATTGTGCGCGATGCGGAGCCTGTTATGCGCCGCTGGATGCCCGCTCACATCCGAATCCAGATCTTCCTGCCCGACGACCTCTGGCTGGTGGAGGGAGACCCTGCCCAGCTGACCCAGGTGATATACAACCTCGTGCTGAACGCGCGCGACGCAATGCCCCAAGGAGGCACGCTCATCATCGAAGCGGCGAATGTCACGCTCGATGCCGAGTACGCGCGCACCCACTACGATGTGCAGCCAGGCGACTATGTGATGCTGGCGGTCTCGGACACAGGCATCGGTATGACACCTGAAGTGCAACGGCGAATCTTTGAGCCGTTTTTCACCACCAAACCTGAAGGACGGGGTAGCGGCATGGGATTGGCGACTGTTTATAGTATCGTCAAGCAGTTAGGGGGACATATCTGGGTCTACAGCGAGGTGAATCGGGGCACGACCTTCAAAATCTACCTGCCGCGCACCCAAGCGGAGCATCCCGCACCTGTGGTGACGCTGCCACCCCCACTGGTGCAAACTGGCTCCGAGACCATCCTGCTGGTGGAGGATGAGCCTGAGGTGCGTGCCGTTGCCTCGGAGAGCTTGCGCCTGCTCGGCTACCGCGTGCTGGAAGCCGCCACGCCCGCCGATGCGCTGCAACTTGCCGAGCAATTTGCCGAACCGATTCACCTCCTGCTGACCGATGTGGTGCTGCCCGTGATGAGCGGGCGGGAGTTAGCCGAGCTGGTGCGACGGCTTCGCCCCCAAATCAAGGTGCTATATGTTTCGGGGTACACTGAGAATATGGTGGCTTGGCAGGGCGTGCAGGAGGAAGGTGTCCACTTTCTGCCAAAGCCCTACACGCCGTCTCAGCTGGCTGCCAAAGTGCGTCAGGTGCTGGACGAACGGCGAAATAGCGAATAGCGAAGTGGCGAAATGGTGAATGACCCCATGAAAATAGTGCTTGGTGTCGATAGCGAAGGCGCGTATGAGAGCGCGCTCCACTGGCTCATCCGATTGCGTTTTCAGGAGCCGGAGGTTCTTCTGACGGCGGTGCTGGAGCCGCTGCGCCCGCCGCTGGTGGGGCTTCTGGCACCTCTGCCTGAGGAGGTGATGCTGCACAGCCTGCAGGCACAGGAGCAGGCGGCGGAGCAGGCACTGCAACGCGCCCGCACTATGCTGGAAACCGCAGGGATCCCAACTACCAGCCTGATTCGGCGCGGGCACGCCAGTACAGAGCTTTTACGCACCGCGGAGGAGAACGGCGCGAGCCTGCTGGCGCTGGGCAGCACGGGCAAGCGGGGCTGGCGCGCTTGGCTGCTGGGAAGCGTCGGACGCGCTGCCGTGGATCACGCTACGCAGAGCCTGCTCATCGCCCGCCAGCCTCCCTCCACCGACAAACCGCTCCACGCCGTCATCGCCACCGACCACTCCGACTACAACCGTCGCTGCCTGCAGCGGCTGCTCCAGTTCGCGCCGCAGGGCATCCAGAAACTGCTGCTGACCACGGCTTTTGAACTGGATAGCGAGATGCTGGAGCTGCTGGGACGCACCACGCCCGCCCTCAAAGAATCGGGCAGCCAATGGATTATCGAGCAGCTGCATGAGCGGAACCGCGAGCTGTGTGAGCAGCTGCGCCCACTGGGCGCGGGCTGTGAATCGCTGGTGGTCGAGGGAGCCACGATTCCTGCCCTGCGCGCCGTGCTGGATGAGACGGGCGCCGAGTTGCTCATTCTGGGCGCGAAGGGGCACAGCCTGCTGGAGCGGCTCACGCTTGGCAGCGTCTCCCATCATTTCGCGACTGCCGAATCGTACAACTTGCTGATTCTCAGGGTATGAGGGAGCGTTCCTACCGACGGCTGATTGGCGTGATGGGCGGCTCGCAGTGCAGTGAGGCGCAGTACCAGATGGCGCGGCGCGTCGGGCAGCTGATTGCAGAGCGGGGCGCGGTGCTGCTGTGTGGCGGGATGACAGGTGTGATGACCGCTGCCGCGCAAGGTGCCAAAGAGGCGGGCGGCTTGACCCTCGGCATCCTGCCCGGAGCGAACGCACGCGAATCGCCCCCCAATCCCTACATCGATATCGCGCTCTTTACAGGCTTACGCGAGGGGCGCAACTATGTGAATGTGTGCGCTTCAGATGGGTTGATCGCGATCGGTGGCGGCTACGGCACGCTCTCCGAAATCGCGCTTGCGCTCCGACTGGGCAAGCCCCTCGTGCTGCTCGACAGTTGGCAGCTGCAGATCGAAGGGCAAACGCCCGACATCCCGACGGCGCAAACACCTGAGGAAGCCGTCGAGATGCTTTGGGCGATGCTCCCCAGCACAGGAAGCGAGTAGCGAAGGGCGAATTCCGAACGGCAAGCATGAAACGCATCGAGTGCATCATCCGACCGATTCGGTTCGAAGCAGTCAAGGAGGCGCTGAACGAAATCGGTGTCTACGGCATGACCGTCACCGATGTGCGCGGCTTCGGACGCCAGCAAGGGCACACCGAGAAGTACCGTGGCAGCACCTACACCATTAACCTCTTACCTAAGCTCAAGCTGGAAGTGGTCGTGCCCGATGAGCGCGTGGAGGAGGTTGTGAGCGCGATTATCGAGGCGGCGCGCACAGGTGAGATTGGCGACGGCAAGATTTTTATCACTGAAGTGCTGGACGCGGTGCGCATCCGCACGGGCGAACGCGGCGAAGCAGCGTTATGAACACAACCCAATTGCTTTTTTCCTTTGAGGAGCCAGCGGAGTTAGCAAAGGCGACAGCAAACCATGTGCGCTTGCAGCGCGTCTCGCGCGGTGCCACACACGGCAAGTACGCCCTGCAGGTGGAGTTCCTGCCCCATGTGGAGTGGCCCAACCTGATGTTCCGCGCGGGGACGCCATGGGATTGGCGTCGCTATGATGGGCTGGCGTTCGATCTGTACAACCCTATGCAGGAGGCGGTACGGTTCGGCGTGCGTGTGGACGATGACCCGCGTGCTGACGGCACTCGCTTCTGCCGTCAGGGGACATACACCCTCTCGCCACGCCAGCGCGGATCGTTCGTGTTCCCGCTGCGGCACAACCCAATGGATTTCGGCATGCGCGGGCTGCCCGCTCCAAGCAAGCACATGACCCTGATTGGTCTCACGAACGAGGGCAAGATCCGCTTAGACCATATTGTGGCGTTCCAGATTTTCCTCTGGCGTGGAGAAACGCTGCGTACCCTCATCGTGGACAACATCCGCCTCATCGAAACGGGCGAGTCGCTGGAGGGCATCGTGGATGAGTTCGGGCAGTTCACTCGTGCCGATTGGCGGGGCAAGATACGGAGCCTGAGCCACCTACGCCGCACGCTGACGCAGGAAACGCGACTGCTGGAACGCTCGCCTGCACCTGAGGATTTCGACGAGTACGGCGCGTGGAAATCGGGTCCGCAGCGCAGGGCAACTGGCTACTTCCGCGTGGAGAAGGTGGAGGGCAAGTGGTGGTTCGTCGCGCCCAACGGCAGGCTCTTTTTCTCCACAGGCATCGATTGCATCCACTACGGCGACCCGACCTTCGTCACAGGGCGCGAGCGGATGTTCACTTGGCTGCCGCGCGAGGGCGAGCCGCTCGCGAAGCACTACGGGCACGCTTCGGGCGCACTGATGGGACCCGTCAAGGAGGGCAAAACCTTCAACTTCTATGCGGCGAATCTGGAACGCAAGTATGGGGCGAACTACGCCGAGCGCTGGCGTGAGCAGACCTTACGACGCCTGCGCGCCTGGGGCTTCAACACGATTGGCAACTGGTCGCTCTGGGAGTGGCATCGCAACGGGCGTATCCCCTATGTGGCAACGGCAGGCGTTTGGGGCGAGCATAAGCGCGTGCCCAGTGGCAGCGACTACTGGGGCAAGATGCACGACCCGTTCGACCCGCAGTTTGCTATCAACGCGCGCGCCAGCATCGAACCGGTGGCGCAGCGCGTGCGCGACGATCCCTGGTGCCTCGGCTTTTTCGTGGACAACGAGTTGAGCTGGGCAGGACAGGGCGAGGAAGGCGGACGCTACGGACTGGCATACGGCGCCTTGAGCCTGCATGCGGACGAGTCGCCTGCCAAACGCGCCTTGCTGGAACAGCTCCGCACCAAGTACGGCACAATTGAGCGTCTGAACGAGGCGTGGGGCACAACCTTCGCCCACTGGGAGGCGTTGCGACCTCCCGTACAACTCACTGTAGCACCCACGCGCGCCCGCCAGCAGGATTTCAGTGAGTTCGTGCGCGCCTTCGCCCGCAAATATTTCCAGACCATTCGCGACATCCTGCGCGACCTCGCCCCCAACCACCTCTATCTGGGCTGCCGCTTCGCGTGGTATTCCCTTGACGCGGTGATTGCGTGTGCCGAGCTATGTGATGTGCTGAGCTTCAACATCTACGCGCCCAAACTGGACCATCGCGCCTATGAGTTCCTGATCCCACTGGACAAACCCGTGATTATCGGCGAATTTCACTTCGGCGCGCTGGATCGGGGAATGTTCCACACAGGGCTGGTGGCTGCTGCCAATCAGCGCGAGCGCGCCCGCATGTATGAGGAGTATGTCCACAGCGTCTTAGACCACCCGCTATTCGTTGGATGCCACTGGTTCCAGTATATGGATCAACCGCTGACGGGACGCTGGTACGATGGGGAGAACTATAACATCGGTTTTGTGAGCATCACCGACACGCCCTATCCAGAGATGGTCGCCGCCGCCCGCAAAACGCACGGGATGATGTACCAGCGTCGAGGGCGATAGGTAAAGCATCCCAAGCGGTCTACTCCTCGATAGGTGAAAAGTAGATCACGGTCACGAGGTCATCCCGACTAATCGGGCGATCGTAGATGCGCTCCAGCAGAGCAATTACATCGTCGATGCTACGGAACTCCGGGTTCTCGCGCTCGATGTCGCGCGGCGTCAGGTCGGAGATGGGTTTGACCTCCACCCGATCCAGAATCGCCGTAAACAGCTTCTTGCGCTTGCCGAACCGCTGACCCACTGTAATCCAGACAATCTGACCCGCCCTGTACTTGTTCGACTTGTCGCCCAACCGGATGGTAGCGGTCTTGCGCAGCGAGCGCAACATATCCGCATACAGGTCCGTGTAGAAGTTCAGCGCAAACATCGCATACATCCCTCGCCTATCGTTCCATATGCAGATTCGATTTCACAAGTCCATATCCTGCTGTTTCCCGATGCTCTGTGTGGGGTATACTAACCCCCAACGGAGGCGAACCGTATGCCTAAGATCGAGAAACAGATTGCTGTTAACGCAGCACCCGAGCAGCTTTTTCAGGTGCTGCAACAGTTTGAAGCATTCAGCCAGTTTCTGCCGCATGTGAAAAGCGTGCAGGTGGTAGAGCATAGTGCTCCCACCACCGTGCTGGATTGGGTCGTCGTCGCCCCTGGTGTTGGCGTAGAAGTGCGTTGGCGCTCTCATTATACCATTTATCCTGATGAGCAGCGTATCACCTTCCGCCCAGGGGGCGACGCGCTTGTCCAGCTCACGGGCGAATGGCGCGTGCAGCCTACCGACACGGGCTCGACGCTCCACGCCACGATCGACTACGAAGCCAAGGTGCCGCCTATCTTTGCCAGTGTCGCGCAGAAAGCCGTGGATGACATCATCACAAGCTGGTTGAACGGTTTCAAGCAGCGGGCGGAGGCGTCGCATGGCGAAGGTGGAGCTTGAACTGATCATCCACGCGCCTGTGGAGCGCGTGTATGCCGTTGCACGCGAGGTGGAGGCGTTCCCCGAATTTATGCCTGATGTGAAATCGGTGCGCATCCTCGAAAAGAGTGAGGACGGCAGCCGCACCCTCACCGAGTGGGTCGCCTACGCCTCGCAGCTACGCCTGCAGGTGCGCTGGATCGAGGAGGACCTCTGGAACGACGCGGAACGCACCTGCCACTTCCGCCAGGTAAAAGGCGATTATGACCGCATGGAGGGCGTCTGGCGGTTTGAGCCTCACCCAGAGGGCACGCGCTTCACATGCGAGCTGGACTACGAGCTGCATGTGCCCCTGCTGGGACCTATCGTGCAGAAGGTGGTGCATCACCTGGTGGTGCAGAACCTGAAAGGGATTATGGAAGGCATCAAGCGGCGTGCCGAGGCGAACGGCAAATGATGCAGGAATCGAAGCGATTACGGCAGCTGCTACAGGCGGTGCGGGCAGGCACGCTCAGCGTCGATGAAGCATTGGATCAACTGCGCGACCTGCCCTATGAGACGCTGGAGTTTGCCCGCATCGATCACCATCGTGCCCTGCGCAAAGGTTTCCCTGAGGTAGTGTTTGGGCAAGGCAAAACCCCTGAGCAAGTCGCCTTGCTGGTGGAGCGGTTAGCGGCTCGGGGGCGCGTGCTGGCAACCCGCGTGGATCCTGCGCAATATGAAGCCGTTCGGCAGCGGGTTCCGCAGGCAGTTTATCACCCAGAGGCGAGGGCGCTGACCGTAGGCGATTTCCCCGAACCGCCTGAGCATCCCTACGGTGTGGTGGTCTCGGCAGGCACAGCCGATCTGCCCGTCGCGCAGGAGGCGGCACTCACTGCTCGCTTTATGGGCGCGCGGGTGGAAACGCTCTTTGATGTGGGGGTAGCGGGCATCCATCGCGTGCTGGATCATCGCGCGCTGTTGTGGGAGGCACGGGCGATTGTGGTGGTGGCGGGGATGGAAGGGGCGTTAGCCAGCGTGATTGGCGGGTTAGTGGCGTGCCCCGTGATTGCGGTGCCCACCAGCGTGGGCTACGGCGCCCATCTGGGCGGGCTGGCGCCCCTGCTGACGATGCTGAACTCCTGTGCGCCGGGTGTGTGCGTGGTCAACATCGACAACGGCTTCGGCGCGGGCTACTGCATGGCGCTGATACTCCAGGCGCCTTAGCGGCTGTTTGGGTAAAGCACCAACTTATTCACATCCCCTGCTAAAATCGAACAGCACGCTTAGCAAATCGGCATCGTCCACCACGCCATCGCGGTTCGTATCCTCAGGCAGGTCAGACCCACTCTGCCCAAACGCAAACAGCACCCGCAACAGGTCTGCCTCATCGATGCAGCCGTCACCGTTCACATCGCCCGCCAGGCGCGTGTCCAGCCAGAACGCCTCCACTATCCCGCCGCGCTCGCCCCAGCCGACAATATAGCGCCCGTCCGCCGACACCCCGTTCGCCCGGCGCAACACCTCGCCAGCCCGCAAAAGCGACCTAAACGCCACATTCAAGTCTTCAATCGCGCCGCTGGCGCGCCAGCGCACCGCCCGCTCCTCCATCCCGACCTGCGCCCAGCCGACGATCACCCGCCCATCGGCTGAGACATCCTGCGCGAAGGTGTTACCCCCGTCGGGGAACGCACGCAACGGCTGCAGCCCAGTCGCAGGTGTCCAGCGAAATGCACGCGCGGTGAAGCCCTGAGTCCAGCCGACAACCGTATTCCCATCGGCTGAGACGGCTGTAGCCGTCCCTGACCAGTGCGTGCTGAACAGCACGCCCAAGTCCCGCATCCCGGTCGCTTCGGTCCAGCGGAACGCCCGCCAGTTGCCCTGCGCATCCTGAGCGCGGCCCACCACCACCGCGCCATCCCACGAAGCGTCCAGCGCCTCGCTTTGGGCGCCGCCCAGCGTGCCCAGCAGCTCAATCGGCTGATCCAGCACATGGCGAAAGGCACGCCCGCTCAGCTGCCCTACCACCACGCGCCCATCTCCCGATACGCCAAAGGCAACGCCCGAATGATACCGCTCCGTGAAGTTCTGCACCTCCAAATCCCAGCGGAAGCCCGGAAAACCCAGACCGCCTCCTACGATCACATCCCCATAGAACGAAATCCCTCGCGCGACGCTTTGGCAATAATCATTGCAATCGGCAAGCAGGTCCAGCACGCTGTTCGTTGCCACCACCCAGCGGAAGGGATGGTCGCGATACGAGCAGCGATACTGCTCGGGTGGAATGTAGCAAACGGGCATGCTACCCACCACCACCTGTCCATCTCCTGAAACAGCAGAAGCGATCACGGGGCGTCCACTGGAATGTCCCAGCCAGCGCAGCTGCTGCCCCGACAGCGGCAGCCACAACCCGAACAGCCCCCACAACACAACGCCTGCAAGCCATCTCGCCCGCATCGGCGTCACCTCCTCGGAGTGATCACCGGCATCCTCTACCAAAATTCGACAGCACCACCAGCAAATCCTGCTCATCCACGCGCCAGTCCGCATGGAGGCTATCGCACCAAGTTCGGGTCGGTTTCGCGTTGCAGGCGCAGGCGCGTTTTGGGGCGCGATTGGGCTTTCAGTTCAGCAAGCAGCGCATCATACGCCGCCCGATCCACAGGGATAGGGACTGGCACGCCGCGCTTGCCTGACAGGATGAGGGCATTAATCAACTCCACCACTGCCAGCCCCTCCTCACCGGGCGCGATCAGGGGTTCATCATACAAAATGCTGCGGGCGAAGTTCTGGATGATAGCGGGATGGTCGCGCAGGGCGTTCTCAGGGGGTGTTTCGAGGGGCACTTCCACGCGCTCGGCGCGAATACTGCCCCACATCTGATCCGTTTCGAAGGTGAACTGGCGGATGGAGTGCTCGAAGCGCCAGAACTCCAGCTTGCCGTTGTAGAGGCAGAGCTTGCCGCGGTCGCCACAGATTTCGATGGCGTTCTCGTCGGGCACTTCGTTCGTGGTAGCGTAGAGGTAGCCGTGCGCGCCGTTGGGGTACTCCAGCAAGGCGAACGCCTCGTCCTCCACCTCGATATCGTGCAGGCGGGTGCGCACCTGCGCTTGCACAAGGGCAGGCAGTCCCACTAACCACTGGAACAGGTCGAGATAGTGGGGCGCTTGATTGATCAGCACGCCGCCGCCCTCGCCTGCCCAAGTGGCTCGCCAGCCGCCCGAATCGTAGTACGCTTGGGTGCGATACCAGGCGGTAATCAGCAGCGTGCGGCGTATCTCACCAATCGCGCCTTCCTCAATCAGCCGACGCGCAGCCCGGTTTTCGGGGCGCGTGCGCATCTGATACATAATGCCGAACTTTTTGCCCGACTGGCGCGCGGCGGCAATCATGCGGTCGGCATCGCTGACAGTGACGCATAGGGGCTTCTCAGTCAGCACATGTAGCCCATGCTGGAACGCGGTGATGGCTAACGGCGCGTGGAAGTAGTGGGGTGTCGCGATGAGGACGGCATCCACCAGCCCACTGGCAAACAGCGCTTCTGGCTCGGTGAAATAGGGAACGCCGTACTGCTCGCCGATTTCGCGGGCACGGGCGTCGTCCGTATCGCATACAGCGGTCAGCTCCGCTTCGGGCACCAGGTTGCGCACATAGTGGCAGTGTCCGGCGCCCATCGCGCCCAGCCCGACGATCCCGAACCGCACTCTGTCCGCCATGCCCCTTTTTGCCTATTTGAAGTAGACGATCTGGCGCAGCGCCATCTCGTTGGTGGGGTCACGGCGCAGTACCTCCTCCAGCTCGCGCTTGGCTTCTGGCTCATAGCCGAGCATGGCGTAGGTAAGCGCCAGATCGAGCCGTGCCTGCACGCTATTCGGATCCAATCGCACCGAGGTCTCCAGCTCCTGAATCGACTCGTCGAACAATCCCGTGAAGCAGTAGACCAGCCCCAGCTGATGATGCGCTTCAGCATGATTTGGATTGACGACGAGCGCTTGCTTCAGCAGCTGCATCGCCTCATCATAACGCCCTTCGTTTTTCAGAGCGGTTGCCTGTTGTACCAGCACATTCGGGTCGCCCATCGCTCGTGCTTCCTCCTATGATCGATGACCACTTATCAGAGCATCTCCACCGTGCACGAGCTTCTGCCAAGCCCTCGCCTGTTGCCCACTATTATAGCACATTCGACATATCGCCTGCGACTCCTATTATAACCCCACTTGCCACCTATCTAAGATTCCTCGCCTTCGGCTCGGAATGACAGGTTCGTTTTCACAAAGTCGGTGTTGTCATTCCGAGCGAAGCGAGGAATCTCGCCTGCTCAAAGGCAACAGGTAGCAGCTTGGGTTATTATACTCTACTCGAATGGCGACCGAGGCCCGCGCTCCCACACGGTGGGGAAGTGGTCGCCTTGTAGGATTTCGCCCGGCGCGACATGGATATGCTCCTCGCACACATGGGGAGCGCGCGGCACATAGCGGGTGTAGCCAGGCATGAAGTGAATAGCAATAGCAGGGCGAGGGCGCTCGCTGAGGTTTGGTGGCGTGCCGTGCCAGGTCAGGCAGTGATGGAACATCACCCAACCAGCGGGCACTGGACAGGGCACCACCTCCACCCGCTCGCCCGCTGGCACAAAGGCAGGGTCATACGCAGGTCCCCAATCATCGGGATTGCTGCCCACTGTGCCGCCGTTGTAAATCCCCCATCGGTGGCTGCGCGGCACCATGTGCATGCAGCCGTTCTCCACATCGGCATCATCCAAGGCAATCCACGCGCTGATCATATCGGGCGGATCCAGCACGGGCCAGTAAGGAAAATCCTGATGCCAGATGGTGGGACCGCCGCGATAGGGGGGCTTGAATTGGATCTGGTCGTGCCACACACGCACGGTGTCGGTGTCCATCAGGCGGGCAACCGCTTCGGTCAGGCGCGGGTGGAACAGCAGCTCATAGAAGGCACGATCCGCCTGCCATGCGTTGACCACCTGCACCACAACCCAGCCGCGCTCATCACGGTACAGCTCGCGATTAAGCAGCGGCTGCCCTTCCGCTCTGCCCTCAATCAGCGCGTAGCAGCGTTCGCGCAATTGGCTTACCTCCTCAGCGCTCAGCAGCGGTCGCGCTGGCAGATAACCGTTCTCGCGAAAGAAGCGTACATCCGCGTCGGTAATCATTCTCGGTCTCCTGTGAAGGGACAGATTCGCCTCAAGGGTTCGCCCCTCCTGCTATTAGACGATTACCTCGATAGACGCGCGCGGGTAGAGCCTTTTCAGGCGGTCAACCCCTTCGGGTCCCAGCACACAGGCGGCTGTAGCGAGGCTGTCGGCGGTGATGCCATCGGGCGCTTTCACGACTGCCAGCGTCAGGCGGGTCAGCCCAAGCCCCGTGCGCGGATCGATGATGTGCGCGTACCGCTTCCCCTCGATCTCCACATACTGCTCCGTGCTGCCCGAAACAGAGAGGGCGCATCGCTGGAGTGTCTCGACTCGTGAGGGGGGTTGTGCGCCGTTGTCAGGAAAGGGGATTTCGATCCGCCAGCCCTTCTGGTCAGGTGGTGGGTCGCCCACCACCAAGTCGCCCCCCATCTGCACGAGGGCGCGCCGAATGCCGAATCGCTTCAGGGTGCGCAGCGCCTCGTCGCAGGCGTAGCCTTTGGCAATGCCCCCCAGATCGAGGCGCATCTGGGGGGTGGTGAGGCGGACAGCGCGTCGTCGTAAGCTCAGCTCCAGCTTGCGCCAACCAGTGCGTGCCTTTGCGTCCTGCAAAGTCGCTTCATCGGGCAGACGCCCCGTGCGCCGCGCCTCACGCCACAACTGCACCAGTGGTCCAACGGTGATATCGAACGCGCCATCCGTCTGGCTTGCCAGTTTCTGCGCCCGCCACAGCACATAAAACAGTTCACGGCTCACCTTTACCCAGCGTCCCACTGCTCGTTGGCAAAGTTGCATCAGTTCGCTATCGGGGCGATAGTCGCTCATCTTCGCTTCCAGTTCGCTGAGGCGATGATAGGCAGCGCGGCAGGCGCGGAGCACGTGCACCTCCTCATCGGCATAGACCACCATCCGCGCCTCCACCCCCATCCGCACCTGACGATATTCAAACTGTTTCATGGCGAAATAGCCACTTCGCTTATCAGCAGGTATACTCCTTCCTATGCGACGCGAGTGGCTGATGCTATTGCTGCTTGCAGGCATTATGGGGGCTGCATCTGACGATAAGCCCAAAGCCTTTATCGAGCGACTGCCGGGCACAACCGTCCAATTTGAGATGGTGCCGATCCCGCCCGGCACGATTGAGATGCCCGATCCCGAAAACCCCGATAAGACCATCACGGTGCCGATCAAGCGGCTCTGGATTGGCAAAACTGAGGTGACTTGGGATGAGTACGGCACTTATGCCTTCAATCGGGAGATCGAGGCGGAGGAGAAGCAGCGTGGCGCGGATGCCGTTGCCAAGCCGAGCAAGCCCTACGGGGCAATTGACCGCGGCTATGGCTATGAGGGCAACCCAGCGATTGGGATGACCTATATGGCGGCGCAGCGCTATTGCGAGTGGCTCAGTCGCATGACGGGCAGAAAGTACCGCCTGCCCACCGAGGCAGAGTGGGAGTATGCCTGCCGTGCGGGCGTGCTGAAGCGCGAACCGCTTCCCACCGAACAGCTTGAAAAAATCGCCTGGTATCGCGGCAACTCCAATCACAAGCCCCAACCTGTGGGCAAAAAGCTACCTAACGCTTGGGGCTTGTATGATATGCTGGGCAATGTGATGGAGTGGTGTCAGGGACTGGACGGCAAGCCCGTTGCCTGTGGTGGCTCTTTCAAAGACCCTGCAGAGAAGGTGCATCCGGGCGCACGCGAGCGTCAGACACCTGAATGGAACATGACCGATCCGCAATATCCCAAGAGCCGCTGGTGGCTCTCCGACGCGCCCTTCGTGGGTTTCCGCGTGGTGTGCGAGGAATAGGCTCAGAAACAATCCAAAGGCTCATGCGGTATAATCAGCATGGTGCGCCATCGCGGAAGCGATGCAGATGGCGAAGGGGCAACATATAGAAAACTCAGTTCTATAGGAGGCATATGTTGAGCAAGAATGCACGGACTGTATTGACTCTCGTAGGGCTGGGGGTGATCGTGCTTTTGCTGTTGCAGTATCTGATGCATCTCCAGCCGCATGGGGTGCGTGAACTGAGCTATACCGATCTGGTGCGTGAGGCGCAAAGCCGCACGATCGCCGAAGTCACGGTGCAAGGCACGCGCCTCACAGGTGCTTTCAAGGACGGTTCCCGCTTCTATGCGACCCTGCCGCCAGAGGGCGAGGCACGCAATCAGCTCTACAAGCTGCTAACTGATGCGAATGTGAAGATTAAATTCGCAGAAGACAGCCGGATGCCCGATTATCTGGGGCAGGTGCTGGGCATGTTTATCCTGCTCATCCTCGTGGTGGGGCTATTCTATCTGTTGATTGTACGCACGGCGCAGGTAGGGAACAACCAGGCATTTTCGTTCGGCAAAGCGCGCGCCCGTCGCTATAATGAGAGCATCCCGCGAGTAACCTTCGACGATGTGGCGGGCGTAGATGAAGCGAAGCAGGAACTTGCTGAGATCGTAGATTACCTCAAAAACACGCGCAAGTATCAGGCACTGGGTGCAAAGATTCCCAAAGGCGTGCTGCTGCTGGGACCGCCTGGTTGTGGCAAGACGCTGCTGGCGCGCGCTGTGGCAGGAGAGGCAGGTGTGCCCTTCTTCCACATCAGTGGTTCCGACTTCGTGGAGATGTTCGTCGGAGTGGGCGCTGCCCGCGTGCGCGACCTGTTTGAGAACGCCAAGGCGAACCGCCCTGCGCTCATCTTTATCGACGAGATCGACGCCGTCGGACGCCTGCGCGGCGCCGGGCTGGGTGGCGGGCATGACGAGCGCGAGCAGACGCTCAACCAGCTGCTGGTTGAGATGGATGGCTTTGACCCCAACTTGGGCATTATTGTGATCGCCGCAACCAACCGCCCCGATATTCTGGATCCTGCCCTGCTCCGACCGGGACGCTTCGATCGCCATATTGTGGTCGATCCGCCCGATGTGGAGGGACGCCGCAAGATTCTGGAGGTGCATACGCGCGGCAAGCCCTTAGGACCCGATGTGGATCTCGATCTATTAGCGAAGCGCACGCCGGGCTTCACAGGAGCAGACCTTGCCAATCTGGTGAACGAGGCAGCATTGATCGCTGCCCGACGCAACAAGACACTCATCACGATGGAGGACTTTGAGGAGGCGACCGATCGTGTGATTGCCGGTCCGCAACGGCGCAACCGCGTGATCGACCAGCAGGAGCGCACCATGATCGCCTACCACGAGGTGGGGCACGCGATTGTGGGCGAGATGCTGCCAAACGCTGACCCTGTACATAAGATTTCGATCCTGCCGCGCGGCATGGCGCTGGGCTACACGGTGCAGATGCCTGAACGCGACCGCTATCTCTACACGAAAGCCGCGCTTTTGGATCGCATCACTGCGCTGTTAGGTGGGCGTGTGGCGGAGGAGATTGTGTTCGGCGAGGTGGGCACAGGCGCGCAAGATGACCTGCGCCGCGCCACCGAAATCGCCCGCGCAATGGTTACCGAGTACGGCATGAGCGACAAACTCGGACCGCTCACCTTCGGGCGGAGGCACGGCAGCCCCTTCCTGGGACGCGACCTGATGGAGGACCGCAACTACAGCGAGCAAATCGCCTACGAGATCGATCAAGAGGTGCGCCAGATTATCGAAAACTGCTACGAGCGGGCACGCCGAATCCTGCTCGAAAACCGGGACAAAATGGATCGTGTCGCCCAGGCGTTGCTGGAGCGTGAGAGCCTCACCCGCGAGGAGTTCCTTGCCCTGCTGAAGGGTGAGGAGCCACCGACAGCAGAAACGGTCTCTGCCCCTGCCGCTGCACCTCCTGCCGAGGCAGAGCCTGCTCCCGAAAAGGGTGCCGAAACACCTGCTCCTGCTAAGCGGCTCAAGCCGCGCACCGCGCCGAGCTAAATCGGAAGTGCGTGAACACCCGCTGTGCCTGAGATATTATACCAATTGGCGTTTCAAACGCCGTGATGCCGTCGGCGAGACGCCGACGCTACACAGAGCGCGTTCGTAGCGTCGGCGTCCCCGCCGACGACACTAAGATACTTGAAATCCCGATTGGTATTATTGTGCGAAAGGGGCGTGGAGGGCAGGGGCAATGGAGTGGTGTCTGGGGTATATTAAAGACGGGCGGGCATAGCTCAATGGTAGAGCTCCAGCCTTCCAAGCTGGCGGTGCGGGTTCGATTCCCGCTGCCCGCTCCATCTATCAGGTTATTGTGTTTCATGCCGCAAGCCCCACATCGGGAAGTCCATCCCGTCTGTGCCACCTCTCATCCATCGAGAGTGAGCTCCTCCAACTGAGGTTGTGCCCATCCAAACGAAGCCAGCCTTCGCCGGCTAAGAAACCTTGCGCAGGCAGGGTTTCATCTTGTATCCATGCGACTTTCGGGTGGGTAAACTAAGTATTTGGGCTTTTCCCATCAAGGAGGTTGGCGATGAGACGAAAAGGGTTCACGCTTATCGAACTGTTGGTGGTGATCGCGATTATCGCGATTTTGGCGGCGATACTGTTCCCCGTGTTTGCACGGGCGCGGGAAAAAGCACGCCAGACAACCTGCGTCAGCAACCTGAAACAGATTGGCGCTGCCTTCATGATGTATGTGCAGGATTACGACGAGACCTACCCGCCATGGACGGGTGCATGTCCCGATCCCACGGCGCGCTGGTATCTGCGCAACATGTTTCCCGGACTGGTTGATCCCTACATCAAGAACGGAGCGGATCTGCAAACAGGCGAGCTGAAGGATGTGTGGGCGTGTCCATCGGCAAAGGCGGGACTGGCAACCTGGAGCAACACCTATGCCTACAACTTCTGGACCTTTGGCGGCTTCAGCACCTGCATGTGCCTGCCCAATCAGGCGATTTGCACGCGCGATCCGGGCACATACGCCGAGTTTGCCAGCGCTGAGTATAATACCCCTGCCCCGATGGCGTCCCTCAGCAAGCCGGCAGAGACCATCCTGCTGTCGGATGGGGCGCAGCTCAGTCGTCCGCCACAGTACCGCATCGCCTTCGGCTCCAGCGCAGACCCCTACTATGTGGGCGTGTGGGGAGCGCACCAGCGGGGCACGGGTAATGTGAACACCACTGCTACCAGCAGCCACTTCATCAAAACGCTGATGACGGGACGGCTGACCAATGTGGTCTTTGCTGATGGGCATGTGAAAACCACACAGACCACCCGCTGGTACCATCGCGACTATGTGGCGGAGAACGGCGCATGGCGCGGCGAAGCGACCACCAACGCGGGCTGGGCGCGTAGCTGGTAGCCAGAGGCATCCCCCAAGCTCGGTTCCCCCCTATGCAGTAGGGGGGAACTTGAATGGGGTCAAAGGCAAGAGCAAATCAGGTATAATAAGCAGCCGGGCTTTGCCTATCAAGGAGGTTGACGATGAGACAAAGAGGGTTCACACTTATCGAGTTGCTGGTGGTAATCGCGATTATCGCAATTTTGGCAGCGATTTTGTTCCCCGTGTTTGCACGGGCGCGGGAAAAAGCACGACAGATACAGTGTCTTTCCCATGCACGCCAGCTGGGAATAGCACTTTCCATGTACGCTCAGGATTATGATGAGTGGCTTGTTCCGTTTGCGTATGCTTTTCCTTACTCGCGTCTGAGATGGCCTAGCCACGATGACCCGAATGTTCTTGCGAATTGTCCGCTCCATTCCTGTCGCTGGCCAGGCTTATTACAACCTTACATCAAGAACACTGCTATGTTCCGCTGCCCTAGCTATTCTGGTCCATATGTTTTCCCATGTCCGAGCGTCACTGCGGGACCGTTTTGTAACATGGCGTATGGTGCTAACTACGGCGTCAGGCGTGGCGTCCTCCGAATTATGTGTGTGGAAAATTCGCTGGTTAACTCGGCCTCGCTTCCCGAAATACCCCGCCCAGCAAGCGTTGCCGTGTTTACAGACTCGAACGGCTCACTGCTGTTTTTCAACCCTCTGGAGTGGCCTCTAAACAGGGATTGTGATCCTGACAATCTACCAGACACGAACTCTGAGCTTGCAGGCGATTGCAGCGATAGGACCCGCTGGTACAATGTGGCAGGTGCCCGCCGCCATATTGATGGGATGGAAGTTATCTTCGCAGACGGTCACGCGAAGTGGGTACCGTACAAACAATTCCTAAACAACCCCGAAATGTGGGGCGAAGACATCCCACCGCGCGCTTATCCTAATCCGAGTCCACAGTGCGCGTTTTAGCGTGCCGCGAACCTTGGTGAACGAAACGAATTAGTACAACACAAAGCGACCTGGAGAGCAAAGAGTTGATCCATACGCTCAAAATAAAGATTTCCATCAAAACTCATGCTCTCCAGGTCGCACATCTTCGCTGGTTCTACCAAGTTTTACTATTGCAATTCTTCTGGATCCCTCCCTTCCAAGTAGAAACCTATAGAGGAATCCAGAGGAAACAGTGCCCTTCCCAGTATGGAAAGGAACCTAAAGGAATGGGTTATGAGCTACGCAAGATCGGAGCGATAGCAGCTGTAGATCACTAATATTCAAACCCATAGTTCACCAGAATGGCGAGTATGTCACCATCATCAACTATACCGCTCCCGTCAATGTCCTCTACACATTCTCCTGTGCAGGAACTACCAAAGGCAGACAAAACAGCCAACAAGTCAGCGTCGTCAATCACGCCATCGCCATTCACATCAGCAAAGAATGTCTGCAATGGCACAGGAGGTACTGTTGTGCGGTTGGCAATTAGAGTAACTCCAACACCTGTTCCGCCGCCCCCTGTAACTTCGATGTGGAACGCGTGTCCTTCGTTGGTCCAACCTGCCTCAACCTCATGGGATATATCTAGACGGTAGATAGTACCTGGATCAAGCCACACAGTCGTTCTAAGAACTTCCACATATGGTCCATAGCCTGGCCATATTGGAGGTGCCGAGGGGAATGTGATAGAAATAAATCCAGCTACAGTCCCGTCTTGAGAAGTGATCGACACTACCACCCGAGGAGGTTTATCATCTGCCACCCAAACAGCATTGTTAGGTGGTAAGCCGGTGCAACCGTAGTTAGCGGTTAAGCCAACAATTAAGACCGCTGGCATAGGTCGGGTAACACGGAATGGAATTCGTGTGAGATATTCCACATGACCGCTACCATCTACCCTGCCAGATGACTCCTGCTCAAAGCTAAGAAGAACCATTCCATCTGCTGGGTGCCCAACAATATGATCTATGCGCTCTGGCGTAGCAACTTGTCGAGCGCTGTAAAATGCTGCCTGTCCACCAGCCACGGCACTCCAGCTCGGATAATCGAACAGTCCAGACTGCCAGGAAGCCTGCACTACAGCGCTAAGACTTGGAACAAACCAGTAAACAGCACCGCAGCAGGGCGCGTTTAGTACAGGTGATTCAAACAGAACGCGTTCCGACCGGGCGGCATTCCGTCCGGGTGTGCTGGCAACTGCTATGCCAACATTCACTTCGGACACCACGGGACTGAGAAGAATGAAGCGTCCTCGATTTCCTTGCTGAGAAAAACGCTACCAGCCAAGCACCAAGGTATAGTCCGATCGCCACTGACAAACCCAAGGCTCTGCAAAGTGTATTCATAGCTATGCCTCCTTCCTCAGTTGATGATGCGCTTCCGCATGGTTTGGATTGACGACGAGCGCTTGCTTCAGCAGCTGCACCGCCTCATCATAACGCCCTTCGTTTTTCAGAGCCGTCGCCTGTTGTACCAGCACATTCGGGTCGCCCATTGCTCGTGCTTCCTCCTATGACCGATGACCACCTATGAAAGCATCTCCACCGTGCACGAGCTTCTGCCAAGCCCTCGCCTGTTGCCCACTATTATATCACTTCGAAGCATCGCCCGCAACCCCTATTATACTCTGCGAACGGTGATCGAGGCTCTCGCTCCCACACGGTGGGGAAGTGGTCGCCTTGTAGGATTTCGCCCGGCGCGACATGGATATGCTCCTCACACACATGCGGAGCGCAAAGTGGTCGTGAATCTGCCCACCGCGGAACCCTGCAATAGATTTCCACTCGACCTGAGGGTAGCGCGCCCGTAGCGAGCGCGAGAGCTTGCGCACCGCCTCCCCAATAACTTCCAAATTGCGGATCACAGCGTCGCGTGTCTTTTGATCTGCCATGAACGCTTCATAATCGTAGCCCTGTACATACTCCTGCACTCGCTGGATTGACTCCAGCATATCATACAGGTAGGCAAGATCTGAGCGCTTACTCGACATAGAGCAGGCTCCTTTGCACTGATTCAGCAATCAGGCGCTTCCCAGGGTGTTGCAGAGCGCGTTGCAGACATGCGAAAGTGGTCAGGTCGACACGCCGTCCCAGCAGTTGTTCCAAGTAGTCAACCATCTCGATAAACTCCAGTCCCAGTGGATGTTCCATATCGACAATTAGATCGACATCGCTGGTGCGTCTGGGGGTGTCACGGCAGAAAGAGCCGTAGAGTGCAAGCTTGCGCACACCGTATCGGGCACGCAAATAAGGCAGCGCCTCCCGCAGCTGCGTGATTAGCTCCTCGCGCGACTGCACCCGTGAAAGGCGGGACTGCCGCTTCCCCATAGTACTGTCTTTTCCTCCACCACGATTATACCTTGCTCACGATGCGCTTGGATTGGACTACCGCTTCAAGTCTTTTGCTACGGCGAGCATCTCATCGGCGGTCTGGATGGCGCGGGAGTTCACCTCGTAGGCGCGTTGCGCCATAATCAAGCGCACCATCTCCTCCACAATCTGCACATTGGACGCCTCCAGGCTCCCACCACTTAGCTCGCCCAGTCCATTTGTGCCCGGTGTGCCCTCGATCGGCTCGCCAGAGGCAGGTGTGACGCGATAGAGGTTCAGCCCGATTCGGCTCAGCCCCGCCGGGTTCACAAAGCGCACCAGCGTGATTTGCCCAATCTCCTCCATGCCACTCTGTCCCCCACGGCGCACTGAGATCGTGCCGTCGCGCCCCACCAAAATCTCCTGCACATCGGGCGGGATGATAATCTCCGGCTCCAGCGGATAGCCCATAGAGGTAACCAACCGTCCCTGACTGTCGAGTTTGAAGCTGCCGTCGCGCGTGTAGGCGATGCTGCCGTCGGGCATCAGCACCTTGAAAAAGCCGTCGCCCTCAATCGCCATATCGAGCGGGTTGCCCGTGACCTGCAGCGCACCAGGCGTGAATAGCCCGTAGGTCGCTGCAGGGCGCGAACCCAGCCCGACCTGTAGCCCGCTCGGCACTTGTGCCCCACCTGCAACATTTGCGCCTGCGGGGCGCAGCGTCTGATAGATCAAATCCTCAAAGTCAGCGCGCACCGCCTTGAAGCCTATCGTGTTCACATTCGCCAGATTGTTCGCGATGACATCGATATTGAACTGCTGTGCTTCCATTCCCGTCGCTGCCGTGTGTAAGGCTCTAATCATTGTTTAGACCTCCTTAGGGATAGAACCCCCTCCTGCAGGTTCCCCCCTGAGAAAGGGGGAACCCTTATACCAATTGGGATTTCAAGTATCGTCGTGTCGTCGGCGCGGCCGCCGCCCCGACGAACGCGCTCTGCGTAGCGTCCGCGGCTCCCCGACCGCATCACGGCGGTTGTAACGCCAATTGGTATTAGATTCGGGCAATCTCGTTGATGGCGCGTGCCAGCGTCTCATCTTGAGCATGGATCGCCTTCTGATGGGTCTCGTAGGCGCGTAGGTGTTCGATCATCTCCACCATCTCGCGGACGATGTTCACATTCGCGCCTTCCAGCATGCCAATAGCAAGGCGCGGGTTGGGCAGCGGCGTCGCGTTGCCGACCAACCAGCCGTCGGCATCTTTGCGTAGCACACCCTGCACAATCAGCAGGCGGTCTACCAGCTTGCCGTCGACGCGCACGGTGCCGTCCTCGCCAATCTGGAGGGTGGCATTGCGCGGGACGCGAATCTCGCCCTGTGCGCCCAGCACGGGGAAGCCCTCGCGCGTGACGAGCACGCCCTCGGCGTTCAGTGCAAAGGCACCGCTACGGGTATAGCGCACGCCTGCAGGCGTCCGCACCGCGAAGTAGCCCTCGCCCTCAATCGCCACATCCAGCGGGTTGCCCGTGCGCATCAGCGGTCCGGGCTGGAGATCGGTGTAGGTAGTGGTGAGCAATGCACCTGCCGAGAGCCTCCCAATCGGCTGGGCAGCTGCGCCCTCCACGCGATAGAGCATACTCTGGAAGGCGGTCTCGAAAACAGGTCGGTCAGCTTTGAAACCGCTGGTGTTCACATTCGCCAGATTCGCCGCGAGCACATCCTGTGCTTTTTGTCGGGCAGCCATCCCCTCAGCTGCCACATACAGCCCGCGTATCATCGACAGGGCATTATCGGTAGAGCGCATGCCCTCCTGGAGAGGGGAGCGGGTATAATCCCCTCGCAAGCGCTTTTGAACAGTGAATCGAAGGAGGCAAAGGTATGTTGAACGAGCAATCGACCACTGGCAAGGCGGCGGTGCTGGGCGCGGGCACGATGGGCGCACAAATTGCCGCGCATCTTGCGAACATTGGTTGGCAAGTACTGCTACTGGATATTGTCCCCACCCGCCTGACGCCTGAGGAGGAGGCAAAGGGGCTGACCTTGCAAAATAAAGAGGTACGCAATCGTCTCGCCCGCGTAGGACTGGAGCGCGTCAGCAAGCTCAAACCTGCGCCATTCTATCTGCCCGAGCTTGCCCGTCGCATCGAAATCGGTAACTTGGAGGACGATCTCCCCCGCCTGAAGGAAGCCGACTGGGTGATAGAAGCCGTGGTGGAGGACCCTGCCATCAAGCGCGAACTTTGGACGCGCGTGCAGGACTATGTGAACCCGAACGCGATTCTCTCCACCAACACCAGCGGGCTGTCCATCCACGAGATGAGCGAGGATTGCCGTGATGACATCAAGCGGCGCTTCATGGGCACGCACTTTTTCAATCCGCCCCGCTACCTGAAGCTGCTGGAGATTATCCCACGCCGTGAGACCGACCCTGACCTCGTGGAGGGCATGGTGCGCTTTGCTGAGCGGGTCTTGGGCAAGCGCGTGGTGATCGCCCGCGACACGCCCGGCTTTATTGCGAACCGCCTTGGCATCCACAGCATGATGATTGTGTTCCCGCTGATGCAGGAGTTTGGGCTGACGATTGAAGAGGTAGATGCGCTCACGGGTCCGCTGGTCGGGCATCCGCGCAGTGCGACCTTCCGCCTCGCCGATATTGTGGGGCTGGATGTGATGGCGAGTGTCGCCAAAAACCTGCACGAACGGCTGCCCACTCCCGAGGAGAAAGCCGTCTTTACGCTGCCTGAAGTGGTGCAGCGGATGATTGCCGAGGGTAAGCTGGGCGAAAAGACAGGTGCAGGCTTCTATCGCCGCCTGCCCGATGGCACCATCGAAACGCTCGACCTTGCCACCTTCGAGTACCGCCCACGCCAGAAAGCCAGCTTCGCCCATCTGGAAGCCTTGGAGAAGCTCCCGCTGGAGGAACGGCTGCGGGCGCTGGTCTCGCACGACAGCCGCGAGGGGCAGTTCCTGTGGCGCCTGCACGCGGAAGGGCTGTGCTATGT
>JBCNVA010000173.1:0-3701 GCA_039630445.1 Armatimonadota bacterium
TCCTCACCCCCCCTCTCCCACAGCGTGGGTGAGGGGTTGGGGGTGAGGGCGAACCCCCTCTCCCACTGCGTGGGAGAGGGGTTGGGGGTGAGGGCAACCCTTACCGCCCGCACAAAATCACCATCCGTCAGCACCTCAACGGGGCGCATGCCGTACCACACCTGCAGCCAGCCCGCCATCTGGGGATAAGCCAGCATCGCGTTCAGCACGGCGAGGGCGACCTTCGGTTCGTGGCAAAGGCGGCTGACCCATCCACCGCCGGGGTTCAGATAGGGATTAGCGCGTGCTGCCTCAGTCAACGGGTAATAGCGACGATAATAGTCGCGTATCGCCTCGCGAAAGGCACGGTAACGGCGCGTGCAACCTCCTTGCTCAATCCAGCGATGCTCATCAGGTGGCACGGCTTGCGCAGTCAGCTGACCACCCAGCCAGTCGCTTGGTTCAATCAGGAGGGTGGGGATGCGCAGCGAGGTCGCCGCCATCGCCGCCGCGCACCCGCCCAACCCACCGCCGACAATCAGAAGGCGTGTTCGAAACTCCATCGCGCCCCCCATTTATACCCCACAGGAAAAGGGCAAAACCCATAGAACTCTCAGGCACGCCTTCTGCAAAGGCTGTGGAATGACGACAAAGGGAGGTACGACCATGCAAAACCTGAGATTTCCCTTTTGGGCTGTCGTTATTCTCACATGCCAGCTGATTACATCTAACAGTGCGTCCGCGACTACTGGTAACCCGGCCTTGTATCCGCCTGATT
The DNA here is from genome assembly GCA_039630445.1 of Armatimonadota bacterium. Lineage (GTDB taxonomy): Bacteria > Armatimonadota > Fimbriimonadia > Fimbriimonadales > GBS-DC > HRBIN15. The sequence goes on from JBCNVA010000173.1 coordinate 758, forward strand.
TAGGGAGAGAAGAAGCCTCTGCACAGCCTACGGAGTTCATTCCTCAACGGTTGGTGGTAAAGTTTCACCAGGACATCCCTGCGCCTGTTGCCCGGATGATTATTACTGCGCTCGGCACGCAGGTGAGAGGTGGCATTCCAGAGTTAGGTACAATATTTTTGGAGCTTCCTCCTTATGTGCGCGAGCAAGACTATGTGGAGCTGTTCAAAGACTTTCTACCTGTTGAATATGCTGAATTAGACCACATCCTGCCCGTGCAATCCTGCACGATCACGCCAAATGACCCTTGGTTTAATCTCAGCTATGAATACGGGTGGCATCTGACGCGGATCGGTGCGCCTGCAGCGTGGTTCTACCAGCGGGGCAGCCCCCAGATTATTATTGCGCTCATCGATACAGGGGTGCATTCGGTACCCGATTTGCTGACCAAGCTTGTGCCAGGCTGGAACTTTTATGACCAGAATGCAGACACGCGTGATATTGCTGGGCATGGCACGCCGGTTGCGGGCGTTCTTGCCGCTGCAACCAACAATGGGCTGGGCGTAGCAGGTGTCGCTTGGAACTGTCGCATCATGCCAATACGCATCTCGTCTCCTGAAGGGAATGGGAGTCACGGGGTAGCAGCACAAGCGTTGGTATGGGCAGCGAACAACGGCGCGCGGGTAGCGAACTTAAGTTGGGCGATGGGACAGTCTGAGATTGTGCGTGATGCTGCGCGTTATTTCATGGGGCGGGCGCGCGGGGTGGTTGTTATTCCTGCAGGGAACGCCGGGTTGCCTGCCGCAGGCAACCCACCCGATAATCCCTACCTCCTAAGGGTCAGCGCGATCGGGAAGGACGGCTTCCGCACCTCATTTTCTAATTATGGCACGGACATTGATCTCTGCGCACCAGGTGATGAAATACCTACCACTATTCGGACGGGGAGCTATACCTTAGCAGGTGGTACTTCGTTCTCAGCGCCTATTGTGGCAGGAGTGGCTGCCCTGGCGCTGTCCGCAAACCCGCACTTGAGTGGTGAGCAGCTCCAACACATTCTCAAAGCCTCGGCAGTCGATTTGGGACCACCTGGTTGGGATTGGGAGTATGGTTGGGGCTGCGTGAATGCGTACCGTGCCGTGAGAATGGCACGCGGATTGCCTCCCGAATCTAACCCTCCCTCTGTGCGTATTACCAGTCATAGTAATGAAGCCGTGGTCAACGGGGCATTCTGGATTACATGCAACGCGGTGGATCTTCATGGCATCTCCCATGTGGAGTTCTATGTGGATAACACACTCATCGGGAGGCGATTGCATACGCCCTATCGGGTCTGGTGGAACAGCTTGACTGTGTCGCCAGGCTATCGTACGCTCTCTGCTATCGCCTATGATGGAGCGGGCAATCGTGGGGTGCATACAATAAGGATCCATGTGAACAATCCACCAGATCGCGAGCCTCCCACCGTACGAATCACCTCTATTAACGGGCAGCCGCCTGTAGATGGCATGATGTTGCAGGGAGACGGGCTGGTTGTAGAGGTGGAAGTGCGTGACGATGTGGGTGTGGTGCTGGCAGAGTTATATGTGAACGGTACGCGTAGAGTGAGTACAGTTGTATCGCCTTTTACGCTGCGCTGGAGTACGCGCACACTGGCTTCAGGTGAACATCTGCTGCAAGTCAGGGTCTATGATGGAGCAGGCAGGCACGGCAATTCGCAGGTCGTAAGGGTGATTAAACCATAAGGGGCGACCCCCTTTTCGGGAGTCGCCCCTTGCAGCGACTACGGTCGTCGCCGATTTCCGAAGAAGATCAGCTTGCCGCAGTCACGCTGCACATTCCGCCGCACCTCTCTGGGCGTGGTATTCTCCCAGCCGGGCTGCAGCACCTCGCGCACGATATAGTCGCCAGCCAGCAGGCCAGTGAAGCAGAACCTACCATCTGGACCAGAGACAGCGGTCGCAATAACCGCACCATCCGCTGGCCGAACCAGCTCGAAGGTCCAGCCTGGCAGTCCTGGCTCACCTGGATCCTGAGCGCCGTTCCCGTTCCGATCCTCGAACTTGATGCCGCAGATGTAGCCGAGAACCGTCACGGTGAACTCGCAGCTGGCGCTATTGCCGCAGCGATCCGTTGCGGTGCAGGTCACAACCGTGGTCTTGCCAATCGGGAAGAGGCTACCCGACGGCGGGACACACTCAAGGCGTGGATTCGGATCGCAGTCATCTTCGGCTTTCGCGCGCCAAGTGACTGGTACCAAGCACTCTGGGAACCGCGCCTGAACAACGATGTTGTCCGGGCAGCGCACCACCGGAGGCGTGTTATCCACCGTCCACGAGATAGCGACCTTGCGCGTGGTGACATTGCCGCACTCATCCGCTGCTGCCAGAATGAAGGAGCGGATGCGCAGACAACCAAACGCGAAGTCGCGATAGGTGCATGTCACACGCACATCTGGGTCGCAGTTGTCGGTGGCAGTCACACCTGCCAGGATCTCGTCGCACTCGGGGATCCGCGGCGGGTTGCAGCCCAGATCGCGATCCGGAGGCACATTGTGCAGCACGGGCGGCTCAGTGTCCTCTTTCCAGAAGACTGCGACGCGGTAGTCCGCCGAGCGGTTGCCGCACTTGTCCACTGCCCAGAAGGTGAACACCTGGCGGAAGCGGCAGTTGCCGAGATCCTCCACAGGACCTGCCTCGCAGTTTAGTGTAGGCGGATCATGCGGGCAGTTGTCCTTCGCGTGGATGCGATGGCGAGCGATGAGCAGCTCGCAGGTCGGTCGGGTATTGCACGGCAACTTGTCGGTCTCCGGCACATTGTTCACCACGGGCGGTTCGCGATCCTCGTTCCAGGTGACCCGCACGGTGCAGCTTCGCGTCGCTGTGTTGCCACACTTGTCGGTCGCCGTCACCGTGACCGTGAAGATGCGCGTCACGATACAACCATCCCGCACATCCTCAAAGGT
>JBCNVA010000174.1:0-25059 GCA_039630445.1 Armatimonadota bacterium
GGATCGCATCCGGGCGATGGGCTACAAGGTGGTGGCGGGCGATTTTATCAGCGAGAGCGATTTTGTGCGTCATGACCCCATTCGGCTGGCGGAAGCGATTCTGCGCTTAGCGAAATAAGCCCTGAGGCTGTGCGAAAATCCCCCCTGAACCCGACAACGACCACCACACAAAACAACCCATTTCAAAGCCAGGTTCCCTGCAGGCTCCGCGGGCTGGTGGGCAGGAGCACGAACATGTGGCAGTATAACCCGTGCAACCAAAATGACATCAGCGGTCTTATCCGCGAAGTGCATCCAGAGGGACAGGGATGGAGTATAATAAACAAGGAGGTTCGCCATGCGAAAGGTGACGGGGCTTTTAGGGTGGCTTTTGTTGATAGCGACCGCACTAGCGGACGGCTACCTGTGGCTGTCGGGCGCAGGCACAGACACCGCGAATATCTACCGCTACAATCTGCGCACAGGACGGATTGACCGCATCGTTTCCCCCGCTAATTTCCCCGGGGTTCAGCCCAGCGAGGATTACAATCACCTGGCTTACGATGGAACCTACCTCTATATTGGCGCCTACAACCAGCTGCTGCTGGCGAAGGCGAACCCCTACACGGGGGCGATTTTAGAGGTCGGTCGACTTCAGAACTGCGAGTGCTTTTTGGGCGGGCGTTATCTGCGCGATGGCGCGTTTGGGCGTGGGATGCTATGGCGCACAGCCCCACAACGGGTGTTTCCTGCGTTCGGCGTCATTCTGGCGCACAACGCCGCGGGTGAATTGCTGGAGGCGTATTATGCCAGTGGTATGGGTGTCTCCGTTGGAAATGTGATCGGGCTGGAATGGGTGGGTGCGAATCTCTATGGCACGGTGCGTCGCGGCTTTATGCGCTTGCTCCCTGCCACCGATCAACCCTTCTATGAGTTTATTGAGTACACGCTGCAGGGCATCCCCTCCAATCACGCTCTGGGTGGGCTGGCACTGGATGTCTCTGCGGGCAGGCTCTACCTCGCGACCGCCTCGTCCAGTGAAGCAGCACTCTGGCAGCTGCAGGTGGACGACGAGAACGCAACGGTCAGCGCGACGCTTGTGGTGCGCCTCACCGATATCGGCTACCCGACAGGGCTTACTCCCACAGCGTTAGGCTGGGTTCCGGCGCGACCGGGCGATGTAGACGGCGACGGCTGTGTGAACGACGCTGACCTGCTGGCAGTGCTGTTCGCCTTTGGTCAGACCGGTTCAGGGCTGCCTGAGGACCTGAACGGCGACGGCATCGTGAATGATGCCGACCTGCTGGAGGTGTTGTTTAACTTCGGGATCGGGTGTTAGCCCTCATCCCCTGCCCCTTCTCCCACACTGTGGGAGAAGGGGTTTGGTGGGTATATTTTTTTTCATTATGAACGCGGCGCAACAGCATCTGTTGCTGAATCATCTGCCAGTGGTTGGCTCGTTTTTCTGCCTGCTGTTGCTGGCTTACGGGCTGGCACGGCGCAGCGCTGAGGTGCAGAAAACGGCGCTGGGCGCACTGGTGCTGGTCGCCCTGCTCACTATTCCAACCTATCTGACGGGCGAGCCGGCAGAGAAGTTTGTCGAGCATCTTCCCGGTTTTTCCGAGACCTATGTGGAGCCGCATGAATCGATGGCAAAAATCGCCCTTGCTGCCTCGCTTGGGCTGGGGATGCTGGCACTAGGCGGGCTGCTCTTCTCGCGTGGTCGTGCGGTTCCGACCGCGCTCCTGCTGCTTATCTTGCTGGGCAATCTGGCGACCTCCGGATTAATGGCGTACACAGCGCATTTAGGCGGGCAGATTCGCCATACGGAGATACGCGGCGAGCCACCGACGGCTGCCAAAGAAACAGACAAGCATGAGGAACGTGAGTGAAATATCCCTAAAATGAGGCAGGACCGGGTGCGAGGGGGGCAACACCCGGTCCTTGGGGGTGGGAGGGGAAGGGAAGCTTATTCAAAATCGAAGTCCTCGCCTCCACCCGGCGTGCGTTCCGATTTCTTTTCAGGCTTTTCTGCCACCATCGCGTCGGTGGTCAGCACCAGCCCGGCGATCGACGCCGCGTTCTCCAGCGCCGCACGGCTCACTTTCACTGGGTCGATTATACCCGCCTTCACCAGATTCACAAATTCGCCGGTGAGGGCATCAAGCCCTTCCTCTTTGCCCAGAGATTTGACCTTTTCGACGATTACCGAACCCTCTAACCCGGCATTTTCTGCGATCTGGCGCAGGGGTTCCTCCAGAGCGCGGCGCACAATCGCCACGCCCGTGCGCTCATCAGGGTCATCGAGCTGCAGCTCATCCAGCGCGGCTTGTGCGTTAATGAACACCTTGCCGCCACCGGGCACGATGCCCTCCTCTACAGCGGCACGGGTTGCCGAATGCGCATCTTCGAAGCGGTGCTTCTTCTCCTTCAGCTCGGTCTCGGTCGCCGCGCCCACTTTGATTACAGCCACGCCGCCCGAAAGCTTCGCCAGACGCTCCTGCAGCTTCTCGCGGTCGTAGCTGCTCTCGGTCGTTTCGATGAGGCGTTTAATCTGGTTGATGCGCCCCATCACCGCCTCTTTGGAGCCAGCGCCCTCGATAATGGTGGTCTCCTCTTTGGTGATGACCACCTTCTTCGCCTGACCGAGCATGTCGAGGGTCACATTCTCCAGTTTGATACCGAGGTCTTCGGAGATGAAGCGTCCGTTGGTTAGAATGGCGATGTCTTCAAGCATCGCCTTGCGCCGCTCGCCAAAGCCGGGCGCCTTGACGGCAGCACACTGCAGTACACCACGCAGCTTGTTCACCACCAGCGTTGCCAGCGCATCGCCCTCCACATCTTCGGCGATAATCAACAACGGGCGTCGCACTTGCGCCACGCGCTCCAGCAGCGGCAGCAGGTCTTGCGCGGAGCTAATTTTCTTCTCATGGATGAGAATAAGCACATCTTCCAGCACGGCTTCCATCCGCTCTGGGTCGGTGATGAAGTAGGGTGAGATGTAGCCGCGGTCAAATTGCATGCCTTCCACGATTTCGAGGGTGGTCTGCGTGCCCTTAGATTCTTCGATGGTAATCACGCCGTCCTTGCCCACCTTGTCCATCGCTTCGGCAATCATTTTGCCGATTTCGGGGTCGTTGCCAGCGATGGAGGCGACATATTCGATCTGTTCGCGTTCCGTAACGGGGATTGCCATCTGGCGGATGGCTTCCACAACCTTCTGCACGGCTTTATCGATGCCGCGTTTGAGAGCGATGGGATTGCCGCCTGCCGCGACATAGCGCATGCCCTCGTTCACCAGCGCCTGCGCCAGCACAGTGGCTGTCGTCGTGCCATCGCCAGCGACATCGTTGGTCTTGGACGCCACTTCACGGCACAGCTGCGCCCCCATGTTCTCCCAAGGGTCGGAAAGCTCGATCTCTTTCGCGACCGTCACGCCATCCTTGGTGATGACGGGCGCACCCCATTTGCGATCCAGCACCACATTGCGCCCACGCGGCCCCAGCGTGACCCTTACGGCATTTGCGACTTTGTTAATTCCTCGCTCCAGCGCATGCCGCGCATCTTCATTAAATTTGAGCATTTTCGCTGCCATCTTTCTCACCTCCTATTCACGAATGGCAAAGATTTGATCTTCATCCAGAATGAGATATTTTTTGCCGTCATATTCGAACTCGTTGCCTGCGTATTTAGAGAACACGACACGCTGCCCCACCTGCACGCTCATCGGGGCGCGTTCGCCATTTTTGAGCAAGCGTCCAGGTCCAACAGCAATCACGATGCCCTCCTGCGGACGCTTTTTGGCGGTATCGGGCAGGATAATGCCTGCACTCGTCTTCTCTTCCTCCTCAATCAGCTCCACCACAACCTTATCACTAAGCGGCTTGAAAGTCATACACCTCACCTCCTTCGAAGTTTTTTGAAAGCGTGCAACAGCAGCTCAATAGTGAGCGTGATTCTATATACCCGATAAGGGTGGGGTGTTGTCAAGTGGTCAGGAGGGTGTTCGAAAAATCGCCTTTAGGTATTACGGCTGAAGCCGTTCCTGAGCAAGCCAAGCCGACCTGCGTCGGCTGTTTTAGCCCGCGAAGGCGGGCGCGGTTCCTGTGCCAATCCCTGCTGTGCCAAACATCCCAGCCGCTGATGCCCGTGTTCGTCAGGGAGGTGGTGCAGGCAATAGACCCGCGTGCCGAATCCGCCCCCGATTTTTCGAACACCCTCATAAGCCCTGAGGCTGTTCGAAAAAATCGGTGGGTTCTTGATTTGGGCACGCATGGGGGCGTGCCCCTACATCCTTACTTGTAGGGGTAGACCCCCGTGTCTACCCCCTGCACAGAGAAGGAATTTTCGAACACCCTCATAAGCCCTTGACAAACCCTGCCGAGCATGTGGTATAATAGAACCGCTCGGCGCGCCGGGCGAATAGCTCAGCTGGGAGAGCGCTTCCCTTACAAGGAAGAGGTCGCAGGTTCGAGTCCTGCTTCGCCCACCAGCGGCTTGAGCGCTTCGGGGGCTGTAGCTCAGCCAGGTGAGAGCGCCAGCCTGTCACGCTGGAGGTCGCGGGTTCAAGTCCCGTCAGCCCCGCCAACTACCCGCCGGGGTAGCTCAGTGGTAGAGCACTGGACGGAAAATCCAGGTGTCGTCGGTTCGACTCCGACCCCCGGCACCATCGGGCGAGTGGTGGAATTGGTAGACACGCCAGACTTAGGATCTGGTGGGCTTTGCCCGTGGGAGTTCGAGTCTCCCCTCGCCCACCAACCTATCGGGTATCTTATAGATTCGGCAGAGGTGGCAGGAAAGGGGTTGCGCCCTGACGAATCGGGTATAATAGACAACGCAATAAGCGGGAGTAGCTCAGCGGTAGAGCACCTCGTTGCCAACGAGGGGGTCGCGGGTTCAAGTCCCGTCTCCCGCTCCAGTCTATTTTGAGGCGCAGCGATGGAAATCACAGTCCAGCAACTTGACCCCGTCGATGTCCAACTGCATATCGAGGTAGAGCCTGAAACGGTCAATCGTGCTTTTGAACGCGCCATCCGCATGCTGGGCAAAGCGGTGCATGTGCCCGGCTTTCGTCCCGGTCAGGCGCCTCTGGCTGTCCTACGCCAGCATCTCTCAGACGAACTGGTGCGCCGTGCCGCACGCGACCTGCTGATCGAGGAATCGCTCACTGCCGCCCTGCAACAGCACCAGCTGGAACCCTACACCACTCCCCAGGTGGAGATCGAGCAGCTGCAGGAGGGCGAACCGTTTCGCTACAAGGCGCGGGTGGCGCTGGCACCGCAGGTCGAGCTGGGCGACTATCGCGACATCCGCATCGCATGGACCCCTCAGGAAGCAACCGAAGAGGAGGTTCAGCAGTCGCTCGAATCGCTGCAGGAGCAGCTGACGAAGCTGGAACGCGCCAGCGAACGCCCTGCTCAGCTAAAAGACCGTCTCATCATCCGCATCCGCTCGCTGGAAGAGCCAGATGCCAAGCCCAGCCGATATATGCTTATTCTGGGCGAATCGTTTGGCGAGCTGGATAATGCGCTGGCGGGGATGCGGGAAGGCGAAACGAAAACGGTCACGCTCACCTTCCCCGAGAACTTCAGCGACGAGACGTTGGCGGGCAAAATGAAACAGGTAGAAATCACCTTAGAAGAGATCTATGTGCCCCAGATACCGCCCCTCGATGACCTGCTTGCGCAGCAGCTGGGGCTGAGCACGCTCGACGAGCTGCGCGAGACTATTCGTAAGAGCATCGTCGCAGACAAGGAGCGTGTGGAAACTGAGCGTGTCGAAAACGAGCTGCTCGAAATCCTGCGTCAGCGCAGCACCGTCCACCTGCCCCAAATACTTATTCAGCAGCAGGTCGAGCGGGAGCTGCAGGATCTGACCGAGCGATTGGCGGCGCGGGGTATCACGCTGCCAGCCTTTCTGCGCGAAGCCAACATGAGCCAGGAGCAGCTGGTCGAACTGCTTTTGCGGCGTGCCATGGTCAAACTGCAGAACACCTTTATCCTGCTGGAGATTGCGCGGCGCGAGGGTATCGAAGTTAGCCCCGACGAGGTCCAACCTGTGCTGGGGGCGGCTGCACAGGAGCTGGCGAAAACCCCCGCCGAACGCGCCCGCCTGATGAATGACCCAGAGCTGGCACGACGCATCCGCAACGAGATACTGCTCGAAAAAACGCTACAGAAACTGGTACAAACCGTCCAAAATAGGGAAGTGGGGAACATCGAGGAGCAAATCGCAAGTAATGAATAGGGAGTGAGGCGATGAGGGAGCGTATCATACGCAGTCAATTGATACCGATGGTGGTGGAGCAGACGGCGCGAGGGGAGCGCGCCTACGATATCTATTCGCGCCTGCTCAAAGATCGCATCATCTTTCTGGGCGAGCCTATCGACGATCAGGTTGCCAACCTCGTGATTGCCGAGCTGCTTTTTCTCGAAAAAGAGGACCCCGACAAAGACATCGATATGTACATCAACACCCCAGGGGGCATCGTGAGCGCAGGGCTGGCTATCTACGACACGATGCAGGCAATCAAGCCCGATGTGGCAACCATCTGCGTCGGGCAAGCCGCCAGCATGGGGGCGGTGCTGCTGGCAGGCGGCGCGCCAGGCAAGCGCTACGCCCTGCCCCATGCCCGCATCATGATCCATCAGGTGCACGCCGGCTTCCAGGGCACAGCCATCGATATCGAAATTCAGGCGCGGGAGGTTCTCCGCTACAAGGACATCCTCAACCACATCCTGCACAAGCACACGGGGCAGCCGCTGGAACGCATCGAGCAGGACACCGCCCGCGACTACTTTATGTCTGCCAAAGAAGCGCTGGAGTATGGAATAATCGACCATATCCTGGACCGCGGCGGTCGATGACAAGGAGGTACATGCGTGGCACGATTGGCAGGCGAGCGAATGATGGATCGATGCGTTCTCTGCGGAAAGAGCCGTGAGCAGGTGCGCAAGCTGATTCTGGGCATGCATGGCGGTGTGTGCGCCGACTGCGTCAAGCTGGCAAGCGACATCCTGCGCAACGATACCACCTCTGCCACACCATCCCCCATCGGCTTTTCTGAAACCATTCCCAAGCCGAAAGACATCTATCGCGTGCTGAACCAGTATGTGGTGGGGCAGGAACGCGCCAAGCGCGTGCTGGCGGTGGCGGTCTATAACCACTTCAAACGCCTCCGCGCCGGCAGTGCCAGCGATGTCGAACTCCAAAAGAGCAATATCCTGCTGATTGGGCCCACAGGCAGCGGGAAAACGCTGCTGGCGCAGACGCTGGCACGCATTCTGAATGTGCCCTTCGCAATCGCGGATGCTACTGCACTAACCGAAGCGGGCTATGTGGGCGAGGATGTGGAGAACATCCTGCTCCGTCTAATCCAGGCAGCCGATATGGACATCAAAGCCGCCGAGCGTGGCATTATCTATATCGATGAGATCGATAAAATCGCACGCAAGGCGGACAACCCCTCCATCACGCGCGATGTATCAGGTGAGGGCGTGCAGCAAGCCCTGCTCAAAATCCTGGAAGGCACGATTGCGAATGTGCCGCCACAGGGCGGACGCAAACACCCCCATCAGGAGTTCATCCAGATCGACACGACCAACATCCTGTTCATCTGTGGCGGGGCGTTCGAAGGACTGGACAAAATTATCGAGCGCCGCCTGCATGACCAGACGATGGGCTTCCGCTCCCGTCCCGAATCGAGACGCCAACGGAATGTGGGCGAGGTTTTGCAACATGTGATGCCCGAAGACCTGCTCAAGTTCGGGCTGATCCCAGAGTTCATCGGTCGCCTGCCCGTGATTGCCACGCTCGATGCGCTGGATGAGGAGACCCTGTGCCGCATCCTGGTGGAGCCAAAGAATGCGCTGGTGCGCCAGTACCAGAAGTTCTTCGAGCTGGATGGCGTGGAGTTAGTGGTCGAGGAGGGTGCGCTCCGAGCGATTGCGCGCGAGGCACTCCAGCGCGGCACGGGCGCCCGCGCTCTGCGCTCCATCCTCGAAGAGATTATGCTGAACGTGATGTATGAAGTGCCCTCCAACCCGCAGATCAAGCGGGTGGTCATCACCGAGGAGACCATCACGCAGCGCACGGAGCCGCAGATGCTCACCAGCGATGACCTGCGCCAGGTATCCTGACAAGCTCTACCACCCGCTGCAGCACCTCATCCACCGTGATCCACTGCAAGCATTCGTAGCGGAGGCAGCGATCAGGCGGGCACTGGCGGCACAGGGGACGCTTGTACAGCACGCGCTCCCGCTGCCCGAAGGGACCCGTGCGATCGGGATTGGTAGGACCATAAAGCCCAACACAAGGTACGCCAAGCGCCGCCGCGATATGGATTGTGCCTGTATCCCCCGCCACATGCACCGCTGACATCTCGACAACCGCCATCGCTTCCTTCAGGCGGGTCTGCCCAATCAGGCTGCGCAAGGGAAGCTGCTTAGACGCGCCTAAACGCGCCTCCAGCGGCTTGTCGCCCGGTCCGCCGATGAACACCACAGGCAACCCATGCTCCGCTTCAAGGCGATCGGACAGCTCAGCAAATTTGGCAATCTCCCAGCGCTTCCACTCCCTGCTCGCCGAGGGATTTATCGAAACAAAAGCCCCCGACACCCCCACCTGCGCCAGTTTGGCGCGAACATTTTGGCGAACCTCTTCGGGGATAAACAGCGGGAACTCCACCGATGTTGGCGGTTCCACACCAAGCCAGTGGAGCGCCTCCAGATATTGCAGCACCACATGCTGGTCGGCACGCTCCGGGATGGGCAGCCGCTTCATCAGCAGCCAGGTGCCCTCGCGCATCCGATGCGCGCCTAACCGCAACGGAACACCCCCCAGCACGCTCCAGATTGCACTTTTAAGCAGACCCTGCAGATCCAGTGCCACCTGATACCGCTCCATACGTAGCTCCTTCACCAGCGTCCAGAACACTCGCCACCAGGCGCAGCTGAACGACCGAGAGTAGATCCGTCGATGGGGGATAACATGGAGCCTGTCGATGCATGGCGAGCCGTCCAGCACCTCTGCAAAGCGATCCTCCACCACCCAGCCGATTCGCAGAGAGGGATGGGCGCGCTTTAGCGCGGCGGCAACGGGCAACGCATGCACCACATCTCCCATTGAGGAGGTCTTCGCAATCAACAATCGCTCCACTTGGCTCAGGTCAATTGGTTTCATCCCATGGATTAAACCCCTTCCTACAGATTCGCTTGATGGAAGGATGAGGGCATGAACGCCACCAAGCCTTTTTCAGGTATACTTCTTGCTGTGCAGACCGAGACGGTAGTACCCGTAGAGGAATTGACACCGCGCCAGATTGTGGCGGAGCTGGACAAGTATATTGTGGGTCAGGCGAAGGCGAAGCGTGCTGTCGCGATTGCGCTACGGAACCGCTATCGGCGTCAGAACCTGCCACCTGAACTGCGCGATGAGATCATGCCCAAAAACATCCTAATGATTGGTCCCACGGGGGTTGGCAAGACCGAGATTGCGCGTCGGCTGGCGGCGTTGGTGCGTGCGCCCTTCATCAAGGTCGAAGCGACCAAGTTCACAGAGGTAGGCTATGTCGGGCGTGATGTCGATTCGATGGTGCGCGACCTGGTAAATGTGGCGGTGCGCATGGTGGAGCAGGAGAAGATGGCGGAAGTGCGCGAGCGCGCTGAAGCGCGTGCGGTGGAACGCATCGTAGAGATGATGCTGCGCCCGCGCCGCCGACGCAATCGCCAGACCATGCCCCCTCCGTTCGAACTCTTGCGCCAAGCGTTCGGCATGGAACCGCCTGAGGAGCCAGAGGAGCAGGAAGAAGGTGCAGAAACCGATCGGCGACGCCTCAAACGCGCCCTTACGGAACAGGTGCGCGCTGGGCTACGCGACGACGAAACGATCGAGATCGAGGTGGAGGAGCCTATCGTCCCCTTCTTGCAGGTCTTTTCCCCTCAAGGCATCGAAGAGATGGGCATGGATACCGACTCTTTCACAAACCCGTTTTTGCCGCACAGTCGCAGCCGTCGCGTCGTCACCATCAAGGAGGCGCGCGAGGTTCTTACCCAGCAGGAGGCACGCAAACTCATCGACCGCTCCAGCGTGATTCGTGAAGCGGTGCAACGCGCTGAGCAGACAGGCATCATCTTTCTGGACGAGATCGACAAAATCGCTGGCTCGCGCAGCCAGTACGGTCCCGATGTGAGCCGTGAGGGCGTGCAGCGTGACCTGCTGCCCATTATTGAAGGCTCCACCGTCATCACCAAGTACGGTCCCGTGCGTACGGACCACATCCTGTTCATCGCGGCGGGCGCGTTCCACATGAGCAAGCCCTCTGACCTGATTCCTGAGCTGCAGGGGCGACTGCCTATCCGTGTGGAGCTGGAGCCGCTGACCGCTGCCGATTTCGTCCGCATCCTCAAAGAGCCGCGCAACGCGCTCACCAAGCAGTATCAGCAGCTGCTCGCCACCGAAGGCGTGGAGCTGGAGTTCACTGATGAGGCGATCGAGGAGATTGCCCGCATCGCCTACGAGGTCAACACGCGCACGGAGAACATCGGTGCCCGCCGCCTGCATACCGTCATGGAGAAACTGATGGAGGACATCTCCTTCGAAGCGCCCGAACGTGCTGGCGAACGCCTCGTGATCGATGTGGACTATGTGCGTGCCAAACTGGGCGATATCGTCAAGGATGTAGATCTCAGCCGTTATATTCTCTGAAAACTAAAAAATAACCCAACTTGCTACCTGTCATTTTTGAGCAAGCGAGATTCCTCGCTCCGCTCGGAATGACAACGCTTCGCTCGGAATGACAGGGCGTTTTATGCGGCAGTGAACTTGTCATTCCGAGCCGAAGGCGAGGAATCTCAGATAGGTGGCAAGTTGGGTAAAAAATAACTAGGTTCCCCCTACGCAGTAGGGGGAACCTCACGGAGGGGGTTTTGACAGGAGGGCAGGAGCAATGACTGAGCGCGTGTGGAACTTTTCGGCAGGGCCAGCAGTGCTGCCCCTGCCTGTGTTGCAGGAGGCGCAGCGCGACCTGCTCGCGCTGCCCGGCATCGGGATGTCCGTATTGGAGATTAGCCACCGCTCCAAATGGTTCGACGCGATTCTGGACGAGACGGAAGCGAACCTGCGACAGTTGCTCAAAATCCCCGACCATTATCGCGTGCTGTTCCTGCAGGGTGGCGCGAGCCTGCAGTTCGCGATGGTGCCGATGAACTTGCTGGGCGACCGCTCTGCCGATTACATCATCACTGGCTCCTGGGGCGAGAAGGCGTTTCAGGAGGCAATTAAGATTGGCAAAGCGCGTGTCGCATGGAGCGGTAAGGGCGAAAATTTTGTGCGCACGCCCACCCCCGATGAGCTGGACTTAGACCCTCACGCTGCCTATGTCCATTTCACCTCCAACGAGACGATTCAGGGCGTGGAGTTCCATCAGGAGCCGCCTGTGGGGGATGTGCCGTTGGTGTGCGACGCCTCGTCCGATTTCCTCTCGCGCCCGTTGCCCATCGAGCGCTATGCTCTGATCTACGCAGGCGCTCAGAAAAACGCAGGTCCCGCAGGCGTCACCATCGTGATTATTCGAGATGATATGCTGGAACGCACCCCGCCTAACATGCCTGCCATGCTCGATTACCGCCTGCTTGCTGAGCACCGATCGGTCTACAACACGCCGCCCGTGTTCGCGATCTATATCGTGATGCTGGTGACGCGCTGGCTCCTGAACGAGATTGGCGGGCTGGAGCGCATGCAGCAGATCAATCGGCAGAAGGCGAGCCTGCTCTACGAGGTGATCGATGCGAGCAATGGCTTCTATCGCGGGCATGCGCATCCCGAATGCCGCTCGGTGATGAATGTCACCTGGCGCCTGCCCAACGAGGAGCTGGAGAAGGCGTTCCTGCAGCAGGCACAGGCGAACGGGCTATATGAACTCAAAGGGCATCGCTCTGTCGGTGGCTGTCGCGCTTCGATCTACAACGCCATGCCCATCGAAGGCGTGCAAGCCCTGCGCGACTTCATGCTGGACTTTATGCGGCGTCATGCCTGAGGGGGCAGCGGGTACAATACATCCCATCACAAAGAGGAGGTCAAGGATGAAGCTGCGGTGCAATCGGGAGCAACTGGATGATGCGCTCAGTGTGGTGGTGCAGGCGGTGGCTTCGCGCTCCACGCTGCCGATTTTGAGCCATCTCTATCTGGAGGCACAGGGCGACGAACTGCGCCTGCTGGGCAGCGACCTGGAGCAGTGGGTGGAGTGTCGTATTCCCGCAATTGTTGGCGAGACAGGCGCCACAACCGTCAGTGCGAAGCTCTTGGCAGACTTGGTCGGCTCGCTGAACACGGAGGCGGTCAATCTGGAGACGGGCGATCGCTATCAACTCATCCTGCAGGCGGGCGATTCGCGTTATCAGCTGGTCGGACTGCCTGCGGACCAGTATCCCCCTGTGCCTGAGCTGGAGACAGGGACTCAGATCACGGTGCCTGCGGAACTCTTTCGTGAAATGGTCGACTCGGTAGAGTTTGCCGTGTCACGCGAGGAGGTGCGTCCCACCCTCGCTGGCATTCGGATGGAATATGACGGCTCGAACCTGCGCCTTGTCGCCACTGACACGCACCGCCTGGCAGTGCGCGATGCCCAGCTGGGCGATGGGGGCGAGCCTGCCAGCGCGATTGTACCCCTCAAAGCCATTCATCTGCTGCAGAAGCTGCCCACCTCCGATACCCTCACCATGCAGTTAGGCACGCATCGAGCCGCGTTTATCGGGGAGAACGCCAGCGTGGTCACCCAGCTTATCGAAGGGCAGTATCCGAACTATCAGCGGGTCATCCCTCAGGAGTACACGCGCCGCTGGGTACTCATGGTGGACGAGTTTCGAGATGCCTTGCGCCGTGCCTATCTCATCGCAAAAAGCAACGCGAACAAGGTCTACCTGCGCACGGAGGGCGAGAAGCTGGTCATCACGGCGCAGGGTGATGTTGGTGAGGCGAAAGAGGCGGTGGATCTGGTGCGCGAGGGCGATGACCTCGAAATCGCTTTCAACGCCAAATATGTCCTCGATGTGCTGGAGGTGCTGGAGAGCGAGGGGGTCGCTATTGAGTTGACTGAGTCGTTGCGCCCAGCGGTGTTCAAGCCCGCCGACCGAAGCGACTACCTGTGCGTCATCATGCCGATGGCGCTTTGAAGCAACCATTTATCGCCACCTGAATTAGGGTGCGGTTCCCCCCATGCGAAGGGGAACCGTGCCCACTTGGGACAACCATGCAACGCTCTATCCCTACGATGGCGATCGAAGTCTATCGTGAGGGTGCGGTCGAGTTCCAGTTGCCTGTTAGCGAGCGGGTGTTCTATAACCCGCGGGCGCGATTGGGGCGCGACCTGGGCGTGCTGGCAATGCGTGTCGAGGCGGAGCGGTTGGAACGCCCGCTGGAGGTGCTGGAGCTGATGGCGGGCTTGGGACTGCGCACGCGCCGCTACCTCGCTGAGGCACCTGTCGCCCAGATTGTAGTCAACGATGCCAACTATGACGCCTTCGCCTACTTGCAGGAGACGCTCCGCGAGGAGCCGCGCGTAGAGCTGCATAATGAACTGGCGCAACGCCTGCTTGCCCGCTTCTATCTGGAGGATCGACGCTTCGATTGGGTCGATCTGGATCCCTTCGGTTCGCCAGCGCCTTTTGTGCCTTGGACGACGGGTGTCATTCGCTGGGAAGGGCTGCTCTATGTAACGGCGACGGACGCACCGGTGCTGTGCGGGGCGCAGCGGGGCGAGGCGCTCAAATCGTACGATGCGGTCTCTGCGCTGGGACGCGAGTGCCACGAGTTCGGACTGCGCATCCTGATTGGCTTCCTGCAGCGGCGGTTGGTGCAGGCAAACATGCATGGCGTGCCGCTCTTTAGCCTGTTCGATGGCTACTGCTGGCGCGTGCTGATGCGCGTGTTCAAAGGAACGCGTGGTTTTAATGCGGAACATCTGGGCTTTATCGCGCAGATGCCCGATGGCGAGTATCGTGCGACTCATGCAGGCGTGCCCGCACCCGTGAATCACGAGTACGATCCCTCTCGGACTGTGCGCTGGATTGGACCCCTCTGGCTAGGACCGCTACATGACCACGCTTTTCTGGGTGCGATGTTCCGCGCAGCGCATGAGGAGTATTTCGCCGAAACGCGCCGCTTCATCACCAAGCTCAATCGCGAGCGGGATGAGCTACCCATCGTTTACAGCCTGCCTGCGTTGGCGGACAAGTTAGACCGTTCTGTCCCACCTACACGCGAGGCGATCAAGTTCTTGCGGGAGCGGGGCTATCGCGCGTCGGGCGTCCATCATTCGGGCAACTCGATACGCACTGACGCCCCCCTCTCGGTTGTCTTGCAGTTGTGGCAGGAGTGAGATGAAAGTCTTCTTGGGGAGACCGCCCCGCCACCTGCTCCAGGTGGCGCTGAGGGCGCTGGGGGAGCCAGCACCGCTGGTGATACTGCCTACTGGCGTTGCGAACCTGCCTCTGCGCCTGCCCGAAGTGCCCTCTATGGAGTGGCAAGGTTTCTGGCACTCGCTGATAGGCTCTCCTCGCCTGACGGGGCTGACAGCAGCGCATCTGGCAGTCTGTGCCGAGGTGTGCCAGCGCATACTGAGCGAAGGGGACTATTTTGGCAAGGTGCGCCGCTCGCCCCAGTTCCATCGGCAGCTGTGCGCCCGATGGATCGAGTGGCGCATGGACGGGCTTGATCCGGAAAGGCTGGAGCAAGCCGCGCACGCGATAGTGCAACCCCCATACGCTGAGATAGCAGGTATCGAATCAGCCGCGCTGCGTGACGAATGGCTGCGGAAGGCGAGCGAGCTAAGCACGCTCTGGCGTGAGTGGGAGCGGGAGCTACAGAATCGCCATCTGCCGAACCCAGGGGTAGGTTGGTGGGAGGCGGTTGCATTTGTTCGGCAGCGGCGCGTGTCACCACCCCCACGCATGCTCTTGTGGGGCTTCCATGAGCTGCACACGGTGGACATCGCCCTGCTGCACGCTGTCGAGCGCGCGGGCTGTGAGGTGGTTTTTGCCCTGCTCTATGACCCCACTTCCCCTGACCGATTCGCGCCCGTAGTGCAACTGCTCACCCGCCTGCAGCCCGATGCGGTGGAAACCTTGCCAGACCCTGCCGAGTCGGGGTTGTCTGTAGATTTGCCTGAACGGATGGTGCTGAGCGCTGCCGACAGTTTGCGCGAAGTGGAAATTGTCGCGCGGCAAATCTTGCACCACACGCAGCAGGGAGTACCACCAGAGCAGATGCTCATTCTGCTGCGCCATCCCGCCAGTCAAGCGGAGCTGCTTCAGGTGATTTTCGAGCGTTATGGCATTCCCTTCGCCCTCGTCGCATCACAACCGCTGACCCGCTCACCGCTTGTGCGCCTGCTGCTGGATGCGTTGCGCCTGCTAATAGGTGACGGTGTAGGTGGCGACTGGCTGCAGTGGCTGCAAAGTCCCTACTTGGGCTGGTCTCGTGAAGTGCATCATCGGCTTGGCACAGTGAGCAAGCGCGTGCGCCCAGCTGATGAGTGGCTTGACGAGGCGGTGCGTCGCATGGCGGAGGAACCCGCTATTGCGGAGGTGCTTGTTTGGCTTGGTGCGCTGCGCGGTCTGTTGCGCCAGTCGTCGCCCGACATCACGGCGGTATTGACAGCGCTGGTGCAGCGGCTGATGCCCTCCCCATCTGATCTCGCTGCTCAAAATGATCGCGCGGCTGCCGATGCGCTGCTGGAGTTCGCCCGTGCCTATGCGCCCCTGTGGCAGCGAATGACGCCTGCGGGCGCTATCGCGCAGTTGGCACGCTTGTGCGACGCGGAGCAATACTCCCATGCGTGGGGGCGTGAAGGCGTGCGTGTGCTGCCGCTGGAGCTGGCAGGGCTGGCGCAGGCGGAGATCGTGTTCATCATGGGGCTGGTGGAGGGCATGCTGCCCCGTCGCCATCCCGACGACCCCTTCCTGCGCGAATCGGAGCGACGGGCACTGCGCGCCTTCTTTGAAGCACAAGGTGAAAGGGTCTACTTGCCCCTGCGCTCCGAGCGACAACGCCTTGAACCGATGCTGTTCTACGAGGCAACCTCTGCCGCCACCCAACGCCTCTATCTCAGCTACCCGCGCACGATGGAGACAGGCGAAACGCTACCCTCCTCCTACCTACAGACGCTTCAGTCTCCTGTTGAGACCCGCTTCTATCGCTTAGAGGAGTTGGTTCCGCCCCCTTCAGAACGGCTCCATCCATATGACCGTGCTCTGGCACACGCACTTGAGTCGGCAGGAGCAGGCATGGCAGATGTGTCTGAACTTTCCGATCGGCTCACGCTGCCGCGCACGCGCCAGCGCGTGGTCGATATCGACCGCACCTTCAGCGTAAGCGAACTGGAGACGCTGTACCGCTGCCCGTTCCAGCACCTGTTTCGCCATCGGCTGCGCGTGCGCATGCCGCATCGGGGACTGCATCTGACCCAAATTGGCAGCGTACTGCACGCCGCGTTGCGCCATGCCTATCGCCATCACCGCCATCTGCCGCCCGATTCGCCTGAGTGGGCGCAGGCGCTCATCGATTCACTGGGGCGCGTGGTGGATGCTGAATCGCTCGATCTGGCACACTGGCAGCTGCAGGTGTTGCATGCCTACGCAACACGCCTGCTCCAGCTGTTTGCGCAGCGCGAGCCGCGCTATCGGCAGCAGTTCGGGTTGGAGCCGCGCCACTTTGAATGGGCGTTCGGCACGCCCATCGCGGACGATGAGGAGAATCCCCTGCTGCCTTCCGAGCTATCCATGCTGGCTGAGCCAGCAGGACGGTTCGACCCCGACTCGGTGCCCAACGCCTATCGGCTGGCGCTGGGAGGAGGGCGTTTTGTGCGCGTCAGCGGCGTGGTGGATCGTGTCGACTTCAGCCCCGACGGCAAGGTAGCGATGGTGACCGATTACAAGCTGACGCGCTCGCCCCAGCGTAGCGAGATTGAGGCAGGCGTCGCCTTCCAGCCGCTCCTCTATGCGCTCACGGTACAGGCGCGATATAGGCCTGAGCGCGTGGTGATCGCTTTTGACGAGCTGGCGCACGGGCGACGGGTGCGCTTCGTGCCCTACGATGAGGGGCTGATTCGGCGCTTTCGCGCAGGGGCATGGGAAGGCAGCCCCACGGAGGTGATGATGGTGATTTCACAGCCACGCTTGGCGCAAGCCATCGAGAAGCTCCGCACCGAACTACGCCATCTGCTCGAACTACTGCAGCAGGCAACGGTTGTGCCCACTCCCGGCGAGCATTGTCGCCGCTGTGCGTTTGGCGACCTCTGCCGCAAAGCCCAGCGCTAAACTCATCCTACGATCAAGGTAATCCCCAGCAGGCGTTCCAGCAGGCTGAGCAGGGCGAGCGCGCCCCATGCGCCCAGCAGGATCTGGGGTAGCCCTGTATAGAGCAGGCGCGTGCCGAACGGCGGCACAACGCCACTGTACGGACGCGCCCGCTCCAGCAGCTGCTCGCCCACTCGGATCGCTCGCAACAACTGCTGATCGGTCGGCGGCTTGGTGGTCGCCACCCACTGCAGCAACTCGCCAAACGGTCGCCAGAACAGCACCGTAAAGAGCAGCGCGAACACCAGCGCAAGGTCGCGCATCTCGGTTAGCTCAGGCATCATGCCCTGAAAGAAGTTCGCCAGCCCCAAAAACAGCACTACGCCCGCCACCAAGTTCGTGCCGCAGCGCGGATGCACGCGCGGCATTCGACGCACCACCTCCAGAACCAGTGGCTCGCCCCGCTCGATGGCATGCACCACCATATGCTCGGCGGCGTGCGTGCCCGCGATGGGGAGTGCGCGCATCAGCAGCAAAAAGAGCAGGAACTCCGACGCCCGCAGCACCAGCCCCATGAGATCACTCGCCAGCCAAGTGTAGGCGTAGGGCGAGTCGTAGTAGCTCAGCAGTGGGATACCGAAATGGGTCTGCACCCACTGCGCACTGCCCACCACGATCCAGCTGGCGATCAGGTAGAGGACAAGCAGCAGTGCGCCTGTGAGCACAAGCCCCAGGTCGCCTGCGCCCGCCCGCACGACGCCGTTGGTCAGATAGACGCCTAATGGGGTTGCCATCCCAGCAATTGTGCCGACCGATGCGGGGGCGACAGGGCGTGCCATAAGATGCGCAAGGCTCACCACTCCCACATAACGCCCCCACGCATCGACGCCAATCGCAGGCAGCGTAGAATTTGCCAGATAGTCGGCGGCAGCATCGAGTGGGGTCTCGATGCGGATGGGCGTAAAGGCTTCCTCCATCCAGTCGCCCACAGGTTCTGTCCAATCCGCCCCAGCAGCAATCGCCTCACGCAGGCGCTGCTCAGTCAGCACCCCGACTGGCTCACCCCCCGATACAATCGGCAACACACCCGCGCCACCCTGCGTCAGCAGCTCTGCTGCCCGTAGCAAACTATCATCAGGATAGGCGGGCGTCACTCGCTGCAATTTGTCCGCGACATAGAAGTTAGTCATCGCTATTCACTACCGCACAGCTCGCCAGAGGATTTTACCTTACCGCATGCTAAATGATTTAAAGACCCTCGGAGGGAGGGGCTTTGCCCGCCAGCACTTGGTAGCAGAGGCAGCAGCCGTAAAGCCCCGTTTGCTGAACCTGTTCCGCCGTTGTGCCGCAGAAGGGGCACTGCGTGTAGGTTTTGGGCGGAGGAATCAGCTGCTGCAGCCATCGGCTCAGCGACACACCCAGCGTCCGCCGCTCATAGCACAGGGCACAAGCTCGACATAATACCAGCGTGCCCGAACCTGTGCGCACCCGTAGCCACGCAGCAGCCCCACACACGCTGCAGTTCATCGGATCCCTGCAGGCACCAGCACGCCAATCTCGTGCGTGCGCTGGCGAAATTCGCGAATAATCCGCTGAGTCAACTGCCCCGGCTTGCCATCCCCGATCGACCGCCGATCCAGCGACACCATCGGGATAATCTCAGCCGCCGTGCCCGTCAGAAACGCCTCGTCCGCGTTATACACATCGTGCAGAGTCAACCAATCCTCGATGACAGGAATGCCCAGGTCATGCGCGATCTCAATCACTGTCAGGCGCGTAATCCCTTTCAAGATGCCGCAAGAGGGGTGTGGCGTGCGCAACACCCCATCACACACGATAAACAGATTGTCGCCTGTCGCCTCTGCCACATAGCCCTGCGCGTTGAGCATTAAGCCCTCGCCCGCACCCTGACGATTCGCCTCAATCTTTGCCTGAATGTTGCTCACATAGCGCCCGATCGATTTGATGCGGGGATCTAACGAGTCGGGCGTCATCACGCGAGTGGAGACCGTGACGACATGCAACCCTGTTTCGTACATTTCAGGCGGATACAGCGCGAGGCGCGTGACCGCAATCATTACATTCGGTGTCTGGTCAATATTCTCTGGATTCAGCCCGATGCCCGTGCCGCGCGAGACCGACACCCGAATATAGGCGTTTTCTGCTCCTGAGGCTTCCACTGTGTCGATGATTCGCTGTTTCAACGCCTCATAGGGCATCATGCCGCGAATATCGAGATGGTGAATACCATCATAGAGCCGCTGGAGATGTTCATCTAATCGGAAAATGCGGCGAGAGTAGAGGCGAATGCCTTCGAACACACCGTCACCATAGAGGTAAGCATGGTCAAAGACGGGGATACGCGCATCCTGCAGAGGCATCAAAGTGCCGTTCCAATTGACCATCATCTGCATCGTTGCATGGACCTCCTCATGGGGATTATACCGCATCGGAGTCCTGATTTCCCTTCCCTCGTCGAGCATCGGGACAGGGCTGGGGTATACTTAGCATGGCTAAACAATGGGCTATCCATGCTATATGCGGTTGCCGCACGAGTTGCAGCAAGTGGCGGAGGTCGTTGCGCTGATTGGCTACACGCCTCTGATCCGGTTGCGGCGCGTGACGGCGCATTTGCCAGAGAGCATCGAGATTTACGGCAAGGCGGAGTGGTTCAATCCGGGCGGCTCGGTGAAGGATCGGGCGGCGTGGAACATCGTGCGCACAGCGATTGAGCGCGGCGAGCTGCATGGGGGCAAACGGCTGCTGGACGCTACCTCAGGCAACACAGGGATCGCCTACGCGATGATTGGCGCCGCGCTGGGCTTCGGCGTCACCCTTTGTGTGCCTGCAAATGTCAGCCCAGAGCGCAAGCGCATTCTGAAGGCTTATGGCGCGGAGGTGATTTATACGGACCCGCTGGAAGGCTCTGATGGCGCGATTCGGATGGCACGCCAGCTCTATGCCGAGAACCCCGCGCTCTACTACTATGCGGATCAGTATAACAACCCGGCGAACTGGCTGGCGCACTACGAGACGACGGGCGTCGAAATCTGGCAGCAGACCGAGGGGCGCATCACCCATTTTGTGGCAGGGCTGGGCACAACGGGCACTTTTGTCGGCGTGGGGCGACGCCTGCGCGAATACAACCCGACGATTCAACTTGTCTCCTTCCAGCCCGATTCGCCCCTGCATGGACTGGAAGGGCTGAAGCACCTGGAGACCGCCCTTGTGCCCGGCATCTACGACCCCACGCTTGCCGACATGGAGCTGCGCATTAGCACGGAGGAAGCGTATCAGATGGTGCGGCGGCTCGCCCGTGAGGAGGGGTTGCTTGTTGGCATCTCGGCAGGAGCAGCGGTCGCGGCCTGCCTGAAGGTGGCAGAAGCCCTCGCAGCAACCCTTTCCGGCGAGGCGCGCGAGCCGTCCTCGGCGGTGATCGTCACCGTTTTGCCCGATAGCGCAGACAAATACCTGTCGGAGCGGTTCTGGGAGGAGTCCTTCTGATGGTGTTGCAGCTCTCCCAGCAAGCGGCGCAGGCGATACGGGCACACGCTAAAGCCGATTATCCCCACGAGTGTTGCGGTGCGCTGATCGGTATGGAGCAGGGCGATCGGCGCGTGGTTCACTATGCCCTGCGCCTGGCGAATGAACGGGTAGACGAGCGGGAGCGACGCTTCTTTATCAGCCCGCAGCAGGTGCTGATGGCGGAGCGGCGCGCTCGCCAGGAGGGATTGTTGCTGCTCGGCTTTTATCATTCTCATCCCGACCACCCTGCCGTCCCCTCCGAGTACGATCGCCAGCATGCGTTGCCCTGGTACAGCTATGTGATTATCTCGGTGCATCAGGGCGAGCCGGGCGAACTGCGCTCGTGGCGACTGCGCGATGACCGATCCGCCTTTGACGAGGAACCAATCCGCTAAAGGATTGACTTTTGCCGTTTGTATCAGGTAAACTACGCCTGTCTGTGAAGCGAAACCGATGCGGTTTCGCAAAGGGAGGTGAACCATGTGGACACAGGGCATCAACCGCTGGGGAGGCGGATGGCGGTGGTGCGGTTTGCTTTTGATAGTGGCGCTGAGTGCGAGCGTCGCGGCGCAGTCTCATCGGGGCGATCCCTCGCTTGTGGTCTATTGTGTAGAGAAGATGCAATCTATCGCGCCGCCCACGATTTTTGAAGTGAACCGTCGCCTTCAGCCGCGTCAGCGCATCCTGGTGCAGCAGGGTAAGCCGGGCGTGCGGTGTGAACGCTGGCGCGTGGTGGAGCGCAACGGGCGAATCATCGAGCGTCAGCTGCTGGAGAGCCTGCTCATCAAACCGCCTCAACCTCATATCTACCATGTGGGCGTCCATCGCCATATTGCCTCGCGCGGGCAGGTGGCGCGCGGCGGCAGCTTCCGCACGAAACGCATCCTGACGATGGAGGCGACAGCTTACACCGCGCACCGCAGTGGAGGCGGCACGGGTACAGGGCGCACCGCCTCAGGCTTGCCCGCAGGCTATGGACTGGTCGCGGTTGACCCGCGCATCATCCCATTCGGCACAGTGCTTTATATCGAAGGCTACGGCATGGCGATTGCGGCGGACAAGGGACGCGCGATCAGAGGACACCGGATCGACCTCTTTTTCCACTCGCGCCGGGCAGCGCTTCAGTTCGGACGACGCCGCGTGCGCGTGCATGTGCTAACCAGCAGTCGATAGGCAGGAGATAGCCCTCTGCAGGGCGAAATTAGCCCTCTTGTATGGCGGTCTCGGATGAATTGCAACGGGCGCGGCGCACCGCTGAGGAGGTCGCCGCCGAGGAGCATAAGTTCGAAGACGGGTTCACCCTCCGCACCTTTCTGGGATTGCTGTTCGTGGCGTTTGTGATGCTGCCCGGCAGCATCTACATGGGGTTGGTGGCGGGCGTGGGACTGGGTTCCGCCGCCGAATGGGTCACGATTGTGCTGTTTGCGGAGGTAATGCGCCGCTCGCTCCAGCCGCTCAAGCGGCAGGAGATTTACATGCTGTTTTACATCGCAGCGTCGCTCACCGCGATGGGGCTGTACGGGCTGTCAGGCGGACCGTTGCAGTGGAAAATCTGGGATCAGTTCTTTGTGCAATCGGCACCTGCCACGCCCTTTGCAAAGGAGATTCCGCACTGGGCGGTGCCTGCGCCCGATTCGGTAGCCCTGCGCGAGCGCACCTTCCTGCACCCCGACTGGGCAATCCCGATAGCGCTGCTGGTTCTTACCGAGATTTTGGGGCGTGCCAGCTGGATGAGCATGGGCTACCTGCTCTTTCGGATGACCTCCGATGTGGAGCGGTTACCTTTTCCGATGGCACCAGTGGCAGCATCGGGCGCACTCGCGCTGGCAGAGGCGGGACGACGCGAAGAATCGTGGCGCTGGGGCGTTTTTTCGACGGGCGCCGTCGTTGGCATGGCGTTCGGCTTCTTCTATCTGGCAATCCCTGTGTTCACAGGCACGCTGTTCGGCAGCGCGGTGCAGATTATCCCCATCCCCTTTTTAGACCTGACGCAAAATGTGGAGAGCCTACTGCCGACAGCGATTGTGGGCATCTCGCTGAATTTAGGCGAAGTGCTGGTTGGATTCGTGCTGCCCTATCAGGTAGTGCTGGGGTCAGCCATCAGCTCGGTGCTAACCTATGTGTTGGCAAATCCCGTGTTGTATCGATTGGGCTTTATTCCCAACTGGCAGCCGAACTCGCCCGCCATCCAGACCAAGATTGCCGTCGATATCGACTTCTGGCTGGCGATTATTGTGGGGCTGCAGCTGGCGGTGGCGACCATCGGGGTGGCGCTGGTGGTGCGGACCTTGCGCGAGCATGGGCGCAATCGGCGGCTGCTGGAGCGCGGTGTGCGCACGCTACCACCACCTGGACGGGGTGACCCACCGCTATGGATCCCTGTCGTCGTGTGGTTCATCTCGGTGATTTCCTATATTTTGCTCTGTCGCTGGCTGGTGCCGGAGTTCCCGCTCTGGATTGTGGTAGGCTTCGGGCTGTTCTGGAGTCCGCTCAATAGTTATGTCTCAGCGCGAATGATTGGGCTGACAGGTCATGGCGTGTCGGTGCCGTTCCTGCGGGAGGCAGCCGTGATTAGCAGTCGCTATCCGAAGGTGGACATCTGGTACGCGCCGTTGCCTTTGCAAGACCACGGCTGGGCAGCCCAGCGGTTCCGCGAAGTCGAGCTGACTGGTACCAAGTTCTCCAGCATCCTGAAGGCGGAGATTCTCATGCTGCCCACCATTTTTATCGCGAGCTTCCTGTTCTGGTCGTTCTTCTGGCGGGCAAGTCCCATTCCTTCGCCGATGTTTCCGTATGCGATGAACATGTGGCCCTACTTTGCACAGATGGACGCAGTGTGGAAGCAGATTAACCGCCCGGAGAGCGAGATGCGCGAACTGGTGCTGGGCGCGTTGAACCTGCCGCGCATCGGCGTTGGTTTTCTGGCGGGGCTGGGGCTATACTGGCTGTTCAGCGCGTTCAAATGGCCCCTGCTATTGTTTTATGGGCTGGTGGGTGGTGTGGGGCAGTTCCCGCACTATCTGCTGCCGCGTCTATTGGGCGCGTGGCTGGGCAGGCGCTACTTCCGCAGGCGGTTTGGCGAGGACAACTGGCTTCGCTACGCGCCCGTGCTGCTGGCAGGCTTCTTCTGCGGTATGGGGCTAATCGGCATGTTTGCGATCGCCCTCGCCTTGATTGCCAAATCGGTGTCGGTGTTGCCGTTTTAGCCCTTCAAACCTGTAAGCGTAATTCCGCGGATGAAGGCTCGCTGCGCTATCAGAAAGACCACCACCAGCGGGGCGGTCACCACAATAGCCGCCGCCATCAGCAGGTTCCACTGCTCGCCATGCCGACCTAAAAAGTATTGCAAGCCGACTGCCAGCGTGAACTTGCTCGCGTCGTTCAGGTAGATCAACGGCGCCATGAAGTCCGTCCACGCCCACACGAATGAGAAAAGCGCAACCGTGGCGATTGCCGGCTTCGCCAGCGGCACCACAATCCGCCACAGAATCGTCCAGTCAGTGCAGCCGTCGAGATAGGCAGCGTCAATCAGCTCCTGAGGCAGCGTCAGAAAGAACTGGCGCAACATAAAAATTAGGAACGCATTCCCGAAAAAGGCGGGCACAATCAGCGGCAGGAAAGTGTCCACCCAACCCAGCCAGCGAAAGAGCAGGAACACAGGCAACAGCGTGACCTGCGGCGGCAGCATAAGCGTGCTGAGCATCACCCAGAACCAGAAGTTGCGCCCCCGCCAGCGCATTCGCGCGAACGCATACGCCGGCGGAATGCAGCTTAGCAGCGTGCCCACCACTGCAAAGCCTGCAATGAGTAGAGTGTTGCGCAAGTAAAGCCAGAAAGGAAACGCGCCCAGCGCCTTCTGATAGTTCTCATAGGCAATCTGCGAGGGGATCCACACAATCTGCTCAGTGAACAGCTCATGATCGGGCTTCAGCGAGGTCGAAATCATCCACAAGATGGGGATCATATAGAGCAGTGCAAGCCCCATCAGCACCAGATGGGTTGCCAGCGACCGTAGCCATCGGGTCCTTGCGCCCCACATCGCCCTTGCCGTCCCTATCACCTGCCAGAGATTCGCCTCCAAGGGATAGCTCCCTGCGACTTGAGTTCAGATGGCGTGCAGGATCGTCGGCGGGGACGCCGACGCTACGCAGGGCGTGTTCGTAGCGCTGGTGGGGACGCCGACGCTACGCAGGGCGTGTTCGGAGCGTCGGCGTCTCGCCGACGACCATCATGGCGTTTGAAATCCCGATAGGTATAAATGGCT
>JBCNVA010000175.1:0-6035 GCA_039630445.1 Armatimonadota bacterium
GAGAACTCTGGCGGTCCGCACACGCTCAAATATGGCGTGACGGTCAACCATGTAACGGGGCTGCAGGTGGTGCTGCCCGATGGCGAGGTGCTGGAGCTGGGCGGTGTGGAGGATGAGCCGTTCGGCTACGATTGGGTCGGCTTGATTGTGGGCAGTGAGGGCACGCTTGCAATCGTCACGGAAGTCACCGCGCGCCTGACACCTCTGCCGCAGGGCGTGCGCACGCTGTTAGCCGTGTTCGAGACGCTCGAAGATGCAACGCAAACAGTCTCAGACATTATTGCCGTGGGCATCATTCCTGCCGCGCTGGAGTTGATGGATGCTTTGACGCTGCAGGCAGTAGAAGCCGCATTTGGCTATGGCTTTCCTCTGGATGCCGAAGCGGTGCTGCTGATTGAGCTGGACGGGCTGGAGGTGGAGCTGGACGCGGAACGCGAGCGTGTGGAGGCGATATGTCATCGGAATCGGGCGCGCGAGGTGCGCCGGGCGCAAACCCCGCAGGAACGGGCAAAGCTGTGGGCAGCCCGCAAGAAAGCCATTGGCGCACTCGGACGGCTTGCTCCCTCTTGCGTCACGCAGGACGGCGTGATCCCGCGCTCCAAGCTCCCGCAGGTGCTGCGCGAAGCGTTCCAGATTGCCCAGCGGTATCAGTTGCAGCTGGCGAATGTGTTCCACGCAGGTGATGGCAACCTGCATCCCGTGCTGCTGTTCGATGATTCCGACCCGGAGCAGGTGGCGCGTGTGGTGGAAGCGGGTGAAGCCATTCTGGAGCTGTGCCTGCGCGAAGGCGGCAGCCTAACAGGCGAGCATGGGATCGGCGTCGAAAAGTGCGCCCTGATGCACCAGATGTTCAGCACGAGCGACCTGGACACGATGAAGCGCGTCAAGGCGATTTTCAACCCGCATGACCAGCTCAACCCCGAAAAGATGTTCCCCGACACCCGCTACTGCTACGAGAGCAAGCGCAAACTCCGTCGTGCAGCGGTAGGGTTGTAGCCATCAAACCCATCTTGCTATATGCGTATCTTGCTGACGGCTAACCCATTCGGCGGCGCAGGTGTTGGGCGTGCTGAGTTCCTGGTCAAGGCGCCACTCGGTCCCTTCGCGCGTCAAGAGGCGCAAGCGTAAACTACCGATCTTGGTATTGTGGCACCAGCGCAGGTCGCCTGAGGGGTCCGTGTAGCGTGCGCCCAGAAAGTGCGAAGTATCCGCTTCCACCTCGCCCTCGATGCGGAATTCACTTTCCTCGCCCGCAAAGTGCCACCTGCCCACCTCTGAGCGCGACTCCATACGCAGGCAAGCACGCAGACGACGCAAGCTATAGAAACGATTGCCCAGCTTCAAGCAAATCATGCCCATCGCCAGCGGGCGTCCCCTAAGGCGCGTCGTGGCATGCAGCGCCTCGAACACCGCATCGTCGCGCTCGGTGAACGCATTACAGTGCGCCCAGACCCACTCCTCGGCATACTGCGTGCCCCACAGATGTGCCTGCTGACTGGGCGCATCGGAAACGGTCAGCGTCTCGCCATGCACCGTCACGGTGCCCTCGATGCGCAGATCCCAGCCGGGCGAGAGGTACTTGGTGCGTGGGAAAGGCGCTCTGTACATCCAGCGTGCGGGGAACAAGCCCACAGCCCATAACGGTGGTGTCCAGCTTAGCTCCCAGCACAGCGATTCGCCCGCGCTGGTCAGGCTGCCTGTCGCCCCTGTATGGTGGAGCCTGTTGATAGCGTCCAGCTGCAGGGGGAGTTTGCCCCCGCGCCAGTTGGTGTGCGCCGCAGGGTAGGTCTGTTTCGCACCCCAGTTGCGCTCAGGGTTGGAATGATCGAAGTAGAAGCCCCACAGCTCAGCAACGGGATCGCCCACGCGCGGTGCCAGCAGCGTATAACGCAGCCAGAGCGCCCGTGCCTGCGCGGGAAGGTTCAGCTTGATGAAATAGACCTCATAAAAGCCGCGCTGTCCACGCCAGCGCGGCTGGTTCCACGATTCTGGGGGCAGCAGTACGGGCGCGCTCATCGTGAAGGCACGGACACCCCCCGCTGAAGCCACATCAGGCAGACCCCCACCAACAGTGCAATCGCGCCGTCCACCACGAAGTTCAGTAAGTAAATAAACAGAGGACGCTCCCAAAGGTAGAACGCCAGCGCGGTCAGCGAGGAAGTCGCCTTACCAATAATCAACACGGTGAGCAAGGCACGCTGTGCAGGCGTGCGCACCGAACCCCAGAACGCCAGCACGGTGACGATGACCATGAAGGCAATCGTCAGCACACGCCAGAACCCAACCCCTTCTGGTGGCAGTTCGGTCGTGATGCCGAACCATTCACCCCAGCGGTTGAAGGTGCGCAGTGTCGCTTCAGGCGCGAAGGCGAACAGCGCCCCAAACAGCACGAACCCCACGCCCAACAGGCGCAGTGCCCAGATTGCCAGTCGCTCGCGTATGTCCATAGCCTCTTTATAGATTCTGACTAATCCTCTGGGGTCATACGATATTGGAGGCGCTGGATGGCAAGCGCACGCCCTGTGGAGCGATCCAGATCGAGCAACACCCCACACACCACTGGCGCCCCCTTTGCCACCTCAAATTTGGCGGGCATCCCCGTGATGAACCGCTGGATGACAATCTCGGGGTCCATCCCGATGACCGAGTGGAGCGGTCCGCACATGCCGACATCGGAGATAAAGGCAGTGCCGCCTGGCAGGATGCGTTCATCTGCGGTTTGCACATGGGTGTGCGTGCCGAGTACCGCGCTTGCCCGCCCATCCACATAGAGCGCGAACGCCGCCTTCTCGGAGGTTGCCTCCGCATGGAAATCGATCAGCAGAAAAGGGGTCTCGATTTGCGGGCGCAACGCGTCAAAGACCCGAAAGGGGCAATCGGCATGCTCCATAAACACACGCCCTGCCAAAACCATCACCGCCAGCTGTTTATCCAGCACAGGGAAAATGCTCCAGCCACGCCCTGGCACACCCGGCGGATAGTTCGCGGGGCGAATCAGGCGCGGCTCCGCATCGAGCATCGGGTAAATCTCCTTTTTCTGCCACACATGGTTGCCCAGCGTCATCACCTCGATGCCCAGCGCGAAAAGCTCGTTCGCAATATCGGGCGTGATGCCCATGCCGCCCGCCGCGTTCTCACCGTTGGCAATCACAATATCGGGCGCATAGCGTGCCCGCCACTCTGGCAAGATGTGCGCCACGCCCCGCCGCCCCGGACGCCCCACGATATCGCCCAGAAACAGAATGCGCATACGGCAAAGTGTACCTCAATCGCCTTCTGGGGGCAGGAAGGCGTTTGGGTAGTGGCGGAAGCGAACGCGAGTGCCCGTTAGATCGACCACCACCACATCGAAGCGGCACTCCTCGAAGGCAAGGGAGGGGTTCTCATCGAGATAGCGCTGGGCGAGACGGGCAAGTTGACGCTGTTTGCGCTCATCGACGCTCTCCTCTGGCGCTCCAAAAGTCTCGGAGCGACGGGTTTTGACCTCAAGGAACACCAGCGTCGCGCCCTGCATCGCGACGATATCGATCTCACCCTCACGCCGACGCCAGTTGCGGGCAAGCAGGCGGAAACCTTGTCGCTCCAGCCATGTGGCAACCGCCTGCTCGCCCCATTTGCCAACCGCGCCGCGCTTCATTCGCCTCTCTGACCGAAGTTGAACAGCACCAGCAACAGATCGGCGTCGTCGACAACGCCATCACCGTTCAAATCGGTAGGCAGATTCGAGCCGCTCTGCCCGAAAGCAAACAGCACTGCGAGCAAATCGGCGTCGTCAATCACATTGTTCCCGTCAATATCGCCGGGTATGAGCGTCACATTCACATTCGTCAAGCCTGGGTAGCGGACGCGCCGGTTGGCGACGCGCCGCAGCAGCGTGCCCTGTGCCCGAATCGCCAAATCATAGTAGCCCAGATAGTTAAAGAAGCTCACGCTGTAATTCCCCGTGCTGTTGGCGGTGGTCGTTGCGGTGGCAAGCACCGTGTTGCCATTCAGCGGGCGCAGGTGCACCTCGACAAGACGCCCGTTGTAGGAGCCGGTGAAGCCGTTGATGGTGATCCGCCCGCTGATGGGCACGGTCAGCGCCGCCATCACCGACGCATGGATGTCGATGCGCCCACGCGCCACATAGTTGCCCGGCACGGGCACAGCCGTTGACTCAATCAGGTTGCGCACCGCTTGCGCTCGGGCAAGCGAGCGATCCGCCGGACCATCAGCAACCAGCGGGTAGAGCAGCAGCGCCTGCGCCGCCACCATCGGCGCGGAGTAGGAGGTAAAGCCACCTGTATTCCTGCCGTAGCCGCTCGGCATGGTGGTGGAGTAAACATCCCCGCTGGGCGCCGTCACATCGACCCAGCTGCCATAGGTGGAAACGCTCGATCGCGTGTCATCCAGATTGCTGGCGGCAACAGCAATGCACACGGGATAGTAGGCAGGGTAGAAAGGATCTGTGCTGTTGGTATTCCCCGCCGCCGCCACGATCACCACCCCCGCGTTCCACGCCGTATTCAGGGTTGTTTCAAAACTGGGCATGGGATTAATGCTGCCTAAACTCAAATTAATCACATGGGCGCCTTGCATCCTCGCATAGTTCACGCCGTCGATTAGATCGCTCAGGTAGCCCTGCCCCGCGTTGGTGAACACCTTCACGGGCAGGGTCCTCCCTTCGGGCGCGATGCAGGCGACGCCGGTGCCATTATTGGTCACCGCACCAGCAATGCCTGTCACAAAGGTGCCATGCCCGTGAAAGTCGCTGGGATCGTTGTCATCGTTGCCGAAGTCGTAGCCGGGTAGCAATTTCGCCTGCAGGTCAGGATGGTTCAGCTGCACGCCTGTATCCAGCACCGCCACGATGAACTGGTTGCTGCCGCGCCAGTAAGCCCACGCCTGCGGGCAGCCGATATGAGGGAGCGCGGGCTGCTGGGGGTAGAGCGGGTCATTTGGTGTCCAGTCCGCTAACTGCAGTTCCCAGTTCGGGTCGGCAATCTCCACCCAGCCGGAGCGCAACAGCTGCTGGCAAAGCGCGGGCACATCGACAAACGGACTGACCTGCCACAGCTCGATACCCAAACCGCTCTTGACATCCAGCACCTGCGCGCCAACTATGTGGCGCACCCAAGCCTGTTCAATGGGTAGAACCCCTTCACGGAACTTCACCAGCAGTTGACCGGGCGCGTAACGGTTATCGCGCCAATCAGTTGCAAACGCCTGCCAGAAACAGCCCAGCACAAGCCAAAAGACCATCCCTTTTCGCATAGCGCACCTCCTCTTATTATACACCACTTTAGGGGGCAGTGCCCTGTGAAAATTGATAGAGTGTCGCTACGAAACTTTGAGGGATAGAAGCGCAGGAGCCAACCTACTTCAAACCAATCCCCACGCGCGCAGCGCCTCCCAGACAGGGGGTTGCTGCCAGCACCATTCCACATGCAGCCAGAAGCCATTCAGCACGCGGCTGCGATAGACTCCACCAGAACTGCTAAAAACCATCGAATAGACCCCGTTCTCCTGCAGTTGGTAGAACTCCGCATGCTGGCGATCGGGGTCAATAATCCAATATTCGGGCACGCCTGCCGCCTCATACTCGTAGAACTTCTCGCCGCGATCCTCGCCCCGACTGCCCTTGCTGACTATCTCCACCACCAGGTCGGGGGCGCCTTCCACATGGAGTTCTTGTAGCCGATCCAGATGCTCCTTCAGTACCACCACCAGATCAGGCTCGCGCCCGACCGCCCTGCCATCGGGAAGCACCAGATGAACAGGAAAGGGCGGATGGAACACTTTCCCTGCGTCGTAATGATCGCACCATAGCTTGAGCAGCGTGTAGAGGAAACCGTTGCAATCCTGATGCACCCTTGAGGCTGGCATTTTGACCCTCACTTTCCCGCCGACCCACTCGGCGTGGGTGTCCTCATCACTCCACTGGAGAAACTCCTCGAAGGTGATTTCTCCTTGCGGCACCAGCTTGCCTGGTACAGGCTGGATGGCTTGCTCCATTCGTCTCACCTGCCTGCATGATACCCCCATACCGCTCCCTG
>JBCNVA010000176.1:0-14537 GCA_039630445.1 Armatimonadota bacterium
ACCCCAACGGCAGTCGCTGCCATCACTGCCTGAACGCATGCCTCGGCAATCGCCTCGCGCTGCTCGGTGTGCAGGGCGCGTACAGGAGCAATCAGCTCTTGCCCGCCCTCCACCCATTCAATTCGGCAGGCGCGATAACGCTGAAGGCTCGCCACGATCTCGTGACGAGCCTCCACAAACACCACCTCCAGCCCGGCACGGGTGAACAACTGAGCAAACAGTCCACGCCCAATCTTGCCTGCGCCGAACTGGAGAGCGATCGCCTGCATCACCTAACTGTCGCCGACTGCGCCAAAGTTGAACAACACCGTAAGCAAATCGGCGTCGTCCACAATCCCGTCGCCGTTCAGATCCTCCGGTAGATTCGCGCCAGATTGACCAAAAGCAAATAGCACGCGCAGCAGGTCGGCGTCGTCGATGAGGTTGTCCTGATTGATGTCGCCGTTCACCAGATTAAACACCAGCCCGGAGACATTCGTGTCGAGCGACACATTGCGAATCACCCGCCAGAGGCTGGTGGGGGCACGGCAGGCGATATGGTAGGTACCGGACATCAGCCGGGTGTAGAAAGTGAAGTTGCCGTTGGCATCGGAATAGACCGAGCGTGTCTGACGCACCTGGTTGCTACCCGGCTCACGAATTTCGAAAGTGAACGGCACATTTTGGATCGCTTGATGGCTAAAGAGGATACGCCCCGAGAGGAGCCGACGCACAGGGGTGTAGTCGGTGAGCAGTACATCATACCAGCCACCTGCTATTCCCCCTGGATAGAAGAAGCCTTCAACCCGAATGTAATATATCCCCGCCGGGAGTCCGGTAAGAGCGACGCGCGAAGTAAACGGGTTGAACGGGTCGTGTGGATCGTCGTCGTTGGTCGCGAGCGGGTTCAGGCTGGAATCGTAAACGGTCAGGATGGTATCGGTCGCACCGAAGGTGCGCACAGTCAGGTTGCCCGCGCCAATCTCGAAGCGGTAAAAGTCCCTGTCGCTTTGCCGATAGTTCAGGAAAGCGTTGGAGATGAGGGTAAAGTCGTCCGCAAGGTTGCCCACATCGGTCGCCGTGCTGAAAGTGTCGTTCGTACCGCTCACTTCATAGGGATCATAGTCGGGGGCGGTGCTGCCGTCGAATAGGCGCAGCGTGTAGCGAAAGCGTGCCAAATCACCAGAGGTGGCGATAGAGCGCACTTGCACGAGGTAAGTACCTGCCGACAGATTAATGGTGATACCCGAATCGGCGTTCGTGAACGAGGTGTCGCGATTGCCCCGGGTATTGTCACCGGGCACATCGTCGTCATTTTCAGCGATGAGCCCACCGCTGCTATTGTAGAGGGCTAACACCGAATCGCCATGTACATCCACGCGGAAGGTGTAGGTTCCCGACTGTAGCACCTGGAACCTGAAAAAGTCCAGATCGCCGTCGGGGTTGATCAGTCCGCGTATTACCTTCATCACGCGTTGGTTGGTCGCATCGCGTCCGACGACACCTACAAAGTGGGCAGTACCTATCGTGTCGTTCAGTTCCTGTTCGGTCAGCAACTCGATGCGCGGTGTCTGTGCGCCCGCGAGCGCAAGTGTCAACGCCAGCATACCCATCCAAATCGCTTCCCTTCTCATGGCTCCTTTCCCGTATCCATATTATACCACAGTGGGGCTTCAGAGGAGTCCGCGCTCGCGAAAACTGGTATATCTGCCGTCGCCGAGGATGACATGATCCAGCAGTTCGATGCCCAGCAGGGCGCCCGCCTCGCGCAGGTGCTGAGTAATGGCGATGTCTTCGGGGCTGGGGGTGGGGTCGCCACTCGGATGGTTATGCGCGGCAATCCAGCAGGCGGCGCCTTCGCGAATGGCGACACGATACACCTCGCGCGGATGCACCAGGCTGCTATCCAGCGTGCCGATGGAGAGGGTCTCGGTGCGCAGCACTCGATTTTTCGTATCTAACAGCACGGCGATAAAATGCTCGCGCTTCTCAAAGAGCAGGTTCGCATACAGCAGGTTGTAGACATCTTCAGGCGAGCGGATCTGGGGGCGTTCCTGGAAGGTGCTGAGGGCGACGCGCCGCCCCAGCTCCATCGCGGCGGCAATCTGGGTTGCTTTTGCCAGCCCCATCCCTTTGACACTTGCCAGCTCATGTACGGTGGCGTTCAGCACGCCGCGCAGCCCGTTGAAGCGCTGGAGCAGTTCCTGTGCCAGTTGCAGGGCGGAGCGTTGGTGCGTGCCCGTGCGCAGCAGGATAGCGAGCAGTTCATGGTCGCGCAAGCTCGTTGCGCCCCACGCCGCCAGCTTCTCACGCGGACGCTCCGAAGCGGGCAACTCGCGAATCGTGGTGTAGACCGTCGGTTCCATCGCCGGCTCCTTTTACAGGGCTTTCTTGAGGCGCGTATGCACAAAATCCATCAGGGAATGCACCGCACCGCCCGCTACCAGCCCGATAACCAGCGCCAGCACCTCGCGCTGGTAGGTCAGTACCCAGTCGGTGGCGTGTAGCAGCCAGCTCTGGGCGTCCACCTGCAGCGCGATGCCGATGCGTGCGAGCAGCCAGCCCGACAACCAGATGAACAGCGTTATGACCCCGATCAGATAGGCAACGCGCAGCAGGGGCCCAATACCCAGCCCATGCGAAATCCAGCTGCGGTGAGGCACCAACTTCTGATAGGGATACCAGATGATACGCAGCGGTCCCCAGCGGTAATAGGCACTGGAGCGGGTGTCGAGGTCGCTGGAGAGCCAGATGCCCGAGAAGGTGTAGCTGGCGATAGCCAGCCAGGCGAGCGGGCGCGTCTCCGGGGGCAGGTACATCGCCGTAAGGGGGATTGCCCCCAACGCTGTGCCTACAGTGACCCAATCGTGCACTTTGCCAGCGGGCATTTTTAGGAACCGATAGCTTTGCGCAGCTTCTCGATGGCGCGCGCCTCGATCTGGCGCACGCGCTCGCGGCTGAGATTCATCAGTCGCCCGATCTCCTCCAGCGTGAGCGGGACGGCATCACCCAATCCGTAGCGCAGGCGAATGACCTCCCGCTCTTTCTCGTTCAGCACATCCAGCAACTGTTCCAGGTCAAGCTGTTCAATAAGTTCCTCAGGCGGCTCTTCCACCAGCAGGTCGAGCATCGTGGTTTCCTCACCCTCCCCAACAGGCGTTTCAAGGGAGATGGGGCGAGCGATGGCATTCAGCAGGTTGCTCACCTGTTCGGTTGCCATGCCTGCGCGTTGGGCAACCTCATGCAGGGTGGGTTTGCGTCCCAGCTCCTGCTGCAGCAAGGCGGTGATGTGGCGCACCCGTCGCAGCGTTTTCATCAGGTGGACGGGCAACCGCACGGCGGAGGCTTGCTCCTGCAGCGCACGCGCTATCCGATGGCGGATCCACCATGCGGCATAGGTGGCGAAGCGCGTGCCCTTCTCTGGGCGGAACTGTTCCGCTGCCCTAATCAAGCCAAGATTCCCTTCCTGAATCAGGTCAGCAAGGGGCAAACCGCGCCCGGTATAGTGGCGGGCAATGGCGATTACCAGGCGCAGGTTCGACTGGATGAGCCGCTCGCGCGCTGCCTCGTCGCCCGCACGGGCGCGTTGTGCCAGCTCCTGTTCCTGTTCAGGGGTCAGGCGCGGGATACGGCTGGCTTGTCGAATCCACCAGCGCACCGCGTCGTCTATCGAATCGCTCTCCAGTGCTTCGATCTCCCGATCGGCTTGCTCAGCGAGCTGGCGCAGTTCCAGCTCGCCCACCTCGCTACTTGGCAGCACCTGAATGCCCCGGGCTTCAAGGAAGTCCAGCGCGTTCTCGATGGCTTCTGGATCCAGCTCATCAGGCAGGAGCAGCAACAGCTCCTCAATAGTGATATAGCCCTGCAGCTGTCCTTTTTCCACCAGCGCGACCATCTCTTCAGAACCAAACAGTTCGCCCATGCGCTTCGTCCTCCTCAACGAGTAACAATCATTCACTGCTCGCTCTTTCCAAACTTAAGATTCGGCGCGCAGGCGCCAGTATTCCTGCCATTTTTCGGGATTGGGTGGCTGGTCGCTGCGGGTGAGTTCATTCAGGATTTGCAGGCGTCGGGCGCGCTCTTTGCGCCGATGCAGGTAGGTCAGGCACTCCGCCACTGTGGTGGGCGACAGGGGCGGTTCGGTCTGCAGCAGCAGCCCCGTGAGCAGGTTCTGTAGCGATTCATCTGGGATGGCGTTGAGCAGGTCGCGCTCGGCGTAGCGATAGGGTGGCTGAGGCAGCTGGTAAAGCGTCTGCGCCAGTGCCCTGTGTTCGGGCAGGCTCCATTCAATCTGGGGCAGCTGTTCCAGAGCTGGCATAGCCGTTTCGGGTAGTAGCACAGCCCGTAGCACGGTGCGCTCCGCTTCGATCACCGCGCGTGGCAACTGCACCGAGAGCGTTGCGGCTTGGACATCCTGCCCATGAGCCGATGCAGGAGCCTCCTGTTCTGGGGTATCGGTTTGTCGGGCGGCTCGTTGCGCTGCTGCCCGGCGCCGTTCACGCTGCAGGCGACGCACATCGCGCTGCAACGCCTCCATCGCGGCTTGCGGGCTGATCAAGTAGGCGGGGCTAAGGGGAGCCAGTCGCTCCAGACAGGCAGTCTGTTCTGTCGGACTGCGCAGCTGGGCAACAAATCGCAGAGCGTCTTGCAGCAGTCGGGTGCGTGCGGACAGATCCAGTAACTCGGCTCGATCCACACTAGCTTGCGTCGTGTGTTCCCGTATCAGCTGTTCCAGCCCAAAAAAGGCAGCGGGGCGGGCCGCCTCCAGCGCCTGTTGCAGCGCCTCTGCGCCTGCCCTTCGCAGCAGGCTGTCAGGGTCTTCGCCGGGGGGCAGTTCCACGATGAAAGCGGGGATACCTGCTGCCTCCAGCACCTCCGCCGCGCGCAGCGCCGCGCGGATACCCGCGCTATCCGAGTCGTACAGCAGGTAGACACGCTCCACCAGTCGCTGGAGCCGGGCTGCATGCTGCTCGGTGAACGCTGTGCCGAGCGTCGCTACCGCATGCTCGAAGCCGTACTGGTGCAGCATGATTAGGTCCATATAGCCTTCCACTACGATCGCGCTGCGCTGGCGCACGATGGCACTGCGTGCCAGATGCCAGCCGTAAAGTGTCTGGCGCTTTTCGAAAAGGGGCGTTTCTGGCGTGTTGAGGTATTTGGGATCTTCATCGCCTAAGGTGCGTCCGCCAAACGCAATCACGCGCCCTGACGGGTCATGGATGGGGAACACGATTCGGTGGCGCAGGTAGTCATGGTAGCCCTGTTCACCTTGCCGAATTAGCCCAGCGCGGAGGGCGTCCTCAGGCGCAATCTGGTGCTTTTGGAGGAAGCGCAGCAGGTAGTCCCAGCCGTCAGGGGCATAGCCCAACTGGAACCGTTCGATGGTTGCTGGCGTTAGTCCGCGTTGTTGTAGGTACTGGCGCGCGCGGGGAGCGCGCTGCAGGCAGTGACGATAATAGAACTGCGCCGCAAACAGGGCGCGGCGCAAACGGTCATGTTCGTCCGGCTCCTCTGGGTAGACAGGCGACTCCGTGCGCAGGTCGACTCCTGCTTGGGCGGCTAAGCGACGCAGCGCCTCGCGAAAGGAGATGCCCTCGATGCGCATCAGGAACGCGAAGGCGTCGCCAGACGCCCCGCAGCCGAAGCAGTGGAACCGGTTCAGGCTGGGGCTGACATAGAACGAGGGGGTTCGCTCGGTGTGGAAGGGGCAAAGCCCCTTGAAATTCCTGCCCGCTCGCTCCAGCTGGACATAGCCTGAGACCAGTTCCACCAGATCGATACGCTCACGAATTGTCTCACGCAGGTTGCGCACTGAACCTGTCCGCCTCGCCCTCGACTAAATGCCGAGTGTAGGGGTACCGCCGCCACCACTTCTACCGCCACCAGCGGGTGGGGGAGTGCCCGTCGGACCACCCATACCAGCGGAAGGACCGCCTGGCATACCGCCCGGCTGTTGACCACCTCCCATGCCGAGAAAGCCCGGCCCGCTGAGCGGAATGCCCGCCGCGACCGCTATCGCCATCACCTTATTGGTCCTGGTATCGATCTGGAAAGCGACGCCCAACTTGTTATAACGCACCAGAATCACATCGCCATAGTACTGATGCTCTTGGGGATAACCGTAGGCTTTAATCACCTTGCTGTAGGGGTCACCCAAGGTGATTTTGCGCATGGTGCGCACATTCGGGTCAGGTTTGTAGCCATGCGCACTGATTTGCACCACGCGCCCATCTTTATTCAGCACGAAGGCATAGGTGGAGCCGCCCTTACCCCGATAGATATAGACGGTTTCCGTTTCGATGCGCTGTTCTCCGGTTGCCCCTGGGGCAGGGGGTTGCCCGCCTTGGGGACTGCCAAAGCCGGGAGGTCCGCCTGGACCAGGCAGTCCGCCCTCACCGCCTCGCTGCTCCTGCCCACTACCTTGTTGCCCGAAGCGACTAACTGCCATCTGCACATAGTTGATTTCACGCGGGTTACCAAACTTTTCCAGCACACGGCTGGCAGGACTAAACAAGCGAATGCCCAGGAGCGACACCTCCGCTCGTTGCTTGCCTTGAGCCGTTAAGCCCATCAGCAGCACCGCAGCACCCATCGCCACAATCCCGAAACGCCAGATAGTTTTCATCGTCACTTGCCTCCATCTATACTATACCCCATTTTCGGTCAGAACGGTTCGATCCCTGCCGTTTCCTGTGCCAGCTCAGCTTGAAGTTGCTGCATTAGCCTCTCAACAGAGAGTTGCTCTACCTCTTTTTGAAGCCGTTCCATCTGTTGCGGGCTGAGATGGTGCGTGGCGGCGTCTCGCAGCTCTTTTGCCTGTTCAGGGTTGGGTGTGCAGTGCGCTGCGAGCAGGAACCAGCGCACGGCGCTCTCTATCTCACCTCGCTGTAGTGCATAGCAAGCCAGCTGGTTCATTAGCGGAA
This sequence comes from Armatimonadota bacterium, assembly GCA_039630445.1. Lineage (GTDB taxonomy): Bacteria > Armatimonadota > Fimbriimonadia > Fimbriimonadales > GBS-DC > HRBIN15. Next base: position 6,903 of record JBCNVA010000176.1, read on the forward strand.
TGGCGCGCTCGATGGGGTGATGCAGGAGGCAGGCATGCAGGGCACTTCGCATCCATCGGTGCGCCGTGTCCAGGTCGCCCCGACGCGCAGCTAATTCGGCAAGATTGCGCAGCGGGCTGTAGAGAAACCAGCCCAGCTGATATTGATGCGCCTGCTGGATGCTCTGCATAAACATGCGAGATGCCGTTTCGTGGTCGCCCTCCAGCATCGCCAGATCCCCTAAATTATTGAGGGTGATCGTCGCCCCCATGCCTTCGTGCAGCGCTTGCCAGATGGCGTGCGACTGCATGTAAAGTTCGCGGGCTTTGGCATAGTCGCCCCGGTCACGCAGCCAGACGCCCCAGTTATTCAGCAGGGTAGCGACGGTGCGCTGGTCGCCCAGCCGTTGTGCCAGTTGCAAGGTCTCCCTGAGGCATGCCTCTGCCTGTTCATAGTGTCCGCGCTGATACAGGATGTTCGCAAGGTTGCCCAGCGCGTTCAGGCGCAGGCGTGGCGCAGCTTCGGGTGGTAGTAGTTCCAGTGCCTCCTGAAAGAGGTAAGTTGCCTCTTGCAGCTCCTCGTGGATCCAGCGGGCGACGCCCAGATGGATGAGCGCTTCTGCCCGATCCAGCGGAGCTTCATCGGGGGTAAATCGCTCGACGGCGCGCTGCAGGTAGTCCACGCTTTGCTTGCACTCACCTCGCATCCAGTAATAGAAGCCGGCGACAACCCATAATCGGGCGGCGGCAAGCAATCCGGGGTGCTGTTCCGCCACAGGCAGGTATCGTTCCAGCAGCGTTCCTGCTCGATCCATCTCGCCCCGTCGCACGGCGAGGCTGATCGCGGTGCGTGCCGCTTGCAGTCGATGCGCCACCTCGCTCAGGCGTTCGGGCAGTTGGCAGACCAGTTCATAGGCGCCCTGCCCGCTGCCGCGCCCTTCCCAGAAGGGAGCCAGTACGCTAATCAGCTGCAGCGCTTTCTCGGGGGCTTGTGCCAATCCGCTTGCCAGTGCCACCTCAAAGTTCGCCCGCTCCGCCTCCAGCACTTCCCAGCTGCCCATCTTGTCGCCCAGTTGTTCTGCCAGCATCAGATAGTAGTCGAGGTGGGCGGCGCGTACACGCTCCATCTCACCTGAGGCTCTCAATTGCCCTTCGGCGAACAGGCGAACAGGCTCCAGCAGCCGGTACCGCCCCCCATCAGATTGCACCAGCGATACGCGCGTTAGCTCCTGCAGCGCGTCAGAGGCGTTAGGGGGCGAAGCCACCGCCTGCGCCGCTTCCAGTGTGAACCCGCCTCGAAACACGCTCAGTCGTGCCAAGAAGGTGGCGACTTCTGCCGATAGCAACCGACAGGTTGTCTCCAGCGAGGTGAGCAGTGATCGCCCCAGTGCGCCTGTAGGACGCCTGCCCAACCACTCGATAGAGTGGCGGAGCCGTTCACTGATTTCCGCGATGGAGAGGCTACCCACGCGTGCGGCAGCCAGCTCGATGGCTAAGGGCAAGCCCTCCAACAGGCGACAGAGCGTGCCTATCTCCGCAGCGTTGTTGGCAGTCAGGCGGAAATCGGGCAGCGCTTGGCGAGCGCGTTCCACAAACAGCCGTACCGATGCGTAGCGCAGCAACGCTTCGGGCGTGTCTGCCGCCTCAGGAGGCAGGGGTAGTGGTTCCAGCCAGAACAGACGCTCCCCTGGTATTCCCAAGGGCACCTGCGCAGCGACGACTATATGCAGCTGTGGGATGCCCTCCAGCAGTTGTATCACCTCCGCCATTTGCCCTTCGGAAAGCCTCTCGGTGGTGTCCACGACCAGCAGCGCAGGTTGTTCGCTGAGTGCGGTGCGCAGCGTGTGGATGAACGGCTCCAGCCCGCGCCCTTCCCAGCCCAGCCATCGTGCCAGCGCTTCCACCAGCGATTCGCCCTGGCTGTGAAGCACCACCCACCAGCGTGCCTCCCCAAACAGCGGCTCCACTCGCCACGCTAACTCCAGCGCAAAGCGACTCTTGCCCACCCCCGGCGCACCCACGATAGTGATTAGCCCGCCCCGCTCTGACTGCAACCACGCCTGCAACTGGGTTAGCTCCACCTCCCGCCCAATAAACGAGGTGGGCACGCGCACCAGCCCCTTGCGCAACGGCGAGAACGCCCGCAACGGTGCGAAGATCCCCTCCCGCCCCACAAAATCGAGCTGATACACCTGCTCGTTGCCTCCGCGCTCGCTCAGCCGATAACAACCCAGATGGCGCACTACCACACGCCCCTCCGTTCGTCCTTGAGGCACGAGCAACGCCAGTCGCTCCGTGCAAAGCACCTGCCGTGCCGAACCCACCTGCAGCAGCTGCTCCACCACCTGCAATGGCGTGCCTCCATACCGTCCTAACCCATAGCGCAACTCGCCTACATCCAGCGCGAAGCGACATCCTGTGAGCTGCTGATGCAGGGTATCCAGCGCTTTGAACAGCCCTTCCAGCGAGCTGAAAAAGGCACGAATTCCTGAGGTGGTGGCTTCCAGCACGAAGCCACCGCTGGCGACAATCACCTGCCGTGCCCAACCGCGCAGGCGCTCCAGAGGTGAGTCACTTTCCAATCCCAGCACCACTCCCAGCCCACAGGGTGGATTAGAAGCGGTGAAGGTGGTGGGGCTGCGCGCGGCGGGTACAGCAGGCATTTCAGCAGGCTGGAGCTGCTGGTAGGCGTGTTCATAGAGCTGGCGCAGGCGTTCGCGCTCGGTCTGCACCCACGGCTCATCAAACTCGGCGAGAAAGTCGCCTGCATAGAGATGGCAGGCATGCTCCAGCCACTGGCGCTGTTCGGCAGGGTCGGTGGCGTTCGCGGCTTGCTGAAGGGCGTACTCAAAAACGGCGACATCGGTCTCGATCAGTTCGGGGTTCAGTCCCACGGTTCGGCGATCCGTTTGCAGCACGGTTCCCACTGGGATGCCGGGAGGTTCCAGCTGTTGCCGTAGGCTGGAGAGCGCGACACGCAGGTTGTTCTGGGCGGCGGAAAGGGGCAGCCCTTTCCAGAACAGGCGCAGCAAGTGCTGGCGCGTATGGCGCTGCGGATAGCGCAATAGATACGCCAGCAGCAGCGCCGTGCCGCGTGTGCGGAACCGTTCGATGGGCTGCCCGCCCACTTCCACCTTTAATCTGCCAAACAGCCTTGCTCTAATCATAGATGCGCTTTTGGGCGGAGAACATCGGGCGGCGCAGCTGGTCATACAGCATCCGCCGCGCATGGCCATCGCACCAGAGCGTGTTCGCCCCACTCCGATGCAGGAAGTGGAAGTGATCAACATAGATCGGGTTGCGCGGGGGTCCTTGGGTCCATTCCCGACCGCGCACAGGCCAGTCCGCCTGCTGGAGCCAGTTGCAGATGGGTGGGCGATAGCCATGTTCCCACATAATCAGCGTGCGCGACGGCTCCTCCACTTCCGCATCGGATGTGGGTAGACAGGTGCAGAACGCGGAGTCAAACCGTTTTACAGCCGGGCTGTATTCGTTGCCCCGTGCCGCCGGGTTGCGAGCATAATACGGCGACGAAAAGTAGTTCCCATGGAACCAGTTCAGGGCGTAAGCCATCTGCCATCGCACCGGCATGCTGGGGCAGCGCTTGATGCCCTTATCCTTGATGTAGGGATCGACCAAGCCGACACGCGGCGCGCGTTGAGCCGGCTGAGTCATGTCTCCATAGAAGCAACCGGTAGGGGCGGCATTCGTTGTATCGAACCCCAGCCACGGCTTGAATGGGTTTGGATGATTATTCAGGCGCTCATAGGTGAAGGCGGGGAACCAATGCTCGTCGTAATCAGCAAGGTATAGGCGCATCGCCGCCCCGATCTGCCTCATGTTGCTCAGACAGACGGTCTGCCGTGCTGACGCGCGTGACTCTGCGAACACGGGGAACAGGATCGCCACCAGAATCGCGATGATCGCGATGACGACCAGCAGTTCAATTAGGGTGAAACCCCTGTCAAGGCGTTTAAAGCGCATGCTGAAGCACCTCTGAGATTAATTATAACCCAACTTGCTACCTATCTGAGATTCCTCGCCTTCGGCTCGGAATGACAAGTTCACTGCCGCATAAAACACTCTGTCATTCCGAGCGAAGCGAGGAACCTCGCCTGCTCAAAAATGACAGGTAGCAAGTTGGGTTAATTTATAACCCGATTTGCTACCTATCCGAGATTCCTCACCTTCGGCTCGGAATGACAGGTTCGCTTTTGCAACCATCATGCCTGTCATTCCGAGCGAAGCGAGGAATCCCGTTCGCGCAACCACAGGAGGCAGCGACCTGGCTTAGCATCCGCTCCCGAAGTTGAACAGCACTATTAGCAGGTCGGCATCGTCCACGATCCCGTCGCAGTTCAGGTCGGCATCTGGGTCTGTGCCGCCGAAGTTGAATAGCACGATGAGCAGGTCCGCGTCATCCACGCAGCCGTTGCGGTCGACATCACCTGTGCGGCGATAGAACGGGTTGTGCGCCACCACCAGCGAGCCATCGTCGCGCACATAGGCAAGATAGCGCCCATCGGGTGAGAACGCTGCCGCTTTCACCGTGAACATGGTCTCGTCGTTATACTCGGCGACTCGCGTGCCTGTGCCCGTATGCCACACCATCAGGTTGACGCCCCTAAGGTCTTGATATTGTGAGCCGGCACCCAGCACATAGCAGCCATCAGGCGTGAAGGAGACGGCATAGATTTCGTAGCCGTTCTGCGCCGTGGGCAGACGGCGCACGCTCCAGTCCGCAGTGCTAATCAGGTACACAGGCGCTGGTTGCACCTCTCGGCAGCCCGCTGCGATGTAGCGCCCATCAGGTGACCACGCCACGCTGATGACGCGCTCCGGCGCCGTGGCGACCACAATCTCGCGCTCCAGTATCAGATTTGGCGTGGTGTAGATCTGGACACGGTTCGTGGAGCCGACCGCCAGCCGATCGCCATTTGGTGAGAGAGCAATCTGCACGGGCGACAGGGCGTTATCAGGCGCATTGACCCGCGCAATTTGCACCCAGTTGAACCAGCTCGCATCCCGCTGGAACGCACGCAGGTCGCCGTTGCGTGCGGCGGCATAGAGATACTGCCCATCGGGTGAAAACGCCAGCCCGCTGCCGTTGTAGTCCAGGAAGCCCACCAGTGCGACCCATGCACCCGTGTTGGCATCCCAGAGTTCGATGGGGCGTCCTTCCGCCTGCAAATCGCGTCCCACCGTCGCCACGTAGTTGCCGTCGGGCGAGAAAGCGACTGCGCCAATCCACGAGGCTGTCGGGTGGTTAATCCGCGTCAGCACCGACTGGCTGTTGAAATCCCAAATGAAGGTCTGGGTAGGCACGGAATAGTTCACATCGGCGGAGGTGGCTATCTTTGAACCGTCGGATGACCATGCCAGCGCGGAGGGGAAGCCCCGATGGTTCGGAATCGGTATCGAGGTCAGCGTTTCGGTGTCCCAGCGACGCAAGTTGCCGTTGCGCGTGCTGGAGAACAGCTCCCGACCGTTCGCGTTGTAGGCGACTGTCGTGACCACATCGTAGGGGAACTCCTCCTGCAGGATAGGCACTGCGGCACGGTAGTCGGGATCGCTGCTATATTGAATCTGATAGATGCGCAGGAAGGGGTCATAGAAAATCGCGCCGAAGGCGGAGGTGCCGTAGGCTGCTGCCAGGTAGTTGCCATCGGGCGAGAACTGCAACCCGTTCACGGACGAGGTGGGCGCACTCATATTCGGGGTTTGCCACTGCATGTAGATACGCCAATCGTCGAACGCGGGGCTGTAGCGGCGTATCTCGATGATGCCGTTCGGCAACACACCTACCGCCACATATTTGCCGTCTTGGCGATAGGCGAAGCTGAAGCAAAGGATATAGTAGCCATTCCCACCAATTGTGAATCGCTGTCGATAAGCATAGGAGCCGTCGGGCTGGCGCTTGTAGACAAAGACCCAACCGCCTGTGCTGCCGGCAAAGAGCCACTCGCCGTCGGGCGAGAACGCCGCCGAGAAGATGGGCGCCCAGTCTGGATTGCGCGTCAAGTACTGCACGCGCTGAATGGTCGTCCCCTGCACACGGTACAGCACGAGCCCATGCTTCCTGAACACGCCGTCGCCGCCTCCCACCACGATATACTGCCCATCAGGGCTGACGGCGAGCGCGCCCGCGTTGCCCGGCTCGTCCTCAAGATCGCTATCATCCACGAACGAGCCGCCCTGCGCCACGATGCCCCAGTTGATCAGGTTGGGGTCGCTCGGCTGCAGGATGCGGATGCGAATACCCCGAAAGCCCGTGCCGGCGTCGGTATCGGGAAACGCCACGACAATCTGCTGCCTGTTGGGCATCGGGGCAAGATTGCCGTCGCTGAAATAGCGCCCTGCCAGTTGCACAAGGGTCAGCGTGCGCACCAGACGGTTATCGGACAGGCGCCAGAAGTGAAGCCCCCATCCGATGTTGGTGACAAAGTATTGCTCGTTCAGAAAGTAGAATCCGCCATAGGTGCCCACTTCGCCCCCACCAATCCAGGCGATATTAGGGCGCTGGGCATAGAGAAGGCTCACAACCGCCACACTCCAGAGGCTCAATAACCATGCTCGCTTCATCGGTTCCATCGTTGCATACCTCCTGCCAAAGTGGGCAACGCCAGAATGCCAATCAGGGTGGCACCCTCCTTGGTGGGGCAAGAAGGCTCTAAGCGCGGGCTGGCGTGGCGCAGGATATGAACGCCCAGCGTACCGTAGCCCACGAAGGGTTCCGGACCGTTTTCCACCTGCACCCAGTAGTCCCCGCTGACCCATCGCCAGCCGCCTTGCATCTCCACCTCCATGTGGCATCACGCTGCTCGCGTTGCCGCCTGTATAAAGTATGACCTCGACGGGGATGGTGATTCATTACATATTCATTACAAATCCTCCCCTGCCCCAGCAACGGGGCAGGGGCAGCCTGGCGAAAGGAGGCTTGTCCTTAGGCGCGTCGGCGGCGTACCAGTGCCAGCCCAGCAAGCCCTGCACCCAGCGCGAGCATCGAAGCTGGCTCCGGTACCACGCACAGCACATAGGAGGTGATTTGTCCGCTTGGATCGCGTCCGTAGCCGACGATGCACATGCTGTTGTTGATGTCCAGCGCGGCATGCAGCGTCCAGCCAGGGTAGGCACTCTGAATGAGGGCGGTCAGATCAACAATCTGCCATGCACTGCCGTCGAACCACCAGAGCGCGGCGCGTTTGTCCGCGCCGATGATATAATAACCGACGACATGCCCCAAGTTGTTCACGCCGTAGGCGCGCCCACCTGATGCACCAGCGGGTAATGGCAGGGCGGTGACATTATAGCTCGCGCCACCCCAGATATACACCAGTGGGATCGCGCTGCTGCCACTGCCAGCCCAGGCAGCGGCATATTGCGGAATGGCGCCATCGGAGATGTCCCAGATGAGCCCGGGCTGACCGCCATACCCCGGTGGCACGATGGGTGCGCCAACACGGTTGCCTGGACCGCCTGTTAGGTTAATCCAGCCCGCTGCTGCACCGCCAAAGCCCGGCTCGATGTATGGCTCGGCAAAGAAGCTGCTGGCGATCCCAGTTCCACCACCCGCTGTGCCGTTGTTATTGATGCTGGTGCCAGCGGAGGGGTTGCCCGTCGTGCTATCTAAGAAGTAGGTGGTCGTGCTGCCGTCGCT
>JBCNVA010000177.1:0-4609 GCA_039630445.1 Armatimonadota bacterium
CGCCCACGCTACACCCCCCCCCCCGCCGCGCGGGCTCCACGCCACGCCAACCACCCCGCCTCCCCCGGGGGGGCGACTCGCCGACGCTACGAATGCCTCCTGCGTAGCGTCGGCGTCCCCGCCGACGAGAACAACACAGGAAAGGGCGATGCGTATCATACCGATTGGGTTTTCAAATGATAAGCTTGGTCGACTAAAGTCGTGCCCAAACATACGAAGCCAGCCTTCGCTGGCTAAAAAACCCCGCCTGCGCGGGGTTTCATCTGTATCCGTGCGACTTCAGTCGCCTTGTGCCATTTGAAACGCCGATTGGTATAATACCGACTGGGTTTTCAAATGTTATGCAGCTTAAGCCGTTCCTGTAGAAACGAAGCCAACACAGGTCGGCTTTTTAGCCCGCAAAGATTGCTAAAGAGCAACTTCCGCTACCTGGACCTCGCACGATTTGAAAACCCGATTGGTATTAGAAAGTGACGCCACCACCGAAATCAAACACCTTACCCTGCTGGATATATTCTTTCGCTTGGCAAGCGTAATATCGCACCCATCGGTTCTCATCGTTGGTAAACGGCTCTACCAACGACAACGCCTGCTCCCCACCTATCGTCACCAACACCCTTAGCAACGCTACCAGCCCCATACCCGTGCCCGGAACCTGATCCCGATGACGCGCCGCCCACTCTAACCGCGACCACACCAGCGGCAACACCGCAACCCCCCTATCGGCTAATACCTGCATATAACACTCCTCCCGAACCCCAATCCGTTGCCATCTCAGAGCATCCTCCACAATCCACTGCGCCACCTGCTCGCGCGGTATCCGCGCCAGCTGAACATAAACTTCAAACACCTCTTTGACAGGACGCGCAGGACGCTCCCCCAAATCCAGCTGAATGATCTTGCTGGCTGGCTCTACTTCAATCCCGTTCCAGCCCGCTTCCAGAAGCATCTGCCCATACTGATTGAGTATCTCCTCGTAGATGCCTGGCCAATTTGCGTCTACCACGCCTTCAACGGCTTTGACTTCCTGTTCCAAAGCGCGGAGGAAGTCCTTGATGGAGCCTTCAAAGCCGATGTGATGGAGCGTGCGCTCCAGGCGGCGCACCAGGTCGTCGGCATTTTTGACGGTGGGGAGGTCGCGCACGGCTTTGAGGCGTGCCAGTACGGCGCGTGCCCGCACAGCGTCAAAGGAGACCATCGTTCGCTCGTGGGAGGGCTTTCCGATCTCGCTCTCCCACTGCTTGAGTTTCTCCTCAATCAAGGGGATCGATTCGATGTCGTTTAGCTTCCCCAACACTGTAAGGGCTACACTCGATATGCAATAGTACTTGTGCTCAATAACCTCTGAGGATGCTGGTTTAGCATACTTATACTCACCGCGAAGATATCGTCGGGCGTATTCCAGCCGCCGTGCCCTGGGTACATCCTCGCTTCGAAGCATAAGATAAATTTTTTGGAGGTTTCCGCTTTTGTTTGGGTCTAACTGATCGATATCGAGGCTTTGCACCCACGAGGTTTGTCTGGCAGAGCTGTTTGACGGCACAGCCTCCGCCTGCTGTGTCTGCAAGCTCAGTATGCCTGCCAACCACGCTGCGATTACCCCAACCACTGTCGTTGTCCGCATTGTTGCCTGAACCTCCTTCGCTATAGGCTCCATCCTCTTAGTAGGTCAGAAGCAGCGGGAGAGTTCCTTCCCGTGCCCTGATAATGCCAAGGAAAGGCGGTAAATCTTTCCAGAGAGTTACCATATCGTTGATGTAGGTCGGCATCATTTGCATACGAACAGCTTCAGCCACCCGGTTCTTGCGCAATTTGAAATCTCATTCGCGTTGCAGACACCCTAAATCTCCAAAGCGGGCAAACTCGCTTCAGTGGCGCATCGTGGCTGCCTCCAGCAGAACCAGCTTGCCCCGATCGGCGTCCAGCTCGGCTAAGACGCTATAGGGCAGAGTGAGCGGATCTTGGATGTGTCCGAAGGGAAAGCCAGCGATGGCGGGCTTGCCCAGCCCGCTGAAATAGTCCTCCAGGATTTCGTCGGGCGTGAGCGTCGGCTCGTTCTCCTGTATATGCTTGTCCCAGCGGGTGTCCTCGCCAAAGACGATCCCTGCGCAGACCGCCCACTTGCCCGCTAAGCGCAGCTGATTGAGCATCGCATCGAGGCGATAGGGCGGTTCGTCCACATCCTCCAGCATGACGATGGCGTTACGCGTGTCGATCTCGTAGGGCGTGCCAAGTGAGCTGACCACCAGGCAGAGGCAGCCGCCCGTGAGCCGTCCCTGTGCCCGCCCACCAGCCAGCGTGCGAACAGGCGCGTTCCACGGAGGCAATTCGCCCAGCGGCTCGGGACGCTCCAGCGCACGCCAGAATACCTCCATCGCGTGGTCGGGGATATGGCGCGTCATGGTGATGGGCATCGGCGCGTGGAAGCTGACCAGCCCCACATGCCGCTGCAGCCACAGGTGCAGCACGGTGATGTCACTATAGCCGATAAAAGGCTTAGGATTCTGGCGGAACACCTCGGGCTGAAGGTAGGGGATAAGCCGCGCGGCGCCATAGCCGCCACGCGAGCAAAGCACAGCATTTACATCGCTGCGGGCGAACATCGCCATGAGATCGTGCGCTCGCTGCTCGTCCGTACCCGCTAAGTAGCCCCGCCGCTGAAGCACATGCTCGCCCAACACAATTTTGTAGCCCCGCTGACGGAACGGCTCCAGCCCTTTCTCTAAGTCTTGCTCACTAATGGGTCCAGAGGGAGAGACCACCCCGATGGTCATTCCGGGTTCAATCGCACGCGGCTTGATGAGCATAGAGATGGATTTCGGTACAGGGGGGCATTCGTCCTGCCTGCTCAGGTAGGTGAACAGGTAAAATGAGGGCAGACAGCGAGAGTGGCGATGAGCTGGGTTCTGGGCGTGGAGAGCGCACGCGCCATGCTATCAGCAGGGTGCGTGGTGGCGATTGGCACCTTTGATGGAGTGCATCGAGGGCATCAGGCGTTGCTGGCGGAGGCGCAAGCGCAGGCACGGGCGGAGGGCGTGCCCGCAGTCGCGCTGACCTTCGATCCCCATCCCTCGGAGGTGCTGCGCCCGCAGCAGCCCACGCCCTTGCTTTGCCCCCTCGCGCACCGCATCGAGCGGCTCCTGCAGCACGGTGCGGATCTGGTGGTGGTGCAACCGTTCACGGAGGCATTCTCGCGCCTGATGGCGGAGGCGTTCATCCAGCAGATACTGGTGGAAGGGCTGCATGCGCGGGTGGTGGTCGTGGGTGAGGATTTCCGCTTCGGTCATAAGCAGGGAGGCGATGTCGCGCTGCTTCGACGCTTGGGGCGGTTCGAGGTGCTGACTGTGCTGCCCGTGGTCGACGAGACGGGCACGCGCATTTCCGCCACGCGCATTCGCCAAGCGGTGCAGGCAGGCGCACTGCCTGAGGCAGCCCAGCTACTGGGCGAGCCGTTCTACTGGGCGGGGATTGTGGTGCGGGGTGAATCGCGCGGGCAGACGCTGGGCTATCCGACGGCGAATCTAATCCCGTTAGGACGGTTGGTACGCCCCCCTGAGGGGGTCTATGCCTGTCTTGCGCATCTGGAGGGGCAGCGGTATGGGGCAGCGGTCAGCGTGGGCACGCCCCCGATGTTTCCCGCCGCGCCCCCGATGGTGGAGGCTTACCTCATCGACTTTTCCCCACGCCCCCTCTATGGGCAGGTACTCGCCCTCCAATTTCTGCAGCGGTTGCGCCCGCTGCGCAAGTTCGAAAGTATCGAGGCACTCGTGGCACAGATGGCTCAGGATGTGGAGCAAACTCGCCAACTCGTGCAATCGTGGCTCTCTCTACAGTAATACCAATCGGGTTTTTCAAACGGCACAGTATGCTGGACGGCTCAAGCCGCTCCTGTGCAGACGAAGCCGACCTCCGTCGGCTGTAGCCCGCGTAGGCGGGCTTCGTTGGCAGAGGAACGGCTTTAGCCGTGTATCGCTTGACGCCCCAATTGGTATAAGGAACCGAGTAGGCAAATGGGGAACCCTCTCCCCACGCGGGGGAGAGGGTCGGCGAAGGGGGTACACCCTCAGGCTGCGACGACATTGAAGCGGGTGAGGATCGTCTGCACCTGATTGATGAACTCGGTCGGGTCGGTCTCGTTCCAGATCACATAGCCCGTGGCGTTCGCGGTCTGCTGCCAGTTAGGCGCCTGCGAGGCATACTGGGACGGAACGATCAGAAACACGGGGAGGTTCGGGTTGGTCGACTGGGTGCGCACGAAGTTGATGAACGACTGGGCGTTGAACTGGTTGATTTGACCGGTCGGGTTGCTCCAGTAGACGAACACCGCGCTCCAGCTGCCCTTTTGGAACTCCGTCTGGGTGCTTTCGGTAGTCGCCGCGGTGCAGATGTACCAGCTGTTCGGCGTGCCGCTTCCGTAGCGGCTCAGCTCTGAACCACCTGTCGCAAAGAACACTCGCTGCATCCTCAACCTCCTTCAGAGTGATGGATTTGGGATCACGCGCGTCCCATGAGCATTATCGGCAGAACGGCTCGCTATCTTTAGGGGTGTAGGGGTGATTCAGGTATACTGGAGGAACAACGACGACTTCTCGTCGTCTATCCTAATGCA
>JBCNVA010000178.1:0-37532 GCA_039630445.1 Armatimonadota bacterium
TTCCATATCGATCTCCATCGTGAGGTAGAAGTGGGGGATGGTCTGCTTGGCTTCGGTGGTGCGCTGCGCCGTGATCTGACGCAGGCGGTTCAGCGGCTCTGTGCGTGCGGCGGCAAGGGGTACAGGAGCAGGTGGTGTAACGGGTGAAGGCGCAGGCGCGGGGACAGTCGGAACGGGGCGAGGCGCACGCACCGCCTCCAGATAGGCAAGCACATCGCGCTCCACGATGCGTCCTTGCGGTCCCGTGCCCTGCAGCAGGCGCAGGTCGATCCCATGTTCCTGAGCAATTTTGCGTGCCAGGGGCGAGGCTTTAATCCGCTCCTCAGTGGGTTCAGGCGCGACTGGGGCAGGTGCAACGGCGACTTCCTCGCGCCGAGGCGGGGTTTCAGACGGTGGGGCAGCTTTGCCGTCGCGCTTGCCCTCCTCAGGTAGCGATTCGCCCTCGGCAAGGATGTAAGCCAAAGGCGTGTTGATGGGTACGGTCTCGCCTGCCTGCACGCGAATACCACGCAGGATGCCCGATGCAGGCGCTTCGAGTTCTACGGTCGCCTTGTCGGTTGCGATTTCGGCAATCGGTTCGCCCTCTTTGACAGTTTCGCCCTCCGCCTTGAGCCAGCGGAGCAGCGTGCCCTCTTCCATCGCGTCGCCCATTTTCGGCATGATGATGGTCTGCATCATTTCGCCTCCCTATGCCACGATCTGCTTGACGGCAGCAACGACATCCTCCACCTGCGGGTAGGCGGCACGCTCCAGATGGCGGTTGTAAGGCATCGGCACATCGGCACCCGCTACACGCATCACCGGCGCGTCTAACCAGTCGAAGGCATGCTCTTGGATCTGCGCTGCGATCTCCGCCCCAAAGCCGGCATAACGCCAGTCGTCGTGCAGTGCAATCGCACGGTGCGTCTTGCGCACAGAGCGGAACACCGTCTCCCAATCGCATGGCACGAGCGTGCGCAGGTCGACAATCTCTACCTCGATGCCCTCTTGCTGGAGGCGTTCAGCCGCCTGCTGCGCCACCAGCACGCCGCGTGAGTAGGTGACGATCGTCACATCGCGTCCCTGCCGCTTGATGTCCGCCACGCCGAAGGGAATGGTATACTCCCCCTCCGGTACCTCGCCGCGCGTGAGATAGAGCTGCGGATGCTCCAGAAACATCACGGGGTTGTCGTCCCGAATGGCGGTTTTGAGCAGCCCTTTGGCGTCGGCGGGGGTAGAGGGCAGCACGACCTTCAAGCCGGGCGCATGTGCCACCCAGAGTTCAAAGCTGTGCGAGTGCTGGGCAGCCAACTGCCTGCCTGGACCTGCAGGTCCGCGAATCACCAGCGGCACGGGGCACGCTCCACCTGACTTATAGAGGATTTTGGAGGCGTGATTCACAATCTGGTCCATCGCCAGAAAGGCGAAGCTCCAGGTCATCACCTCCACCACAGGGCGCAGCCCCTCGATGGCGGCGCCAATCGCGATCGCAATAAAACCCGGCTCCGAGATGGGGGTGTCCCACACCCGATGGGGACCATACTTCTGGAACAGCCCTTCGGTGACGCGGAAGCTGCCCTGATAGCGCCCGATATCCTCGCCCATCAGGAACACGCGCTCATCCCGATCCATCTCCTCTATGAGGGCTTCGCGCAGAGCTTCCCGAAAAAGTTTAACCGGCATACGAACCTCCTTGTAGCTGGCTCAATAGAATGACTCGCAGCGATCCCACCTTGCTCCAATCTGCATCGTTAGTAAGCACTGCATTCGCGTTATGAAGCACGGCAGTAGCCAGGTGAATCGCATCAGGGGTCTTTAGAGCAGTATATTGGGCTTTGAGTCTCACTGCTTCCTGAATCACATCGAGAGTGATTGGTAGCAACACAAGATCAGACTCGAAGAGATACTCGTGATAGGCTTGGATAAGCTGGCTGTTATGCTGACGGGTTGGAATCACGAGGCATTCCAACACGCTGAGATGGCTGCTCATCAAGGTCAATTCATGATGATGAGCAGCTCGCAACATATGGTGAAGATGTCCCGCCCAATGTGGATGTTTCTCTACAATATAAATCAGGATGTTGGCGTCAAGGTAGACCTTCGCGCCATCTGGTAAATTCAGCCATCCCATCGCAAGCGTTCCTCGCGCAGGAGTTGCTCGTATTCCTCCCATGTGGCTACGGCTTGTGGGGATTGCCCCGTGGGGGTCTCAAGGAACCGCTGATAGAGGGTTTTTCGAGCGCGGGGTGGCTCCTCCACAAGCACGATAAGTTCCACATCTGCCCCTTCAGGCAGTTGCGGATGAATGATTTCGATACGATGCCCTTCAAGCACTGTTGTTCGTAGCCGAATCGCTTTTTCCATCGCCTGTGCAGTATACCTGACGCGGTTCAATCGGTGAACACATGCTGCCATAGCTCCTCCAGTGGTGGGTCGGGGCTTTCGTCGGCGAAGCGGGCAGCCTCCTCCACGATGCGCTGTGCCTGCTGGTCAATCGCTTCCAGCTCCTGCTCCGTGCAGATGCCGTTCTCGATGAGGTAGCGATGAAGGGTAGTGATAGGATCGCGCTTGCGCCACTCGTCGATCTCCTCGCGCGTGCGGTAGGAGCCGGGGTCGGTGATGTCTGCCGCGCCGTGCCCCACAAAGCGATAGGTGATGGCTTCCACAAAGTAGGGTTCCTTATGCGTGCGCACATGGGCGATAATCTCGCGCGCTGCCTCGCGCACCTTCAACACATCCATACCATCGATCTGGGTGGAAGGGAAACCGTAGACCGAGGCGCGTTCCGCCAGGTTCGTTACGGCGGAATGCAGCTCCACAGGCGTACCCATCGCATATTTGTTGTTCTCCACGATGTAGACAATCGGCAGCTTCCACAGCCCCGCCATGTTCAGGCACTCGTGGAGCAGCCCCGCGTTCATTGCACCGTCGCCAAAGAAGCAGAGAGTGATACCGCCCGTGTTCTCGTACTTCTGGGCGAAGGCGACGCCCGTCGCGATGCCAATCACGCCGCCCACAATCGCGTAGCCACCCAGAAAGTTATGCGCCTTGTCGTAGAAGTGCATCGAGCCGCTCTTGCCGCGGCACAGCCCCGTCACCTTGCCGTACAGCTCCGCCATCACCTTGCGCGGGTCGCTGCCCAGCGCCAGCACATAGCCGTGGTCACGATAGTGCCCCAGCACGCGGTCATTCGGCTGCAACTGCGAGATGAATCCAACCGCAACTGCCTCCTCGCCGATATAGAGGTGCAAATAACCGCCAATCTTGTCCTGGCGGTAGGCTTTGTCGCAGTGCAGCTCGAAGTGGCGGATCAGCACCATCTGCCGATAAAGCTCCAGCAGCTCCTCACGCTCCTCCTTCGCCAGTGCAACGGCTTTTTTCGCTTTTGTTCTGGTGCTCATCGAAACCTCCGTGCGGATAGAAGTGTACCCTATCCTTCCAGACTAAGTGGCAGGAGGCGGTTTCGGAACACCCTCAGTTCGGGTACACTTTCCTGTGCGATGGGTCGTCTGGTTGATTTTCCGCTGATTTTTGAGCGCAGTGTGCCGGGGCGACGCGGCGTGCGCCCGCCCGTGTGTGATGTGCCTGTAAGACCGCTTACAGAGCTGCTGGGTGCGGAGAATGTGCGCCACGAGCCGCCCGCCCTGCCTGAGGTGAGCGAACTCGACACTTTGCGCCACTACACCCGCCTCTCTCAGCGCAATTACGGCATCGATGTGGGCTTCTACCCGCTCGGCTCCTGCACGATGAAATATAATCCCCGCATCAATGAAAAGGTCGCTGCACTGCTTGGCTTCACACACGCCCATCCGCTGCAGCCCGAATCGCTCTCGCAAGGCGCGCTGCAACTGATGTATGAGCTGCAGGAGGACTTGAAAGCCATCACGGGCTTTGACGCGGTGACGCTTCAGAATGTGGCGGGGGCACATGGCGAGCTGCTGAGCCTGATGCTGATTAAAGCCTATCACGAGTCGCGCGGCGAGGGCGAACGGCGCAAGCTGGTGCTGGTTCCCGACTCGGCGCATGGCACGAACCCCGCCACCGCCGCAATGTGTGGCTACAGTGTGCGCTCTATCCCTACCGATTCGGAGGGCAACACCGATCTAGAGGCGTTGCGCGCAGCGCTGAGCGAGGAGGTCGCCGCCATGATGCTCACGAACCCCAGCACGCTGGGGCTGTACGACCGCAACGCGCAGAAAGCGTGCGAACTGTTGCACGAGGCAGGTGCGCTCGTCTTTTGCGACGGCGCGAATATGAACGCGCTGGTCGGCATCGTGAAGCCTGCCGAAATTGGCTTCGACTGCATGCACCTGAACCTGCATAAGACCTTTTCGACGCCGCATGGTGGGGGCGGTCCAGGGGCGGGCGCAGTCGGCGTCTCCAAGCGGCTGGAGCCATTCTTGCCTGTGCCGCGCATCGTGCGCACCAACACGGGGCGCTACGCGCTCGCCTACGACTATCCACAAACTATCGGGCGTGTGCACGCCTTCTACGGCAACTTTCTGAACCTGGTGCGTGCTTATGCCTATATTCGCGCCTATGGGGGTGAGGGGCTAAGCACGATTGCGGAATACGCCGTGCTGAACGCGAACTACCTGCTGGCGCGTATTCGGGAGGCGTTCCCGCCCGCGTTCGATCGGCTCTGCATGCATGAGTGCGTGGTCACGGCGCAGCGCTACAAGCAGGCGCAGGGCGTGCGTGCGTTTGACATCGCGAAGCGGTTGCTGGATTACGGCTTCCATCCGCCCACGATGTATTTCCCTCTGATTGTGCCCGAATGCCTGATGATCGAACCGACAGAGACCGAGAGCAAGCAGACGCTGGATATGTTCGCGAACGCGCTGCTGGAGATTGCCCGCGAAGCGATGGAGCAGCCTGAACTGCTCAAGCACGCGCCGTACAGCACGCCCGTGCGTCGGCTGGATGAGGCGAGTGCTGCCAAGAATCTGATACTGCGATGGCAGGGCGAAGTGGTCTATCCTGCGGAGGTGCCTGCCTGCGCCTGCTGAACGAGGGCGTCTGTCCCCCAGAGGTGAACATGGCGCGCGACTGCGCCCTGTTTGAGGCGTTCGAGCAGGGCGAGATCCCACCCACCTTGCGCGTGTATGAGTGGGCGTCGCCCGCTATCACCTACGGCTATGCCCAGCAGCTGCCCCATCGGCTGGTACAAGCTGCTCAGGCGTTGGGCATCCCCTTGTTCCGCCGCCCGACAGGGGGCAAAGCCGTGCTGCATGGGCATGACCTGACGCTGGCGCTGGTGAGCCGTTTGCCCCCTCTTAATGAGGCAGATAGCGCCGTGGAGCGTACCCGCCTCTACCCGCGCCAGGTCTATCTGTATCTTGCGCCCGCGCTGATGGAGGCGTTTCGGCAGGTGGGCATCCCCGCGGCGATGGGGACTGCACCTGCTCCTGACCCGCTCAGCATGGACGATGGGGGCGACTGCTTCGCCACGCCCGCCCTGACCGACATCGTGCATGCGCACACAGGCATCAAGTTGATGGGGTGCGCCTTGCGTGTGTTAGAACGAGCGTTCCTGATGCAGGCGTCGATCCCTCTGCGCCTACCCGATGTGCCTGTGGAGGCGATTTTCGGGCATCCGCACCCTGCACCGCCGCCCATCCCGCATGACGCGCTGATCCACGCGCTCTTTGAGCAGCTTCGGGCAGTATAGCCTCTTTAAGGTGAAGTAGCAAGTGCTGCCACCTTATATTAACCCAACTTGCTACCTGTCATTTTTGAGCTGGCGAGGTTCCTCGCTTCGCTCGGAATGACAACGCTTCGCTCGGAATGACAGGGCGTTTTATGCGGCAGTGAACTTGTCATTCCGAGCCGAAGGCGAGGAATCTCAGATAGGTGGCAAGTTGGGTTATATTAGGTATAATCTCGCCATCTCGGATGGAGAAGCGGGCGACGAACGCAACGGGCGATTGGGCAAGCCGCGCGCTCTGGCTGCTCATCACGCTGGCGCTGATTGGACTGGCGCTCTATGTGCTGTATGTGGTGCGCCATGTCATTAGCCTGATGTTCATCTGTGGCGCGATTGCTTACCTGCTCATTCCTGTAGTGGACTGGCTCTGCCGTTGGCGTCCCCCGCTGATCACCCCGCTTTTCTGGCGAGGGATAATCAGCCTCGCGGTGGTGCTGGGCTTTATTGCGCTGGTCATTATCTCCACCGTGGCGTTTATCACGCCCTTTGTGCAAGAGACGCGCGACTTCCTGAATGACCTGCCGCGCTACGAAGGGCGCATTCGCGAGACGCTCAACGACTGGCAAGCCCGCTATCAGCAGTGGTATGCTGGACTACCCACAGAGGCGCAACGCTGGGTCGATCAGCAGCATGCCGCGCTGCTCAAGTCGCTGGAGGGCACCTCTGGCAGCTTGCAAAAGGGCATCCAGCGAGTATTGCAGCAGACTGGGCACTGGATTGCCCTGCTGGTGGAGCTGTTTCTGATCCCTGTGGTGGTGTTCTATCTGCTGTTCGATTCGCATCGGCTCAAGCGGGAGACGCTGCGCATGATCCCGCCACGCTATCTGCGCATGACCTTGCACGCGATGCAGGAGACCAATCGTGTGATGCGGGGCTATATCATCGGGCAGCTGATTCTGGGCGTGATTGCGGGCGTTGCCACATGGATCGGGTTGCAGTGGATGGGGGTCAAATATGCGGCGACGCTTGCACTGTTCGCGGGGATTGCCCGCGCCATCCCGGTGATAGGTCCCGTCGTGGCGGCAGTGCCTATCGTGATTATGGCGGGACTGCTTGGCGGATTGATGCTGGCGATTAAAGCCACCATCTTCATGACCATGCTCTTTCTGATCGAACACAAAGCGATTATGCCCAAGATTATTGGGGATCGTGTCGATTTGCATCCTGTGCTGGTGATTGTGGTGTTGCTGGTCAGTGGCAGCTTTTTCGGCTTGATGGGTATGTTTTTTGGAGTGCCTGTGGCGGTCATCGTGCGCAATGTGATGGTTGAGCAGCGTCGGCGGGCGCGGCGACGCCCGCGCATCCATCGTCTGGTGGTGCTGGAAGCTGCGGAAACCACAGGCACTGGTGGGACATAGAATGAGGTATAGTTTCATGGGTATCCGCGATGCAAACGCTTGTTCTCAAAGGACAAATTAAAGGACAAACGATTGTGTTGGAGCAACCGCTCAATCTGCCAGATGGCACGCCGGTTCGGGTTGAGGTATACCCTCTCGTCTCGCCCGAAGCACAAACGCAGCGTGAGCAAGCGCTTCAGCGCATTCTATCCATGGGGCTGCCCGTGGACGAATGGGAGCAGATGGAGGACGAAATCATTCACGGGGCTATCCGCTCATGAGAACCAGTGGCAGTGTACCGTTGCTCGATGTCAACATCGTCATGTATGCTGCAGGGCGCGAGCATCCATACAAAGCTCCATGTCAAGCCATCCTGACACAAATCGCCCAAGGAAATCTTATTGTAGCCATCGATGTGGAAATTATTCAGGAGATTTTGCATCGCTACGGTGCGCAAGGAAGGCACAATGAAGCAGTTCAATTAGCAACCGACTTATTAACCTTAGTACCTTTGGTCTATCCCGTGACCGCTCAAGATGTTCATCGAGCTATTGAGCTGTTTCAACGCTATGCGCCTCAAGGCATACGCTCTCGCGATGTCATCCATATCGCGATTATGCTAAACAATGGCATTCATGAAATTATATCGACAGATAAGCACTTCGATATGGTGGCAGATATTCGCCGGATTGACCCCATGGAATTATATGCTCAAACATAGGGAGCCGAGATGGAATTACTCAATGCAATTTGGCTGGGCATCTTACAGGGCATCACGGAGTTTCTGCCTATCTCCAGTTCGGCGCACCTGATTTTGATGCGCTACTGGTTCGGTTGGGAGATTGCCGACCCGCAAGCCGCGCTGATGTTCGATGTGGCGTTGCATGTGGGCACGCTGATGGCGATTTTGCTCTACTTCTGGCGCGATCTGGCGCGATTGGCAAGCGCGCTGATTTCGAATACGCCCGAACGCGCGGTAGATCGGCGATTGGCGCATGGCATTCTGATCGGCTGTATTCCCGCAGCTCTGGCAGGCTCACTGTTTGAGGAGCCGATTGAGCAGTTTTTCCGGACGCAGTACGCGCTGATCAGTGGCTTGTTGATCGGCATCGGCTTGCTGATGGCACTGGTTGATTGGCGCGGGCGTAAGACGCGCTCGCTCGAATCGATCGGGCTGTTGGACGCGCTGCTGATCGGGGTAGCGCAGGCACTTGCGCTCATTCCGGGCTTCTCGCGGTCGGGCATCACGATGATTGCTGGGCTGGCGCTGGGGCTGCAGCGTGAAGCAGCGGCGCGCTTCTCGTTCCTGCTGGCGACACCTATTACCTTTGGCGCGGCAGTTTGGTCGTTCCGCCATGTGTTCACGCAGGGCGTGCCCGAAGGGATGGCGATACCGATGCTCGCTGGAGTGCTGACTTCGATGGTGGTCGGCTGGCTCAGCATCGCGTTCCTGATAAGCTATCTGCGCACGCGCTCGCTGATGCCGTTCGTGATCTACCGAGTGGGGGTGGGCGTGACAACCCTGATACGCATAGCAGTAGTAGGATTGCGATGAAGGTACTGATTACAGGGTAGCGTCGGCGGGGACGCCGACGCTACGCAGAGCGCAGTCGTGGGATTGCGATGAAGGTGCTAATTACGGGTGCAGGTGGCATGCTGGGCGCGGAAGTGGCGGAGCGGTTCCGCCAGGCGGGGCATATCGTGATCCCCACGGGGCGCAAACCCTCCCTCGCGCCGATGGACATCACGAACCCGCAGCAGGTGCGCGAGGTGTTCGACCAGTATCAGCCCGAGGTGGTCATCCACTGCGCCGCGATGACCCATGTGGATGCCTGCGAGCATCATCCGCAGGAAGCGTATCGCGTGAACGCCTTCGGCACGGAGCTAATCGCCGCCCACTGCCAGCGCATCGGGGCGATCTGCGTCGCCATCTCCACCGACTATGTGTTTGACGGCTCCAAAGGCAGCCCCTACCACGAATATGACGCGCCCAACCCGCTGAGCGTCTACGGGCGTTCTAAATATGCAGGAGAGCAGGCGGTGCGTGCGCTCTGCCCGCGCCATTACATCGTGCGCACAGCGTGGCTTTATGGCACGCATGGCAAAAGCTTCCCGCACTTCATTCTGGAACGGGTGCAGGCAGGCGAGTCGCCCACCGTGATTGCCGATCAGATTGGCTCACCGACCTTCACTGCCGATGTTGCCGAACGCCTGCTGCAGCTCATCGCAACCGATTGCTATGGAACCTACCATCTGACGAATGCAGGTCCCGTTTCGCGCTTTGAGTTCGCGCAGGAGCTGCTTCGGCAGGTTGGGCTACCGATGAATCTAACTCCGATTTCCCTTCGGCAGTGGCGGACGGCGGCGCCGCGTCCGTGCTATTCTGCGCTGATTTCGTGGCGGCTGGAATGGGCAGGTGTGCCCCCGATGCGCCCCTGGCGCGAGGCTTTGGTGGCGTTCATCCAGCAGCATGGAGCGCATTCCAATAGGCTTGGGCGGCCGCTTGGGGATCTGGGGCGTTGACAATCCCAGAGAGGACCGCTACGCCCTGCGCGCCCGCTTGCAAGCATGCAGCCACCCGTTCGGGCGTGATGCCCCCAATTGCGATTAGGGGCAGCGCAACCGCTTCGCGCACCGCTCGCAATAAATCCAGCCCTGCTGGAGAGCTATCGGGATGGCTGGGCGTGGGATAGATGGAACCGACCAGCAGGTAGTGGCAGCCTTCAGCAGCGGCTCGTTGGGCAGCTGCCGTGCTATGCACCGAGCGTCCCAGCAGAGCGCCTTCTGGCGGTGGGTGGAAGGGTGCCGATTCAGGCAGGTGCAGCGCGTCCGCCTGGCTCCATTCCGCCAGCGCGGGGTATGGGTTCACCGCGAACAGCGCCCCATGCGCACGGGTCAGCCGTCGCAGTTCTAAGGCGAGATCGAGGCAGACTGAGGCGGGCAGCTCCCGAATGCGCAGCATCAGCCAGTTGACCCCACCACGCAGCGCCAGCTCAGCAACCTGGATCACGCGCTCAACATCGGTGCCAGGCAGGTAGTTGAGAATAAGCATCAGCACGCGCGGAGGGATAGGGGGCATTTCAGCCACGCACCACGCCTTCCAACGGACTGGATGCCGAGGCGTAGGGCAGTTTCGGGATCCGCCCTGCGAGGAACGCCTTGCGCCCCGCCTCCACGCCCAGCTTGAACGCTTCCGCCATGAGCACAGGATCTTTCGCCTTGGCGATTGCGGTGTTGACCAGCACGGCGTCACAACCGATTTCCATCGCCAGCGCGGCGTCGGAGGGTGCGCCCAGTCCTGCGTCAACCACCACGGGAACTTTCGCCTGCTCCACAATAATCCGTATCTGCTCGAAGTTCACCTCGAACCCTTGCCCTGTGCCGATGGGAGCGGCAAGTGGCATCACCGTCGCACAGCCGATCTCCTCCAGCTGCTTCGCCAGCACGGGGTCATCGTTGATGTAAGGCAGCACGACAAAGCCCTCCTTGACCAGCACCTTGCACGCCTCAAAAGTGCCGATCGGGTCAGGCAGCAGGTATTTCGGGTCGGGCACGACTTCCACTTTGATCCAGTCGCTCAGCCCCATCGCGCGGGCGAGCCGCGCGACGCGAATCGCCTCCTCCGCCGTGCGACAGCCTGCCGTGTTGGGCAAAATCTGATAGCGGCTCCAGTCGATCTCATCAAGGATGGAGCGTTTTGGGGCGTCCAAGTCGATACGGCGCAGGGCAACCGTGATAATCTCAGCGCCCGAGGCTTCAATCGCGCGGAGCATCGTCTCGGTGTCGGGGTACTTACCTGTGCCGACCATCAACCGTGAGCGAAACGATTTGCCCGCAATCACCAGCGGATCGTCCATCGTAAGGAGATTATACCCTCCACCTCTTGACAACGGTTGCCGATATGGTATAATAGCGGTGCAAGGCGGAGGGTTGCCTGAGTGGTCGAAAGGGGCCGCCTGCTAAGCGGTTGTAGGGGGGTTATGCCCTCTACCCCGGGTTCGAATCCCGGACCCTCCGCCATCTCTTTTTCGAAAGGGATCTTGGGGAGATGGCACAGTCAGCGCGGTTTGCATGGTGGCTCCTCATCATTCTGTTCAGCATAATAATTCTTGGTAATAACCTGACCTTTCTTATTCTGTTCACCCGGAGAGAGAGCCCCCCGCTTGCCGAACAGAGCGCTCGCTACACACTGGATTTTCAGATGCGCTATGCGTTATTTGTTGCAGGTTCTCCCATGTTGCGTGGGGGGTTGAAGCCCGCAGTGGAAGAGACTATAAACTCCCTCCGCAAGGAGCTGTATGGCACCAAGGCAGAATGGGAGGCGCGTCTCTATGTGGCGTTGCTGGAGCAGCTGGCGGGTGTAGGTGACCCGGCAGCCACGCTGAAAGGGCTATCCGATGCCCCCTCTATGGAGCTGGAGGCACGCCAGCGCCGCTGGTACGCTCCTCTCTGGAAGAAGGCTCTGCTGGGGTCGCTTGGTGAGGACGATGTGGTGCGGTTGCGCAAGGTGTTAGTATCCAGCGCACCGCCCCTTGCCCTTCAGGTCGCGGAGAGCCTGATGTGGAAGCGGGCAGGTGACACCACCCGTGCCCAGCACCTGCTGGATCAGCTGGGATTTTCCAGCCGGCTACGCCTGAGCGTTCTTGTTGCTGTTGCGTGCTGCGGACTGCTCTGGGCGATTGCTGGAGTGGGGTTGCTGTTATGGTATCTCGCACAATCTTTTCCACTGGGGGAGCGACCGCTGCCCACTGCGTCACCTTTCGCGCTGGACGCGATGCTATGGGCGCCCGTGCTGTTCTTGCTTATCCTGCTGAACGGCGAGGCACTTCTTGTGGGCTTGAAGGGCAACGAGGCATCGCCGAGCGAACCAGCGTTTATGGTTATCCATATGGTGGCAGCGTTTGTGCCGTTGCTCTATCTGCTGGTATGGTCGCGCGAGGGGAATAATCCATCAGGCGTGTTGCGCATTCGCGGTGCTTGGTGGCGGCAAATCGCTGCGGCGCTGATGGGCTTTGGAATCTATTTACCGATTATGTTGCTTTCGCTGCTGCTTGCTATTTGGCTGGCGCCCGCCCTGCCAGGTGAACAAACGCACCCGATAGCGGAACGCCCCCTCAGCGAGATGAGTGCGTGGGCGTTCTTTTGGATCGTCCTGCAAGCGGTGGTGCTGGCGCCAATCGTGGAGGAGGTGCTGTTTCGTGGGGTGCTGTTTCAAGTGCTGTGGCAGCGCACAGGGCGCGTGTGGCTCAGCGCGTTCGTGAGCGGGTTCCTGTTCGGTGTGATTCACCCCCAGTTTCTGGGTGGGATCCTGACAGTAACCCTGCTGGGCGTGATTCTGGCGATGGTCTACGCGCACACCCGCTCGCTGCTGCCATGCATCGTCATCCACGCGCTCAACAACGGCACGGCAATGCTGATGCTGTGGGGGGTTGGGAGCTAAAAAAGGGAGCCAGGGATGCTGGCTCCCGATCAGTGAGGGTCTGGAGAGGGAACAGACGCTTTAGCTGCAGCCGTAGGAGGTGCCGCAGTTCAGGCACTGGTGGCACGCGCCTGCCCGTACCATAATCATGCCGCAAACAGGGCAGGGCGGCGCATCCTGCTGCAGCTTCACCAGTTGCGACCAGTCCATGGTCTCGCCCTGCCCTGTAGGGGTCAAGTCAGCGGTGGTCTCCTTCGCACCCCTTATGCCCACCGTTTCGGGCTGAGCGGCCGCGCTGACAGCGGGTGGCGCGGGCTGCTCCTCCAGCGCCTCCAGGGTCTGCTTCTGCTCTGGCTGCTTCTGCAGAAACTTCATGCCCAGCCAGCGGAAAATGTAGTCCACAATCGAAGTGGCGACGGGTATCTGCGGGTTGTTGGTGAAGCCGCTGGGCTGGAAGCGCGTGTAGGAGAACTTCTCCACCAGCTTCTCCAGCGGCACGCCATACTGCAGCGCGAGCGAGATAGCCGTCGCGAAGGCGTCCATCAAGCCAGAAATGACCGAGCCTTCCTTCGCCATCGTGATGAAAATCTCGCCGGGCGTGCCGTCCTCGTACATGCCGACGGTGATATAGCCCTCGTGCCCCGCGATGCTGAACTTGTGCGTGATGCTCTTGCGCTCGTCGGGCAGGTGGCGGCGCACGGGACGCTCCGTCGGCACAGGCAGCGGCGCCGTCTCCTCCTCGGGCTTCTTGGTGGAGAGCGGTTGCGTGCGCTTGCTGCCATCGCGGTAAATCGCAATTGCCTTCAGCCCCAGCTTCCACGCCTGCATGTAGATGTTCTCAATATCTTCAGGTGTCGTGTCGCTGGGCATGTTGACGGTGTTGTGATTGATAATCGCGTTGCCCAGAAATGCGTGGTTGCCTGGCACATGGAGGTCATATACAGGAGCAAAACGATGCTCGATCTCCACAACCGGCACGAAATGGATGTTGTTCTCCACAATCTCTTTCAGCTCAGGAAGCGGATTGGTATGTCCAGCGTTGCGGTTGGCACGCTCAACGGCATCCGCAAGGCGCTCCCGCTTGTGGGCTTCGTCCAGCTCAAAGAGCGCCGCAAAACGCACCACATCCTCACCAAATAGCGTCAGTTCATAGTAGAAGCGGTCAACGGTTTTGGAATATTTGCGGATCAGGTTGGCTCGGAGACCGAAGTTGTTCAGCACCACTTGAAGCTGGCGAAGTAGCGTCTCGGAGGCGAGGCAAATGGCGACCATGCCATCCTTGCGAATATAGCCGTCAAGCCAAAGTGCCCCCACAAACGCCTGCACAACCTCACGACGCGACTGAAGCACTGCCCAAGGAATTTGCTTCTGGGCGGCATTCCCTGCACATCCAAGGTATTCTAAGAACTCGACTAAGGTCTTCGAGGCAACGGTGACACTCTTGACCCCATTCCGTGCATCGATCACGATGGTGCTTTCGAGACCGAAAAGGTCGTGCAGCAGACGCTGGCAGTGCTGCAGAACGCCCTCATCGTTGTTCGTGATACGCACAGTCCAGTTAGAGCGAGTCAGGTTGCCTTCCGCGATGTAATACCCCAGCAATCGGGCTAACTCTGGCGTCATTTCGCGAGGCAGTTTGATGCTTTTCTGGCAGCCCCAAGGGGCGCTTGGCTGAAAGTCGTCGAAACGGGCGTTTTCGGATGCCCACATTTCGGCACCAATTCGGATGGCAACAAAGTCACCTGGTTGGATTTCATCGAGTCGCTTCCATCCATAGCCGTGCTGATTAGCAACCTTCACACGGTGGTTGGGCGTCCCCTCGATAGTACGCCCATCCTGTAGGGTTAAGCGAATTGTCGGGCGGAAACCACCGTAGTAAAACATGTCGGCCACCTGAGGCTCATCGATAGAAGCCAGCTTCAGGGTGCAGGGACGGAAGGTGTCAGGTTTTTCACCCTGATACAACTGCGCAATGGGAATGATGCCCTTCTCGGTGAACAGCAGCGTATCGCCCGTTACACACTTGGAAATGGCTCCCGAAAGGAACGGCTGAACGGCAGCCATCATTTTCACATGTGCCATCGGGGCAAGGCTGCGCGTGCCTTTGGCGGGGCGGAAAGCGCAGTCGAACACGGGTAAATGTTCCTCTTTTAGGTAAGGTGCGCCTTCGATGGTGTCATGCTCATCGATGTAGCGCGTGATGGCTTCAATCTGCTCCGCAGAGTAGCCCAGTCGCTGCAACGCCAGGGGCACCGTCGTGTTGACGATCTTGAGTAGCCCGCCGCCGACCAGCGTCTTGTATTTCACCAGCGCGATGTCGGGTTCGATGCCCGTGGTGTCGCAGTCCATCATGAAGCTGATAGTGCCCGTAGGGGCAAGCACGGTCACCTGCGCGTTGCGGTAGCCGTACTGCTCGCCCAGCTGGAGCATCTCGTCGTAAATCGCCCGCGCCGTCTTCATTAGAGGATCAGGCACATAGGACGCCTGAATCTGGTTGAGCGCATCGGCGTGCATGCGCATCACTTCCAGCATCGGCTCCCGATTGAGCGCGAAGCCGGGGAACGGCGCGCCACAGTCGCGGGCGATAATCGCGGACTGACGGTACGCCTCGCCGTGCATGATCGCGGTAATAATCGCGGCGTAGGCGCGTCCCGCGTCGCTATCATAGGGCAAGCCGAGCGACATCAGCAGCGCACCCAGGTTTGCATAGCCCAGCCCCAGCGGACGGAAGTTGTGGCTATTGTCGCAGATGCGTTCCGTCGGATATGCGGAGTTGTCCACAATAATCTCCTGCGCGGTAATCATAATCCGCACCGCCGCGCGGAACGCCTCCACATCGAAAGTGCCGTCTGGCAGGCGGAATTTCATCAGGTTGAGGCTGGCAAGATTGCACGCGGTGTCGTCCAGAAACACGAACTCGGAGCAGTTCGCTACGACCAGCCCGTTCACGATGTAGGTATGATGCCTCGGTTCGGTCAGGTTGTAAGTCAGCTCATAGCCCACAAATTCGCGTTCCACCAGATGAGCATCCACGCGCACTGCGTAGAAGTCGTGTTCCTGAACCCATCGCTCCAGGGTCTGCTGCTTGCTGGCAACAGCGAAACCGATGGAGTGATAGAACCGCAGGATGGAGGGTCCCGTGATGCGCAGGTCATACGAGTTGCCTTTTGATTCATAAGTGACCTGCTTGCCATCGCGCTTGCGTGTGTAGCGGAAGCCCGCTCGCTTCGGCGGCTGGGTGTAGATTCGGCTCTGGATGCCGAACATCAGCAGCAGCTGCTGCACATCCTGCAATAAGGCAAGCGATTTGCTGCCCAGCCCGATATAGCGCGTGCCCTTGGTTTTGTCGTCATGGGCGCATCCATCCGCGCTGAACAGCCCGCGCAGGTAGGCGGCTACGATTTCAGGCGGTGCCTGGAACAGGGCACGCGGCACACGCTTTTCGGCAGCGGTAACGCGGCGCATACCCAGCGCTTCCAGGAATCGGTTCAACGCGGCGCGCGTCACGCGCATCTGCACCGTGCCATTCGCCTGCCGACTGATATTCGGGCGCAGCCCCAGCGATTCCAGCACCGCCCGATGGCGTGGCAGCAACTGCTCCTGATCCTCAGCCGTGTCGTAGATGAGGATCACCATCGTGCTGGAGGGCACAAAGGAGCCATCGCCTGTCAAATGCCCCAACATCTCGGCGAAAGGCTCTGACCACTCTGTCGGCAGATTAAGCTGGGCGTGGCGTTCACCCTTCGCGCGGAACTGTCGCCAATCGCCGGGCACAGGCAAGCTCCATGAGGCGTCGACAGGTAGGCAGGGCGCGTCCACAACCAGCACCGCATCTTCTGGGGTCAGCTCATCAGCACGCACCATGCCCCGATTGAGCGTGAAAAAGCGATGGTTGGGCGTGCAGCGCACCTCGATGCCGTTGGAGAAGCGCAGCCGCCAGACCTCGTTCACCCCAGTGACCATGAACTGGGTTGGTTCACTGAGCAAAACACCCTCCTGAGGCACGGAAGCGGTCTTGTTGTGCGTGTAGACCATGAACGATTCACCCTGCGCCACGCGCATCATCAACTCGCGGAAGGGGATCAGTCCCTTGTTCGTGTAGACGAGGCTGTCGCCTGTAAAGCACGGATTGCTCGCGTTAATGGGACCGCTGTTCTTGACGGTGTGCCAGCGGTTGGTAGTGTCGTGGAACTGCAGCCCGGGATCACCACACACCCAGGCGGCTTCGGCAATTTTGCGGAACAGCTCGCGTGCCTTGTAGCGCCCCATTACCTCGCCCGTGGTGCGGGCGTAGGTGCACCATTCACCATCTTCCTCCACTGCGCGCATGAACTCATCGGTCACACGCACGCTGTGGTTCGCGTTCTGGAAAAAGACCGAGTCATACGCGCCACCGGGCGTGTCGAAGCCGGGGTCATAGCCCGCATCAATCAGCGCCCACGCCTTTTTCTCCTCCTTCGCCTTGCACTCGATGAAGTCCACAATATCGGGGTGGTCGACATTCAGCACCACCATTTTGGCAGCGCGTCGGGTCTTGCCCCCGCTTTTTATCACGCCCGCGAAGGAATCGAATCCCCGCATAAACGACACGGGTCCCGACGCCCGTCCGCCACCAGAGAGGTACTCCTTCGAGCCGCGAATCCGCGAGAGGTTCGAGCCAGAGCCGGAGCCGAACTTGAAAATCATCCCCTCTGTTTTAGCGAGGTCAAGGATTGACTCCATAGTGTCATCAACAGATACTATGAAACACGCCGAACACTGGGCGCGAGGCTCGATCCCGACATTAAACCAGACGGGGCTATTGAAGGCGGCGTATTGATAGAGCAGCAGGTGCTTGAGTTCATCGCGGAAGGCATCGGCGTCCTCATCGGAGGCAAAGTAGTTCATTTCGCGTCCCCAGCGCGTGAGGGTCTCCACTACGCGCCCGATAACCTGGCGGACGCTATGTTCGCGTTCGGGCGTGCCGACCTGCCCGCGAAAATATTTGGAGGCGACCACATTCGTCGCCAGCTGCGACCAAAAAGCGGGCACCTCCACATCTTTCTGTTCGAACACGACCTCGCCGCGCTCACCTGTGATGACCGCCGTGCGGCGTTCCCATTGCACCGTGTCAAAGGGGTCTATCCCTGGCTGGGTGAAGTAGCGTTGAATGCGCAATCCCTTGCCCGTGTTGATGTTGTCGAACTTCTCACGCGGGATAAAGCCGTAGCGTCGTTCTGCACGGATGCCGTCGGTGCGCATCGGTGCAGTAACCGCAACAGGTGTTCCTGCGGTTTCAACCGCGCCGTTCGACTCCGAAAGCTCGAGCAGACCTTCATTTGGATTATGCATGGCAGACCTCCTTATCTTTGCAGAAGGTTTAAAAACCTTTGCGCTGACGCGCTTTTTGCATCCGCATCAGCATCTGCACGACCCGATTGAACTGCTGCGGGTCCTGAAACTCTTCGTAGACTGAGGCGAAGCGCACATAGGCGACGGGATCGATCTCCAGCAATTTTTGCATCACCATCCGCCCGATCTCGACGGAGCTGATTTCGGGTTCCATGCGGTTATGGATTTCGTGTTCGATCTCGTCGACCGCTTTTTCCAGGGTGTCCATGCTGACGGGGCGTTTGCGGCAGGCGATGACCATGCCTTGCAGCACCTTGTTGCGGTCGAACGGCTCGCGCCGCCCATCTTTTTTGATGACCATCAGTGGGCGTTCCTCGTACCGTTCGAAGGTGGTGAACCGTCGCCCACATTGCAGGCATTCGCGTCGTCGCCGAATGGCTCTGCCTTCCTGCGTGGGGCGCGAGTCCACCACATGGTCCTCTCCACTACCGCAGTATGGGCATCGCATCGCTCGCCTCAATAGCCACATATGCGGGGTTTTTGCTTCGCAATCCCCAAGATGTTGTGGCTGGCATGTATTATAGCATATCGAGGGGGCGTTTGTCAAGGGGGGCGGGCGATTTTCGCGGTTTTTGGTTGGTGGGACGGCTGGCAGGGCGCGCGCGCATCTGCGCCCATGCTCGAAGCTGCTCAATCTCCTCGCGCATCATCACTGAGAGAGGCACAACCGACTTGATTTCGCCCAGCAAATCCTCCATCGTCAGGTCGCGCCCTGCGTCGAAGGCGGTAAACAGCGCCGCGATAATCACCTGCTCGATCTCCGCGCCCGAAAAGCCCTCAGTGGCTTTCGCCAGCTTCTTGAGATCGAACTGGCTGGGGTCGCGCTTGCGCTTGCGCAAGTGAATGGCAAAAATCTGCGCGCGTTCCGCTTCAGTCGGCAAGTCCAAAAAGAAGATCTCATCAAAACGCCCTTTGCGCAGCAGTTCGGGGGGTAGCAGCGAGACATCGTTGGCAGTGGCGACCACAAACACGGGCGCATTTTTCTCCTGCATCCAGGTCAGGAAGGTGGCGAACACGCGCGCGGTGGTGCCAGCGTCCGACATCCCGGAGCTTTGCACGCCCGAAAAGCCCTTTTCCAACTCATCGATCCAGAGGATGCAAGGGGCAACAGCCTCGGCGGTGCGAATCGCAAGGCGCATGTTGGCTTCGGACGCGCCCACCAGGCTACCGAACACGCGCCCCACATCGAGCCGCAGCATCGGCAATCCCCAGAGGTTGGCGATTGCCTTGGCGGTGAGGCTCTTGCCACAGCCCTGCACGCCCAGCAGCAGCACGCCTTTGGGCGTCGGCAAGCCGAATTCTCGCGCCTGCTCCGAGAAGGCTGCCCGCCGCTTGCGCAGCCATTCTTTCAGCACATCCAGCCCACCGATGTCCTCCATGCGCTCTTGCGCCGCATAATATTCCAGCACGCCCGATTTGCGCACAATCTGCTGCTTCTCGGTTAGGATTGTCTCCGCTTTAAGTTGGCGATGCTCAATAATGGAGCGGGCGCACACATTCTCGATCTCCTCCATCGTCAGTCCCTGGGCGGCTTGCACCAGCTCCTCAAACTCATCGGGCGGTACTTCTGTGGTGACACCGGGCTTGTCGCGCAGCATGAGCAGGATTTCACGCAGCTTGTGGGCGATCTCCTCGCGCGTAGGTAGGGGCATCTCCAGCACGGTCAGCTCCTTCTCCAGTTCGGGCGGCAGCTTCAGCACGGGGCTGAGCAAGATGAGCGTGCGCCCTGAGGAGTGCAAGCGCGGCGAGAGATCGCGCAGCAGCCGAATGACGCGCGAATCGCTCAGATAGGGATGAAAATCTTTTAGGAGCAGGATGGCATTTTCGTAGGGGCGAAAGAGTTGCATCAGCGCTTCGATGTCGGGGGTGAGGCGATCGCGCCGCTCGCTTTCTGAAGGTGCAGGCAGAGGTGGCTCGTACCCGCGGGTCAGCGTCCAGACATGCAGGCGTTTCTGCACGCGGTTTGCCACCAGGCGCGTCAACTCTTCGGCACGGCGCTCCTCGGAGGTCAGCACATAGAGCAAGGGGTAGCGCGCCCGCACCAGCACCTCCAGCTCCCGTTCGAACGCCGTCTCCATCGCTCCACAGGAGATTGTACCTGAGGGGCGAATTTTTGGGCAGGTCAGAGATGACGGAGTCGTCGGGCTGGCTCAGTGTTCAGGTGGTGACGCCTCCCGATGCGTGGGATGCCGCGGCGAGCGTGCTGATGGAGCATGGCTGTACGGGTGTGGAGCTGCGCGAGGCACCCCCGCGTGTCGTCGGCTATCTACCCGAATCGCAGCAGGAGCAGCTTCCATCCATCCGAGCGCAGCTGGATCGCTTCCCTGAGTTTGGGCTGCCCCCTGTACTGGAGGTTCGGGTAGAGCCGGTGGCGGCGCAGCAGTGGCAACGGGCGTGGCGACGCTACTTCCGCAGCCGACACTACGGTCATCGCTTGCGTGTCCAACCATCGTGGAGCCGACGCAAGCCCCAGCCCGATGAAATCGTGATCGTGCTGGATCCCGGCATGGCGTTCGGCACGGGCAACCATCCCACCACGGCACTCTGCTTAGAACTATTGGAGAAGTATCTGCAACCCGGCTCGCGCGTGGCGGACATCGGCACGGGCACAGGCATTCTGGCGATTGCAGCGGCTAAACTGGGTGCCAAAGAGGTGGTTGCCGTCGACAACGATCCGTTGGCGGTGCGGGTGGCACGAAGCAATATCGAGCGCAACGGCGTCGCATCGTGCGTGCAGCTCATCGAGGGCGATGGCTGGCAGGTGCTACAGGGGGTATTCGAGCTGATCGTTTGCAACATCCTCAGCGGGTTTCTGGTACAGAGTGCGCCGCTTGTGCCCCGCTATTTGCGTGTGGGCGGGATCTATATCGTGTCGGGCTTTATCGGGCGGAATGCGCGTGCGGTGCGTGACGCAATTGAAAACGCAGGCTTGAGGTTGGAGGAGGTGCGCAAACGCCGTTCATGGGTCGCCGCCGTGTTCCGTCGGGTTTGAATGCGCGTGCCCTGCCGCGCTTCTTCGTGTCGCCAGAGACGCTACAAGCGGGTGTGCTGCCCAGCGAAATCGCGCATCAGGTGCGCCATGTGCTGCGCTTGGGCGAGGGCGATGCCATCTGCCTGCTGGACAACACGGGCTGGGCGCACTTTGCCCGCCTGAAATCACCCTCAGGACACGAGGTGCGTTTCAAGCTAACAGGGCGTGAACGGCTCCACACGGAGCTGCCGCTGGCAATCTCTGTGCTGCAGGCGCTGGTGCGCAACGAAAAGGCGGAGCAAGTGGTGCGCTTTTGCACAGCGGCGGGCGCATCACAGATCCTGTTTGCGCCTGCGGAGCGATCCTTGGTGGTGTGGGACGAGGCGAAGCGTCAGGCGCGTCGGCAGCGGTGGCAGGCGATTGCACGGGAGGAGGCGGAGCTTGCCTGCCGTGCGCTCTGCCCCCAAGTAGCCATTCTGCCCGACTGGTGGACAGCCATTGAGGAGCTGCCCCATCCGCGTTTGTTGCTGGATGAGTGGGAAGGCGTGCGCCCGCTGGGAGAGAGGTTGCGGACGCTGCCCCTCTCCCACGGCATGGGAGAGGGATTGGGGGTGAGGGATCTTAGCCTTATTGTCGGTCCCGAAGGCGGTTTCACCCCGCACGAGCGCGAGCGGATGGTGCATCAACACGGCTGCTTGCCCGTCTCGCTGGGTGCGCGCGTGCTGCGCACCGAACTTGCTGCTTTTTACGCCCTCGCCCAGATCGAGGCGTTTTTGACCTGTATGTCCAATTAGTACCCTGCCACAATCAGCTCGCGTGGGGAGCGGCTCAGCACCTCGCAGCCCGTTTCGGTCACCAGCACATCCTCCTCGATGCGCACACCGCCGAAGCCCGGCACATAGACGCCCGGCTCCACCGTCAGCACCATGCCGGGCTGCAGTTTAGTCCTCTCGCGCGGCGCGAAGCCCACTCCATCATGCACGGTGATGCCCAGCGAATGCCCTAAACTATGACGGAAATAGTCGGCAAGCCCATGCTTTTCCAGCGTGCGTCGTGCCACTTTGTCAATCGCACGCCCCGTTTTGCCCGGGCGGATAGCCGCGAGGCTGCGCTCCAGCGCCTCCAGCACGGCATAGTAGATGCGTCGATGCTCCTTGCTGGCGTTGCCAATCACGACGGTGCGTGTGAGGTCGGAGCAGTAGCCCTGATAGCGTGCGCCGAAATCGAGCGTCATGAAATCGCCCCGCTCCAGTTTGCGCTCAGTCGGCTTGCCATGCGGCAGGGCGCTACGCTCCCCGCTAACCACCAGCGTTTCGAAGGCAGGGTAAGCCCCTTGCCGACGGATATAGAAATCAATCTCCATCGCGAGGTCCCACTCGGCGACGCCGGGCTGTAGCATCCGCTGCACATGGGCAAAGGCAGCGTCCGCAATCGCAACCGCCGCGCGGATTCGTTCCAGTTCGAAGGCATCTTTAATTAGGCGCATCTTTTCTACGGCACTGCTGAGCAGCATCGGCGTGATGCCTGCCTTGCGCAGATGTTTGCGCAAGCCCTTCAAAAAGGCAATTGAGTTGCTGCTTTCGATTCCCAGCGTGCGCACGCTCCACGACTGCAAGAGTTCGGCAAGCACGGCGCCCGCCTCCTCGCCCGGCTTGTAGACGGTTGTGGGCAAATCGGGCACCTCCATGCCAATTTGGGTGGCGTAGATGCCGCTGGTCAGGAGCTGCGCCCTATCGGGTGTTAGCACCAGCCAGGCGAAGGAGCCAGTGAACCCCGTCAGATAGCTCACATTCGCTGTCTGCGTGATGAGCGCGGCGTCAGGCGCACGCTCGCTTTCAAAAAGCAGCTTCCGCAGGCGCGCGCGCCGTTCTGCGTAAACGCTCAATCCAGCGGCTTGATTTTGAGGTTGCGGAACCATATTCTATTCCCGTGATTTTGCAGGGCGATGTAGCCGGGACGGGTCATCTGACTGTATGGGTATCTGAACTTGTTGGGCGTGCCATCGGGGTTACGGTGTGGCTCGGTCCAGCGGCTCAGATCAACCTCGTTCACCTTTTTGCCGTTCAAATGCACCACAATCCGTGAGTCTTGGCAAATGATGTGGTAGGTGTTCCACTCGCCAGCAGGCTTGGCGGCGTTCTCGCTGGGCGCCTGGATATCATAGATCGCCCCACAGTCGTGGCGTGTGGGACGCTCCTTGCCGTAGCTGTCCAGAATCTGCACCTCGATGCCTGTTTGCACCGGGTCATTTTTATCCCACACACGCAGGAACACCCCGCTGTTGCCGCCCGGCGAGAGCTTAAAATCGAGCTTGAGTTCAAAGTTTTTATAGACACCATCGGCGTAGATCATCCCACCGCCCTTGCCTGTGCAGACCAGCGCGCCCTCCTCCACTGTCCATGCTTCTGGATGGTCAACCACTGTCCAGCCGCTGAGGTCTTTGCCGTTGAACAGCAGTTTCCAACCCGCTCTTTGCTCCTCTGCAGTCAGCTGGTTGGGTTCGGGCGACGCTTTCGGTTCCTGCAGCGCGATTCCCGCTATCGATAGCAACACCAGCAACGCCGTCAGAAACAGCAC
Organism: Armatimonadota bacterium; assembly: GCA_039630445.1. Classification (GTDB taxonomy): domain Bacteria; phylum Armatimonadota; class Fimbriimonadia; order Fimbriimonadales; family GBS-DC; genus HRBIN15. The sequence goes on from JBCNVA010000178.1 coordinate 23,382, forward strand.
CGAACGCATAGCGTACCTCCTTGCCAACAGGTTTCGGAAGAGTCTGCGAAACTCCTGCTGCTTTTTGCCCCCTTTACCCGCGTGGGGTACACTCTTGATGCGGAGGTAGTGGGAGCGTGATTTTCATCAGGAGGCTGTTCGGACGGTTTGGGCGCGATCTGGGCATCGACTTAGGCACGGCGACAACGCTGGTGCATGTGCGTGGGAAAGGCATTATGCTGCGCGAGCCATCCGTAATCGCCATCGATCAGGACACGCGCCGAGTGCTGGCGGTTGGCGAGGAGGCGAAGCGCATGCTGGGACGCACGCCTGCCAATATTGTGGCGGTGCGCCCGCTGAAAGATGGCGTGATCGCCGATTTTGAGCAAACGGAGAAAATGCTCCAGTACTATGCCAGCAAGGTGTCGCGTCATCGCTGGATCCCACCACGCATGGTGGTAGGGATTCCCAGCGGGGTGACGGAGGTGGAGCGTCGCGCCGTGTTGCAAGCCGCGATGCGGGCGGGTGCGCGTGAAGCCTATGTGATTGAGGAACCGATGGCTGCCGCTATCGGCATCGGTTTGCCTGTCGTGGAACCCACCGGTTCGATGGTGGTCGATATTGGTGGTGGCACAACAGAGGTAGCAGTCATCTCGCTGGCGGGTATCGTCGCCAGCCGCTCTATCCGAATCGCTGGTGACGAGATCGACGAGGCAATCGCGAATTACATCCGCCGCACCTACAACCTCTACATCGGCGAGCGCACCGCTGAACAGGTCAAAATCGAGATCGGCTCTGCCTATCCACTGGAGCACGAGCTGGAGATGGAGGTCAAAGGACGCGATCTCATCAGCGGATTGCCACGCAGCATCCGTATCCGCTCAGAGGAGATTCGCCAGGCGATTGCAGAGCCTGTGAATGCCATCGTGGAGGCGGTCAAGCAGACGCTGGAGATTACCCCGCCCGAACTGGCGGCAGACATTATGAATCAAGGCATTGCCCTGTGTGGTGGCGGCGCACTATTGCGCGGGTTGGACAAGCTGTTGCAACAGGAGACAGGCATGCCTGTCTGGGTTGCTAACGATCCAACCTCCTGCGTTGTGCTGGGCACGGGCAAAGTGCTGGAGGAGATCGAAACGAACCCGATGCTGCGCAAGGTGCTACAAACTGCACAAAGCAAGAAGCGTTGAGCGAACGGGGTGAACCCTTTTGAACCGACGCCACTTGTGGAGCCTGGTCTTGCTGGCGAGTGCGGGGCTGATACTGGGTGTGTATCACAATCACCGCACGCATGGCGGTCAGCCCAATCCCGTCACGGCGCTTGTACGCGCGACGGTTGTGCCCGTTCAGGCGGCTATCCATCGGCTCTCAGATGGGGTTAGCAGGCAGATTGGAGCGATTACACGCGCGCGCCAAGCGGTGCGTGCACATGACCAGCTTGTCGAGCAAAACGCTCGCCTGCGCCTGCAGCTGAGCCAGATGGAGCAGCTTCAACAAGAGCATGCGGCGATGGCATGCCTGCTGCAACTGCGTCCTGCCCTGCCCGGCGAATGGCTCGGCTGCCGCGTGATTGCCAGCTACCCTCAGGCGGGTCAGCAGTCGCTTATCATTGACCGCGGGACACGCGATGGCGTTCAGCCCGGTGCACCTGTTGTGGCAGGTGAGGGGCTGGTTGGTGTGGTGGTGCAGGCGGACGCGGGGCACGCGATTGTGCGGTTCATCAGCGCGCCCCGAATCGCCGTCAGCGCAAAGGTACTGAACGCGCAAAAAATCTTCACGGGCATTTGCGAGGGGCACGGCGAATTGACGCTGCTGCTCAACTTTTTGCCCCCTGAAGCACCTGTGCAGGCAGGCGATCGGGTCATCACCGCCGGGCTGGGTGGCAAGTACCCCCCGAACATTCCGATTGGCGTTGTGGAGCGCGTCTGGATCGACCGCCAATATTCGGTCAAGAAGGCAACGGTACAGCCTGCTGTGGACTTCAGCACACTCCATATCGTGCTGGTACAGCGTAAAAACAGAAAATGATGTACGACCGAATCCGTCCTTCGTGGATCGCGCGGGTGGCGCTCTGGCAGGGCTGGGGCGCGACGCTGCGTGTGGGGCTGTTGCTCTGGGTGTTGGCGGTGCTGCAGGGTGTGCTGGCGCCGGCGATAGCCATCCGTGGGATAATGCCTGACCTTCTCCTGCTCGCGCTGGGTTGCCTCGCGTTGCGGTTGAACCCTTCTGCAGCGGCGACAGCGGGCTTTTTTGCCGGGCTGCTGCATGCCAGCATGCTCGACCAGACCCTTGGCAGCCTGATCCTCAGTCGCACACTCACAGCGTTTCTGGTAGCGTGGCTGCCCACCCTACTGGATCGCCAGCGACTGCTGAGCGCGTGCTTCGCCTGCGCCCTGACCGTGCTGCTGGCAAATGGACTGCTCTATCTGGCGGCGCCCAGCCTCGCAGGCTGGAACTGGTGGTGGGCAACAGGGGGTATCATGGTGTATAATACACTGCTGGCGGCGCCCGCCTACTGGCTGATTCGGCGGATGCTGCCTTATCAGGAGGAGATTGCATGAACTGGGAACTTGGAGCAAGCAACACACAACTAACACAGAGGAGGAATGACTGCGATGGTGCAGACCACGCTCGTAGAAGAGCGTAAAACCGAAGAGCGCAGCGCGTATGCGATTGCCATACGCCAGTTGGAGGCAGCGGCTTACTATCTGAATTTAGACCGCAGCCTGTTAGAAATCTTGAAACACCCCCGTCGTGAACTGATCGTAAACTTCCCCGTCAAGATGGATGACGGCTCCATCCGCGTGTTTACGGGCTACCGCGTGCATCACAACCCGGCGCGCGGTCCAGCGAAGGGCGGCATTCGCTACCATCCCGAAGTCACTCTGGATGAGACCCGCGCCCTGGCGATGTGGATGACCTGGAAATGCGCCGTGGTCAACATCCCCTACAGCGGGGCGAAGGGTGGTGTCGTGTGCGACCCGAAACGGCTCTCGATCCACGAGCTGGAGAATTTGACCCGCCGCTATATCACCGAGATCTCCATCATGGTCGGTCCCGAATCGGATATTCCTGCGCCCGACATCGGCACGAACCCGCAGGTGATGGCGTGGATTATGGACACCTACTCCATGCATAAGGGCTACACCGTGCCAGCGGTCGTGACGGGCAAGCCGGTGGCGATCGGCGGTTCTGAAGGGCGACTGGAGGCGACAGGACGCGGCGTCACTGTGGTTGCCCACGAAGCGGCTAAGCTGCGCGGGTTCCAGCTGGAGGGCGCACGGGTCGTGATTCAGGGCTTCGGCAATGTCGGCTCCGCGACTGCCAAGCTGATGCATCAGGCAGGCGCGAAAGTTGTTGCCGTTTCCGACGCACGCGGCGGCATCTATAATCCAAACGGGCTGGACATCCCCAGCCTGCTGCACTGCGCGGGGCGCGACGGCTGCATTCAGGCGTATCGCGAGGCGGACATCATCACCAACAAGGAGCTGCTGGAGCTGCCGTGCGACATTCTCGTGCCCGCTGCCGTTCATGGCGTGATCACCTCCGAGAACGCGCACAATGTGCGGGCAAAGATTATTGTGGAAGCGGCAAACGGTCCGGTGACCCCTGACGCCGACCGCATCCTGCAGGATAACGGCGTGCTGATTGTGCCTGACATTCTGGCGAACGCGGGCGGTGTGGTCGTCTCCTACTTCGAGTGGGTGCAGGACCTGCAAGCCTTCTTCTGGGAAGAGGAGGAGGTCAACGCGCGTCTGGAAAAGGTGATGCGCCGCAGCTTCGAGCATGTGCGGCATGTTGCAGAGCAGAACAAAGTGGATCTGCGCATGGGGGCGTACATCATCGGCGTGCAGCGCGTTGCTGAGGCGACCACCATTCGCGGGATTTATCCGTAGACATCCTGATTGAGGCTCCTTGCAAAGTGCCCAGCGGGAGCGACACCCTGCTGGGCAGGAACCTCCTTACGCTGTACGAATGGAATCCTTATGCAGCGCTGGGAGGTTCTGCCATTCGGCTACAAGGAGCGACCAAACGGCGTGATAGAGGTGCGCGGCATCGGCGCACCCCTGCTCTTCAAAGACTCCCTCTCAAAATCGGGCGCATTCTCGGCGGTTTTCATTCTGCATCGCGCCATCGCCACTCAGTGGAAAACGGCAGGTCTCACCCTCTGGAGGGATGAACGCAACCACTGGCGGCTGAACCTCGTGGAAGCCCCCGACGACACCGACAAACGCCACTTTGTGGAGCTGGAGCAGATGCGCGACTGGCTGTGGCTCTCGCGGGAGGGGATTCAGCCCGACGAGAGCGTCGCCTACACGCGCGAGGGATGGCAGTGGGCATATGGCACACCCTACCGCCTGCGCATCGAGTGGAATTCACAGCGCATCGTAGGGGAGGTGTGGGAGGATGAGACACTTTGCTGGCGGGCAGGCTGGCGATTCGCGGGCTATCAGGGCACGCCGGGCATTATTGTAAACGGTTTTGAGGCGGCCATCCGCGACGCACGAATCGAACGCCGCGAGCCGGCGAAGATCTCACCTGTCTCCATCCCTACCTATCGAGGGGCGCGTGTGAAGCCCGCCAAGCGACACGCCACTGGCTTTTTCCGAGTCGAGCAGGTCGATGGCGTCTGGTGGCTCGTCGATCCGAAGGGCAACCTCTTCTTGGCTCTGGGCACTGACCACGCCAGCTACTTCGTCCACTGGTGTGAGCAGTTAGGCTATGCGCCCTACCATCGCAACATGGTGCGCCAGCATCAGTCAGAGGCGCGCTGGGCACAAGAAACGCTGCAGCGGCTGAAGGCGTGGGGCTTTACGGCACTCAGCGTGAACCATTCGTTGTTCCTGCGTCATCGGGGCTTACCGCATATGGAGTTTTTGGGAATGGGATATGGCTTCGCGCAGTATGATGACCTCGTCAAGCCGATCCATTGGACGGGCTTTCCGAATGTGTTCTCGCCCGAATGGGCGCAGTATTGTGAGTGGGTGGCATATGAGCGGTGTCGCCCCAATCGGGACAATCCCTGGCTGCTGGGCTACTTTCTGGATAACGAGCTGGAGTGGTTTGGCAAGGAGCATGTGGACTGGGGTGTGGCGATCGAGGCGTTGCGCCGTCCGCCTGAGCATCCTGCACGAGTCGCATTGGCTAAGTTGTTGCGCCAACGGTATCGCGGGGATATTGCCGCGTTCAACCGTGCATGGGAGGCGAACCTGCGTGATTTCGATGAGATTGCCCGAAGCGATTCGCCGCCCACAATACGCACGGCGCGCGCCCGTCAGGATGGCGTCGCCTTCGTGCGCCTCGTCGCGCAGCGCTATTTTGAGGTAGCCACTCGCGCCATTCGCAAGCATGACCCGAACCACCTCATTCTGGGCTGCCGCTTTGCAGGGAACGCGCCTCCTGTTTGGGATATTGCGGGCAAATATTGCGAGGTGCTGAGCGTCAACACCTATCCGCGTATTGACCTGCGCAGGGAGCGCGTGCTGGACTGGGAAGAGCTGTTGCGTCGCTGGCACAGGGAGAGCCGCCGCCCGCTGATGATTACCGAATGGAGCTTCCCTGCGCTGGATAGCGGACTGCCTTGTAAGCATGGGGCTGGCATGCGCGTCGACACGCAGGCACAACGCGCTCAGTGCTTCCGCATTTTCCAGACAGCTGCCCTCTCGCTGCCCTTTGTGGTCGGTTCCAACTTCTTTATGTGGGTAGATCAGCCAGCGCTCGGCATCAGCCGCACCTTCCCTGAGGATAGCAACTACGGATTAGTCAACGAGCAGGGCGTGCCTTACAAAGAGCTGGTGCAAGTGGCGACTGAGGTGCATCGTCGGGCATATGCCATTCACAGTGGCTCGAAGCGGTTCTGGGAGCGCAGTCCGCAGCCAGCAGAGCGCACGATGCGCCCGCGTGGCAAGCCCCTCATTCGCGAGGAGGCGATGCGCCTGCCTGTTGCCGTTTTCCATCGGGGCGAGCAGCCCTTCACAGGCTGGGTCTGCATCGACCTGCCACCCAACGCCCCGAAGCGCTGGCGCGGCGCATACCGCTGCACCACGCACGAGGGCAAGCCTGTTCGGATCACTGTTGAGCCGCTGCACAGGGAGCGGTGCTGGCTCTACCTGGAGAACCTGAGACCTCGGGAACGGCGCGAGTTCACGCTGCACTTTGAGGCGGCTCGCCCCTTGACACCGCGCCCCTCATCACACACCAACATCGCCGAGGCTTTCTATGTGGATTTCAGCCCCCAACAACCCCTTGCGCTACGCTTTTCTGCGCATCGCGCGCCGATTAGCGAGCTGCGCTGGCAGGGCGAGCGATTCGGACGCTACACCGTGCTGCTGTGGCAGGCGAATGGGGAGAACCGCTGGCTTGCACCGAATGCCCACGAGATCGAGTTTGTCACCGTGGAGACCATCCCCTACGGGCGCGGCTGGCTCATCCATACCCCCGAATCGGGTTCCCAGGATGTGCCGTTTGCCATCGAATGGGAATTTATGCTGATGAACGGCTTGCTGCTGGTGCGCTGGCTGCGCCTGCAGAATCGGGGCACGCGCCCGATGAAGGTAAGGGGGATCTATCACTATCCAGAGAGCCAATTGGGAGGCGATAGTGCCGATGATGAGCCAGGTGGTGTGCCGAATTACTATCTGAACGCGGGCGTGTGGGAGGACGCGAAGGCGAACCGCTTCTATGGCGCAATGCCGTTAGACCCTCTCGGCTGGCGTTGTCGCTTTTTTAAGGACGAGCAGGGCTGGCAACACCCTGACCTGTGGGTTCCGTTGGAGCTGACTCTTTCGCCAGGTGAGATACGCGAGCTGCCTGGTGGCTGGGTCGCGCTGTTGTGGGGTATGGGGCGCTTTGGTGGTGCCGAGTGGCGTGCCCTTGTGCAGCGCGTCCGAGCCTACGCCGACCTGCTTATCGCCCTGCCTGCCTTGTGATCGCTCGCTCTTTTTTTTGGGTTCATCGTAGCCACAGGGGAGCGCCCAGCGGCACGGCTCTTATGGAGCCACGAGCATTCCGTCGCGGACTGTAGGGAATAACGCCTATATCGCCCCTCTCAAGTTTCCCTTCCATCGCGCGCCAGCCGCCGTCATCTTTTTGATCCGTGCCTACCGAATAGAGCAAAAAGCCCTTGCGCGAGTCTACTTTATAGTGGAACGGCTGACCCGTGAAGGGATCAAGGATCATTTCGCCCAGCCCCAGTTCCTCCAGTCGTGCTGGGTAGCGCCCCGTACGGAGTTTATGCAGGCGGATTGCCGCGGCGCAACCCAGCAGTCGCATCCGAGTCTGCTCTATCGCCTCTACTCTGGCTAATTGGTCGAACTCTGGTATCATTATCGTAGCAAGCTTTCCTCCTAACCCATGCATCTCTGGTGCTGGGATAGGCTTACGCTGCCAGTGCGGCTTTTCTATCTCAGCAATCGCTCGCTGCATGTAGCGGTCATACTCTCTCAGCCCAGAGGCATAGATAGCGTCCCGCAGGAGAGGGATGCGCATGATGCCGACTATCTTGCTAAACCCTGTTTGCCGATCCACTGGGTTAGGGTGATAGCGACCTTCTCGTAGCTGCTTGAAGGCTGCAACGCCCTGATAGTACTCTGTGCGCATCACCTCTGCAAGGGGCACGCGCTCCTGCTCATAGCGGCGACAGGTGGCAAGCACCCGTTCCAGCGCAGCCTGATCGAAGGTTGGCAAATGCTGCGCCACTGGCACAGCAACCATCATGATTTGCGCATACCCCGTCAGAAAGTGAATCAGACTGCCCTCATTCCGAATCTGTTGGCTGAACCGCACGACCGAATCAAATCGTTCCAACGCTTGTTGGATACTCCCGTGGCGCAGCTCGTAATCCATGAGCGCACGCTCAATACGTATTATTTCCCGAAAACCTGCCAGCTCGTGCGAGCGATAATCAAGATCATATCTCAGCACAACCACGCTTGGCTTGTCCAGATGGCGACGATATTCCCTTAGAATCGGTTCATACCCTTGCCGGAGATAGGCGTACTTTGCTGGGTCGGTGCTCACACCGCTCCCGAAGTTCAACAAGCTGCGAAGCTGGGGATCAGCCCTGCTTAGGTTCCACACCGAGTCTGCAAGAAATTTGTAATACTCATAGGCATTATCGGGTGGATAGCGACGCGGTGGGATCTCTATGTGGGGCGGGCGCAACCAGAAGTAGCTCAGGAGATATGCTCCCAGCAACAGCAGACCGACTACCACGAGGCAAGACGGCAAGTGGCGACGCATGGGTAGTCAAATGGTTCGTTTTTGAAAGCCCCAGTTCCTGCCTGTAAACGGGTAAGATTCTCCATGGCGTGGGCGAAGCGAGGGTTCAGCGATGTGGCGAATCGGTTTGGGAATGCTGATTGGTGCAGCGGTGGGGGTGTTCGCATCGGCAGGATGGCTGATTGCCCAGCTATTTCTGCCCGGTGAGCCGGGGCTGACGCAAACTGCCCTGGTGATCGGTGGATTGGTCGTGGGAGGCGCGTTGGTGGGTGGGCTGATCCAGTATTATCGTCAGAACCGGCTGCCCCTGATGCTACCCCACTATCGGCGCGAGCATCTGCGCCTGCGCCAGTTAGCCCAGCAGCTGCGCCAGAACCTCTGCCGCCTCACGGGGGTCAAAAGCAGCTACCCTGAACTGGATGAAATTTTACGCAAGGACGCTGACCTGCGCCACCGCGCCACTCAATTGCGCCTGCAGATTCTCAAGGAGGCGCGTCGCGGGCTGAGCTGGGTGGATCATCTGCGTGCGGGTATCGAGTTCTTTGGCGAGGGCTTCCCCTTCGCCACAGGGCGCATCGACCGCACCGAGTGGGTCTGGCGTGCCTACCGCATCAAGCTGGAGCGTGAGGTGCAGCAACTGGGGCGCAAACTGGAGCGCAATCGTGACGCCGCACTGGAGGAACGCCTCATCTACGCCTATCGGCAGAAGGCACGCGAACTTGCCAGCTTCCGCCAGCTGGAGCGCACCCTGCACCAGTTAGAGACCGAGATGAGCATCATCGTGGCGGGGCTAGAGAGCCTGCTGGTAGAGACCATTCGGCTGGGCAGCATGAGCGCGCCCGCTGCCTCCCAAATCTCCACTGACCGCCTGCTGGAACCCCTGCGCCAGCAGCTACGCGCCTTCGAACAGGCGATGCAGGAGATCGGAACACCCGCCGAGTCGGAGCTACTACATCTGGGGCGAGGTACCTCCCAAGAATAATATAACCTAAGTTGCTACCTATCTGAGATTCCTCGCCTTCGGCTCGGAATGACAGGTTCCCTGCCGCATAAAAACGCCCTGTCATTCCGAGCGAAGCGAGGAATCTCGCCCGCTCAAAAACAGCGGATAGCAACTCGTAATTTAGTACTACTCCACCTGCAGCATCTCCATCAACGGGCGGAGGTGGGGTTGTGTCTCCAGGTTCCATAGGAAGTGTAAAATCTCGTCCTGGCGCGCGGGCGAGAACGCCCATTCCGTCAAGCGACGGAACTTCGCCTCCACCTCCTCGTCACTCATCGGGTTGCGCGCGTGTCCCCGCGGGAAGGTGCTCTCCTCGGTCAGTGTGCGCCCATCGCGCAGACGGAGCGTGATACGGTTCGGAATGCCTGCTGGATAGCCTGCATCCAGTGCAGGATCGTGGCGCACTTGGATCTTGCGCACAAAGGCGAGCAGCTCTGGATCAGTGTAGCGCGACTCCTCGAACGAGTCTAGGTCCACCTTGCCATCCATCAGCGTGACGCCCACAATATAGGGCAGGCTGTGGTCGGCAGTCTCGCGGCTTTTCGGCGCCCATTTCTCAGGCTCACTGCCAATAATCGAGTAGCTTGCCTCAAAAGTGTCAATTTCTACTGCCTCCACAGCGGAAAGGTTGCCCCCCAACTGCTCACGCAAGGCGAGGGCTGCCCAGACCGCGCTCTGCGCATGGTACTCCACGGGGAAATATTTGATGTAAGTCTCGTTAATCATAAAGGGGCGTCCTTCCTCACCACCCAGTGCGCCTAGTGTGAACTCGCCTGAAACCTGCTTCATAAAGCCCATCTTGCCCTCAAAGATTTCGGAAGGACCCGTCAAGCCGTGCTTGGCGAGCCAGCTGGCGAAAACGGCGTGTCGGCTGGCGTTGGCGAAGGCGCAACCTTTCCACATGGAGAGTTCGCCCACGCGCGTCTGGCGCATCGCCAGCCCCGAAACGCCCGCGATGCTCATCGCATGGCGCGTCGCCTCAGGCGAAAGCCCCATCAGGCGTGCGGCAGCAGCAGACGCTGAGAATAGCCCGTAGTTCACATGATCCCAGCCGCGCGCCCGCAGGCTCGCCGCGTCGCACAGCCGGCACTGAATCTCGTATGCCAGCACCGTCGCCAGGATCGCCTCTTTGCCATCGGTGCCTTCTGCTTCTGCGACTGCCCACACCGCCGCCAGATTGTCGCTGGGATGCGCTGGCTCCCTGGAGAGATAGGTGTCGTTGTAGTCCAGGTAGCGGATAAGCAGCCCATTAGCAAAAGCCGCCCAATCGGGGGAGGCTTTGTGGCGCGTGCCAAGAATCGTCGCCCCATAGGGGCTGCTCACTTGCATCGCGACGCGGCGCACAATCTCCGCCGTTTCACTGCGCCATGCGCCAAACGCGCAGGCGATCGAGTCGATCCATCGCCGTTTCGCCTCATGCACCGCTTCTGGCGGCAACTGCTCATAGCGTAATGCTGTTGCATAGTGTGCCAGGCGATTTGCAAGATTCATGCTGCACCTCCATTTGCTAACTTAGATTTCGCGCCTGCCGCTGAGGGCGTAGCCAAGGGTGGCAGCGTCGGCGTAATCCAACTCGCCCCCAACAGGCATGCCGTAGGCGATGCGCGTCGTGCGGATGCCCATCGGCTTGAGCAGGCGGGCGATGTAGAGCGCGGTCGCATCGCCCTCCACCGTGGGGGGCGTTGCCAAAATCACCTCTTGCGGTGGCTGCGCCTGCACGCGCTCTATTAGCTCGCGAATCTTTAGATCTTCGGGCTGGACACCTTCCGCAGGTGAGATCAGCCCATGCAGCACATGATAGCGCCCGCGATACTGCTCCAATCGCTCCAGCGAGACCACATCGCGCGGGTCTGCCACCACGCACAGCAGGCTCTCGTCGCGCGTTGGGTCCTGGCAGATTTCGCACAGGGCTTGCTCGCTGAGAAAGAAGCACTGCTCACACAGGCGCACCCGGTGACGCGCCTCCAGCAGCGTGCTGGCAAGCTGCTCAATCTCCTCAACAGGGCGGCGGAGCAGATAGAGCGCGAGTCGCTGCGCCGAGCGGGGTCCAATTCCGGGCAACCGCTCCAGCAGCATAATCAGTTGCCTTAGAGAAGGGGGGAAAAGCGCCATCGTTAGAAGGGCAACCCCAATCCACCAAGCCCGCCCAGCCCGCCCGTGAGCTGCTCCATCCGCTGGGCGCGGATCGCCTCCGCCTGATTCTGCGCTTCGCGCACCGCGCTCACCACCAAATCCTGCAGCATCTCGGGGTCGTCTGGATCAATCACTTCGCGGGCGATTTCAAGGCGCATCAGCATGCCCTTTCCGTTCACAGTCGCTTTGACCACGCCGCCGCCCGCCGTCGCTTGCACCTCCAGCTGCTCCATTTCCTGCTCGAACTGTTGCGCCTCTGCGAGCATCCGCTGCGCCTCTTCCATCAACTGGCGCATCTGTCCACTGGATAGCTTTGGCAGTTTCATCGTCCGTATGCCTCCAAAGAGATTGTACCCTGCAGGGCTGCTGAAAGCGCATGCTTAGGTATACTTATCGATGTTAGCCGATGCCAAAAGCGCGTACTCAATATGTTTGTGTGAGCTGCGGATACACTGCGCCCCGCTGGGTAGGACGCTGCCCCGAATGCGGCGAGTGGAACACTCTTCAGGAGGAGGTGGTTGGCGCGGTGGAACGCGCTGCCAGGCGCGGTGGGCAAACCGCAGTGAAACCGCTGCTTGCCCAGCCTATCACGGCGCTGCCTGAGGAAACCGAGGTATACCTTCCCACTGGGCTGAGCGAGTTCGACCGCGTCATGGGGGGCGGTATTGTGCGCGGCGCACTTGTGCTGATTGGGGGTGAGCCGGGTGTGGGCAAAAGCACCCTGATGCTGCAGATTGCGCATCGGCTGGCGCAACATGGGATCGTGCTTTACATCACGGGCGAGGAATCGATCCGCCAACTGCGCCTGCGTGCCCAGCGCCTCAAGGCGGAACACCCGAACCTGAAGGTGGCAGCGGGCACCGAACTGGAAAGCATTCTTGCCCTGCTGGAAAGCGAGCCGCCCCTTGCGGCTATCATCGACTCGATTCAGACCCTCTACACACCCGCGATTGAGGCAGTGCCCGGCACCGTGTCGCAAATTCGCACCTGTGCCAGTGCGCTGCAGCAGCTCGCCAAAGCGCACGAGATCACCCTATTTCTCATCGGGCATGTAACGAAAGAAGGCGCGATTGCGGGTCCCAAGGTGCTGGAGCATCTGGTTGATACGGTGCTGTACTTTGAGGGCGAGCCGCAGGGTGCGTTCCGTATCCTGAGGGCGACCAAGAACCGATTTGGTGCAACGGACGAGATAGGGGTGTTCGACCTGCGAGCGGAAGGGTTAGTGCCTGTGCCAAACCCTTCGGAGCGACTGCTGGCGGAGCGCGCGGCGGACGCGCCCGGCTCGGTGGTGTTCCCCGCACTGGAGGGCAGCCGCGCCTTGCTGATGGAGATCCAGGCGTTGACCACGCCCTCGTTCCTGAACACGCCGCGGCGGGTCATCACAGGGTTGCCCTACGAGCGGGTGAGCCTCGTGCTGGCAGTGCTGGAAAAGCGACTGGGCTACCGCATGATTTCGCACGATGTGTTCGTGAATGTGGCGGGTGGCGTGCGCATCCAGGAGCCAGCAGCAGATCTGGCGGTGCTGGTGGCGGTAGCGTCGGCGATGCGCGACAAGCCGCTGCGTCCCGACCTGGTGGTGTTTGGCGAGGTAGGGCTGGGAGGTGAGGTGCGGGGTGTGCCCCGCATGGAGGCACGATTGCGCGAAGCCGCCCGCATGGGCTTCCAGTACGCCCTCGTGCCCAAAAGCAACCTGCAACGCCCGCGCGAAAAGCTTCCGCTCAGCACCTTCCCCATCCGCCACGCCCGCGAGGCGATTGGGATGGCGCTCGCTGCCGAGTAGAGGGACGAATTTTCGAATCCCCCTTGACAGACGCTTCCCAGATGTGCTATAATAGAGCATCTTTCTAACGGAGGTACAGAGCGATGATGAGAAAGGCGAAGTGGCTTGGGATAATGAGCGTCGCAACGGCGATTGCCAGCATAGCAATGGCGCAGACGCCTGTGCAGAAACTGGAGCAGGCGGGGCGCATCTCCTTCCGTCTTAACAACTCACCCTACTGGATCCGCGTCGGTGTAGCGTGCAACATTCCCGCGTTTAGTGGTGGCCTTGGCGATCAAGCGCCCTTCTGCAAGAACCTGACCGACCTGAACGGCGACGGGATTAAGCTCGACTTTCAGGCGACCGTCAACGAGATTGTTAATACGATCCAATCCACTGAGCTGGTGAACTTCATCGGCACGCCTGTTGGTCCCGACAAGGTTCGCTGGACTGCCCGCAGAACCTTCAACCCACCGCACTGCACCTTCATTGCCGGTGGTGTAAACACATGGTTCAAGCTGACCGAGGTATACGGCGATTTCACCATGCAGATTTCGGAGGTGAGCTGCCGACCAGATCCCTACAACTGCTTTAGCTGCAATGTGAACCTGGCGCTGACGCCTGTGGTGGACAACGATCCGAGCAACGACGAGAACGAGAACTACATGGGCTTCAACGGGCTGCTGATGCAGGGGGGCGATTGCAATACAGGCGGTCCCATCCCCACCTGCGCCCGCACCTACACGGTCAATGTGAACATCTATAGCCGCTGGCTGCCCTCTGATGTGAACGGCGACTGTGTTGTGGACGACGCTGACCTGCTGGCGGTGCTGTTCGCCTTTGGGCAGTCAGGTTCCAACCTACCAGAGGACATCAACAAAGATGGTGTGGTGGACGATGCTGACCTGCTGACCGTGCTATTCGCTTTCGGCACCAGTTGCTAATTTCCACCCAGCCTGCCAGATTCTGGCAGGCTGGGAACCCAAAAAGCAGGAATCGTGACCAATGGGTAGAATTAAACCCAACGAGGAGGTCAATAAGCAATGAGGCATCGTGG
>JBCNVA010000179.1:0-2690 GCA_039630445.1 Armatimonadota bacterium
TACGCTATTCAGCGCTATATCCAACTCTTTCTGCCGCGCAACTGGGGCGGTTAGTGCAAAATCTTTGGTATAACCCAACATTTTTGAGTAGGTGAGGTTCCTCGCTTCGCTCGGAATGACAACGCTCCGCTCGGAATGACATGGCATTTTACACGGTAGCAACAGGGCGTTTTATGCGGCAGTGAACTTGTCATTCCGAGCCGAAGGCGAGGAATCTCAGATAGTGGCAAGTCGGGTTTGGTATAATTCCGATGGAGGCGATGGAGATGGCGGTTGCCGATGTGGTGGAGCGCACGCAGCGGCTCACTTGGGAGCAGTTTGTGCAGCTGCCTCCTTCCAACACGCGCCAGGAGATTATCGATGGGGAGGTTTACGAAATGCCTGCACCCACCGTACGCCACCAGCGAACCGTAGGACGACTGCATCACCGAATAGTCACCGAGATTGAAGCCCGTCAGAAAGGCTATGTCATCCTCTCGCCAATAGATGTGGTGATTCAGCGGGAGCCGTTGCGTGTGCGCCAGCCCGATCTTGTCTTTATCCGTGCCGAGCGCGTAGAATCGCTGGAAGCGTTGGAGAGCGCACCTCGCATCGAGTTCGCCCCCGACCTCGTGGTGGAAGTGCTTTCCCCCGCGGATGAGCTGGAGGCGCTCAACAGTAAGTTGGCGGATTATCACCAATTGGGGGTGCAGGAGGTGTGGTTGGTGGGGTTGCCTTTACATCAAGTGTTGGTGTTAGTGCGCACGGAGGCAGGCTGGCAATCGCAATCGTTTGTGGGGGATGAGCCTATCCGGAGCACGGTCATCCCTGACCTGACGCTAACCCCTAATCAGGTTCTGAAAGGATAAAACACCTGCTTGAATCTCCCTCGCAAGCCGATAATGGGAACTTGGGGGAAACCTTTGACCATCCGAATGGGTACTCTTAATAGGGGGCATCGCCATGCAAGAGCGCACACAGGGATTCTGGCTTTCGACCGACTCGTGGGATCTGTACCGCCGCGCGGAGAAGGATCGGCTGCGCCATAACGAGAAGGTCAAAGAGGTCATTCGGCAAAATCTGGGTGAGATTATTGCCCAGCAAGATATCATCACGGCAGAAGATGGCAAAATCGTCAAAATCCCCATTCGTGGGCTGGAGCTGCCTCATATTCGCTTCGACCCGCATGGCAAAAAGGGTGTAGGACAGGGTGAGGGGGGCAGCCAGCCCGGCGATGTAATCGGGCGCTCTGGGCAGCCCGGTCAGGGCGCAGGCAAGCAGGCGGGTACAGAACCTGGCATCGACTTTTACGAGGCGGAGTTCACCATCGAAGAGCTGGTGCAGATGGTGTTCGAAGACCTCCACCTGCCCAACCTGCGCGAGAAGGGCACGAAGGACATCCTCGCTGACCAGGTGCGCTTCGACACCATCGCGCGGCGTGGACCTGCGGCGAATCTGGACAAGCGACGCACCCTGATTGAGGCGTGGAAGCGTAACGCACGCGAGGGGCGCCCGGGCTGGGAGATCCGTGACGAGGACAAACGCTTCAAAAGCTGGGAGATTGTGCCCGAAAAGCAGCGCAACGCCGTGGTGATTGCCATGCGCGATGTGTCGGGCAGTATGGGCGAGTTCGAAGCCTATATCGCCCGCAGTTTCTATTACTGGATGGTGCGCTTCCTGCGCACCAAATACACTGCCACCGAGATTGTGTTCATCACCTGTCACACGGAGGCAAAAGAGGTGGATGAACATGCCTTCTTTGCAGCGGGCGATTCGGGCGGCACGCGCCTCTCCGCCGCTTACAAACTCGCGCTCGACATCATCGAGAAGCGCTACAATCCGCGCGAGTGGAACATCTATCCCTTCATGTTCTCCGATGGCTACAACTGGGGCGACCACGAGGTGGTCGAATACATGCGCCGCCTGGTGGAGTACTCCAACCTGGTGGGTTATGGCGAAATCGCCAACGACCTCTGGGGTCAGTCGGGTGGGCTGGCACCGCTGGGGCAGTCGCTGACCGAAGCCTTTGGCGATGACCCGCGCGTGGTGATCGTCAAAATCACCTCAAAAGAGGATGTCTGGCCCGCACTCAAACGCTTCTTTAGCAAGCACCCCGAGGTCGCCGAGATGCAGTAGCGCCTCATCTATGAACGGTGGTGCAGAGACGGGGACGACGTGCCGCGCGCCTCATCCATCAGCAGGTGCGCCGACGATAGGGTATAATACAGATGCCCATAGGGGCCCGTAGCTCAACGGTAGAGCAGGCGGCTCATAACCGCTTGGTTGCAGGTTCGAATCCTGCCGGGCCCACCACTTTAATGCGTCCCTCTCTTTGCCGATAATTCCCCTGTGCTGTGCTGGCTATGGATTGGAAGCAGTGTTCTGGTGGCGGCGCTGGGGCTGCGGCTGGTGAGTTCCCTCTCTGCTGGCGAGCGTTCTTTCGGGCGCGCTTTGCGTGCGATTAAGCGACTTTTTCTGGTCTCGGTGAGCGTGAAAGCCACGGCAGCATTTGGTGTGTTCTCGCTGGGAGGGGCTTACTCTGAGCCTGTGTGGGCGGGCTTGATTCTTGTGGCGATGGGGTTGCTTCTGGGGGAGTTTGGACTGATTTTCTGGCGCCTTTATCCGCTGGAGCGTCGACACCGGGGGGTTGAGATCGGGATTTGGGATTATGTGGCGATGCGTCTGGGACTGATTTTCGAGCTCCTGGCGCC
>JBCNVA010000018.1:0-9157 GCA_039630445.1 Armatimonadota bacterium
TCCGCTTGCTCGCGCACCTGTTGGAGCCGCGCGCGGAGTTGCTCATACTCCTCAGCTTTGGCACGCCATTGGTCACCTTGCCACTGGGCAAGAAAACGCATCAGGGCGCGCGGGCTGCGACACTTCCCCAGTTCCTGTAGAAGCCGTTGCTGTACCTGCACCACCGCGCGCCAGCGTTTGGCAAACTGATCGGAGCAGAGTTCACGCTCGCCAAACGCCGCTGCCAGGTGATCGGGCAGGCACAGCTGCACGCACTCTGCACCGATAGAATCCCAAGTGGCATACCGTATTCGCAGGAGAGGATACATCTGGATATCGATCCCTTCTTGCCGCATGCGCTGGAGCATGCGCACGCTTTGCCCGAGATAGGGTGAACCGCGCTCATTGAACACAAAGATGAATTCGTGCGCCAGCATCGGCACCAGCGTCAGCGCCTTGCCAATCAGCGTGCAGCGGTCTCCAAACTCCCTGGTGATTAGCTCCGCCAGCGCATCCACCGTCTTGATGGGCTGTTTCAGGCGCAACACGATTGGCTCAGGGGTTAGCACGGTGAGGTAGCGTTCCGTAAGTAGCAGCGTGCCGCGCCCGCGCCCCGGAATGAGCAGGTCGAACGGCAACGCCCCCTCACCGAACTCGTCGAGGGTGTAGATTTCGGTGTCCGCCACTGCCTCATTATAGGCGCGCTCGCACACAGGGCGCGTGCGGGGGTCTAAAAAGTGTTGCAGCAGCTGGAAGCGCGGCAAGCAAGCCGTTTTGGGTGTAAAGCGGAGCAGTTCCGTCGTGCGCGTGAAGCCTACTATTTCGGGCACACGCCCGATCAGCCACACCAGAAAGTCACGATGGAGATAGCGATAGAGGTCCGCCAAAGAGAGCGCGTCGGTTCCGTCCGCGAGCGCTGCCAGTTCGTGTACCCGCTGGCGAATCATCTCGGCACGCTGGCGGGCGCGCTCGTGTTGAACAGGGTCTGCCAGGCACTGCAGCGTCCGCTCAAACCCCCACTGCAACAGGGCGTCCAGCGCGGGCAGTATCTCCTGCACAGGTATCTCGCACACGGGGCGCGGCGCTTGCTCGGTGGCGACCAGCCCGCGCCAGCCCCACGCTTCCGTGATCGCATCCAGAAAGGCGGTGCGCCCTGCTGGGTGACGCTGCGCCACCTTCTCCAGCTGTGCCCCCGCCGCCCGATAGCGGGCGCGAGTGGGGATCTGCTCGCTCCCAAACAGGCAGGAGATTTCGCCTGCCGAGGACCACAACGCGCGAGTGGAGTAGTCATTATGCGGTAGGAGGGCGTATCCATCGCCGCGCCACTCGCTACTTGCCACGCGCCACTCCCGCGCATGCAGGCGAGCGAAGTAATCGGTGTCATGCACGCCGAGAAAGAAGGGGCGCACGCGCCCGCATGCCTCCATCAGCAGCAGGAGGACGCTTTTGGTCGGTTCATCCCAGAACACGGTCTGCCCCAGCGCCAGCAGCGGCACGCGTGGTGCTTCTCGCTCAAGCTGCTCCAGCACCCTTTCTACTGAGGCGCGACACCTTACCGACCCCTTCATACAGGTATAGGATACCTGCCTGCGCACGCCCAGGAACTTTTTCGGGCGTTTTGCCGTTAAAATTACCTATCCCGCGCTTTTGCGCGGGGGCGAGCCGGCGGGATTGCCGTCTCCGCTTACTTATCCAGCGGGTCGAAGGCTGACGGTTATCGCTTTTAACGCGACTCGACCGTCACCGCTACCTTATCCGCAGGGTCGGATGGGGATGGTTATCGGAACGCTCATGCCTACGGGCAAGCGGGGGGTTCGACACCCCCACCCGCCGCTCGCCTAAAACATCATCAGGGGAGTGAGTATCCATGCGAATTCCAAGGATCCTTTCGCGCACGCAGCGCGTCGCGCTGCCCGGACAGACGCGCAACTATGCGGGGGGCTTCGCCTACCCGCTGGAGCCGCGCCAGCAGCTGGACAGGTTCCTCATTCTCGGAACGGAGGGCGGCACTTACTATGTGTCGGAGCGGCGCCTGACACTCGATAATGTACGGGCGGTGCTGGAGCTGCTGGAGCGCGAGCCAGCTTATGTGCTGGAGCGTACCGCCGAGATTAGCGAGCAGGGGCGTGCGTATAAGAACGACCCAGCCCTGTTCACGCTGGCGCTGGCGTTTGCCGTGGATTCGGCAGAGATCCGCACGCTTGCGCTGCAGGTGCTGCCGCGGATTGTGCGCACGGGAACGCACCTGTTCACCTTTGTGGACTATGCAACTCAGCTGCGCGGTTGGGGGCGTCGGCTGCGCCGTGCCGTTGCGCACTGGTATCAGGCGCGGGAACTGCGTGATCTCGCCTATCAGGTTGTCAAGTATCGCCAGCGTTATGGTTGGGCGCATCGCGACCTGCTGCGCCTGGCGCACCCGAAAGCAGACACGCCGGCGCGCAACGCGCTGTACCGCTACATCCTCACGCGCGAGGTCGCACCCGAGCTGCCCGCGGAGGTTGGCGCTGGAGGCGGTCGAGCGGCTGAATCAGCCAGACCTGCCGCTGGAGACAGCGGTGCGCCTTATTCATGAGCATGCGCTGCCGCGTGAGGTTGTACCCACCCACCTGCTGACTCATGCGGCGGTGTGGGATGCGCTGCTGCCCGCGATGCCCATGACCGCTATGATTCGCAACCTGGCGACGATGACGCGCGTGGGGCTGTTGCAGAAGGGAAGTGCAGCCACCCACTTCGTCGTGACGCAGCTCACGAATCGTGAGCGGCTGCGCCAGGCGCGGGTGCATCCGCTGCAGGTGCTTGCCGCGCTGGTGACCTACGAGCGCGGGCATGGCGCACGCGGACGCGGCGCGTGGATGCCTGTGCAGGCGATTGTGAACGCCTTGAATAAGGCGTTCTACCGCACCTTCGAAAATGTCGCGCCGACGGACAAGCGCATCGTGCTGGCGCTGGACATCTCTGGTTCGATGAGCTGGGGTCATGTGGGTGGTGTGGTGGGGCTGACCCCGCGCGCCGCCAGCGCAGCTCTCGCGCTGGTCACGCTGAACACCGAGCCGCAGGCGCAGGTGGTTGGCTTCGCCCACACGCTGATGCCCCTGAAGCTGCACCCGGAGATGCGGCTGGAGGAGGCGATTGAGTATCTGGACAACCTGCCATTCGGCGCGACCGACTGCGCCCTGCCGATGCTCTGGGCGCTGCGGCGCAAGATAGATGCCGATGCGTTCGTCATCTACACCGACTCGGAGACCTGGTATGGCGATGTGCATCCAGCAGAGGCGCTGTGGAGCTACCGCGAGGCGCGGGGCATCCCGGCACGACTGGTTGTGGTGGGCATGCTGGTGAACCCGTTCAGCATCGCTGACCCGAGCGACGCGGGCATGCTCGATGTGGTGGGGTTCGACCCCAACACGCCGAACGCGATTGCCGAGTTCATCCAGGGCAACTTCTAACGGGGTTGCCCTGGCACCCCTGCTGTAATACCAATTGCCATTTCAAGTGCTGTCATCGTCGGCGGGGACGCCGACGCTACACAGGGCGCATTAGTAGCGTCGGTGTCTCGCCGACGCGAAGCCGGGTGCATTAGTAGCGTCGGCGTCGCGCCCACGACCGCACGGCGTTTGCTCTGCCACTTGGTAGTAGCGTCGGCGTCCCAGCCAACGACGATGGATTCCTCAAGGGCGGCTTTCGTATACGCCCTAAAGCGCACCTTCCTGCCGATAGGCAGGGCATGAGCGCGATTCCCGATGCCAGCGCGGCAAGCCAGGTGAGCATCCGTTCCAGCGATTCGGGGCAGACGGAGAGTGGCGACTCCACCGTGAATTCGCCGTCCACATAGCGCGCGAACACAATATACTTGCCATCAAAGGCGACACCCCCTACGCGGTGGATATCCTGACGCGATTGGCGAGCCAGGTCGCTAATATAGCGTTTCAGCTGCTCAACGGCGTTCTTGGTGGCACGATCCTCCAATCGCGCCGTGAGAGTGCCCGGACGCTCGTACTCGATCACAAAGCGGTTGAACACGGCGTCTGCCCGCCCCGATGCCAGGGTCATCTCGGAACGGATGTGCGGCGTGGTGAGGCTAATCTGCTCGCAGAACTTCTAGATGAGGGGGTCTATGTGGCGTCGGAAGTCCGCCTCGACCAACGGCTCCAAGACCACCTGCTGGATCGTGTGCCATAGCTGCTGCGCCGTTTGCTCAATCAGGAGGCTGTGCTGCATATAAGTGCAGATTCGACATTCTGAACCCATTTCCTGCTTTTTACTCACCCGTTCCCTCGCGCCAGTTCACCATCCGAATATGTTGCCCCTTGAGTATTTCTAACGGGATGTCCGTATCCGCCAGCACCTTATCCATAGCCTAAGTTGCTATCTGTCTTTTTTGAGCGGGCGAGATTCCTCGCTTCGCTCGGAATGACAACGCTTCGCTCGGAATGACAAGGCGTTTTACGTGGCAGTGAACTTGTCATTCCGAGCCGAAGGCGAGGAATCTCAAGGAAGTGACAACTTAGGTTATAATAGCAATTGCGATTTCAAACACCGTAAGCTTGGTCGACCAAAGTCGTGCCCATCCAAACAAAGCCAGCCTTCGCTGGCTAAAAAAACCTCCTGCAGGTGGGGTTTCGTTTGTCTGCGGGCGGGTTAACTCGCTTTGAGGGTTTATGACGCGCGAAACGCCAATTAGTATAAAAACGGCTAAAAAACCCGCTACTCACCACTCACCTTGCACGCAACTGCCACGAGACTGACCCCGAACGGCAAGTTTACGCGCTGGATCAGCCCTGCCTCCCACTCTTGTAGCCGAATTAGCCAGCGGTTCACCCACGGGCTGACGGGCACCAGCGTCGCAGCAGGCGGCGTGCGACGCAACCGATCCCACCAGCGAAACAACCAGATGGGCACAAACAGCATTGTAACGGCATATGAGAGCTTGCACACCTCAAAGCCCGCCTCGCGTAAACGCTGTGCCAGCTCCCGTGCCGTGTAGCGACGGTAGTGACGCAGCGCCACATCGTGCTTGCTCCACAGGAAGCGATAAGCAGGCACGGTGATCACCAGCACGCCCCGCGGCTGCAACACACGCCACAACTCCTTCAGCGCAGGGCGCTCATCAGGTAGATGCTCCAGCACATCGAGCGCAGTGACGGCGCGGAAGGTTTCCGAACGGAACGGCAACGCCTCCAGCCGCGCCTGCACCAGCGGGAACTCGCCTCGCTGACGGGCATAGCGCAGCGCAAGCACCTCCACATCCAGCCCCACCACCTGCCCGAACGCCTGCAACTCACACAGCATCGCGCCCGTGCCGCAACCCGCATCCAAAATCCAGCCTTCACCCTCCGATAAATAGGGCTGTAGCAGTCGCATCACCAGCCGCCGCCGCCCCACGAACCACCAGTAGTCGGTCTCGAACTGGAACATCCGCCCGTACTCTTCTGCCTGCATCGCCCGAAGGGATTGTACCTGCTCCTCAGGTATACTTTCCCCAACCGATGCGAGCCTATCTGGTGCTGGAGGACGGGAGCTGGTACGAGGGGGAAGCCCTCGGCGCGGAAGGACACACCACGGGCGAGCTGGTGTTCAACACGGGCATGACGGGCTATCAGGAGGTGTTGACCGACCCCTCCTACGCCGGGCAAATCGTGCTGATGACCTATCCGCTGGTGGGCAACTACGGGCTGAACCCGGAGGATCAGGAGTCGTTCCGCGTGCAGGTGGCGGGCTTTGTGGTGCGCGAGGCGTGCGATTCGCCCTCGAACTGGCGGGCACGCTTCGCCCTACACGATTACCTTGCGATGAACGGCGTCGTGGGCATCGAGGGGGTGGACACCCGCGCGATTACTCGCCGAATCCGCGAGCGCGGCGTGATGATGGGCACTATCACCACTGACGAGACGCCCGCCGACGCCCTTGAACGGCTGCAAAGCACTCCCCGCTATGAGGAAAGCGATTTCGTGTTCAGCGTCACCACGCCGACACCCTACAAATGGGGCTATGACGGGCTGGAGCCGATGAGCGCGCCCGATGACCGCTACCGCTATCGTGTGGCGATTCTCGACTGCGGCGTCAAATGGAACATTCCGCGACGGCTGGCGAGCTTGGGCGTGCGCTCGATCATCCTGCCCGCGACCACATCTGCAGAGGAGATCCTTGCGCTGAACCCTGATGGGATTTTGCTTTCGCCTGGTCCGGGCGACCCGGCGCGGCTGGGCAGCGTGGTGGCAACGATTCGCGAGCTGATTGGCAAAAAGCCCATCGCAGGCATCTGCCTGGGGCATCAGCTACTCTGCCTCGCGCTTGGCGCCAGCACCTACAAGCTCAAATTCGGGCATCGGGGCTGCAACCATCCTGTCAAGAACCTGCTGACGGGTCAGGTGGCGATTACCTCGCACAATCACGGCTACGCCGTCGTGCCAGAGAGTTTGGAGGGCACGGGGCTGGAGGTCACCCATATCCAGCTGAACGACGGCACTATTGAAGGGGTTCGCCATCGCGATTTGAAGCTCATCACGCTGCAATTTCACCCGGAGGCGGCGCCCGGACCGTGGGATAGTCGCCCCTTTTTCACCGAATTCCTGCACCTGATGGGCTGACCTCTTGACTTTTTTGCATGCGATTGGATATAATATGGCATCGGGCATGCGCCTGGGCTGGGCAGGCGTGTGCCGGGAGGTTCATAGGAAAAAACGATGAACCGAACAGAGCATCGTGCGAACGCACATGGGGCTTTGTGGAGGCGAGGACACCGCAAAAGGTGTCCGAAACCCGGCTGAATGCGCCAAAGAGCGCATTGCCGAGACAGCCCCTCCACCCTGTGTGCGAGGGGCTATTTTGTTAGCCCCAAAGGTAGCCCACCTGTTGTGGGCATGAGGCCCCAGGCTACAGGTTGTAGGAGGCTAATGGATGCCGACGATTAATCAGCTGATACGCAAGGGTCGGAAGCCGAAGCTACGCAAAACGAAGTCGCCTGCGCTGCAGGGCTGTCCGCAGCGGCGGGGCGTCTGCACGGTCGTGCGCACCATGACGCCCAAAAAGCCGAACTCTGCCCTGCGCAAGGTGGCGCGCGTGCGCTTGACCAACGGCGTCGAAATCACCGCCTACATCCCGGGCATCGGGCACAACCTGCAGGAACACTCGGTGGTGCTGGTGCGCGGCGGGCGCGTGAAAGACCTGCCGGGCGTGCGCTACCATATCATTCGCGGCACGCTCGATTGCGCTGGTGTCGAGATTCAGCCGACCACGCGCAACCAGGATCGACGCATGCAGGGGCGTTCTAAATACGGCTCCAAACGCCCCAAAGCCGCCAAAAAGTAAGAGGTGAGATGCCATGCCACGCAAGGGACCCGTGCCGAAGCGACAGGTACCGCCTGACCCGATTTACGATAGCGTGCTGGTCACCAAATTCATCAACCGCCTGATGAAGAACGGCAAGAAGGCGGTTGCGGAACGCATCTTTTATAAGGCGATGGAGATTATTGAGCAAAAAACGGGCAAGCCAGCGCTGGAGGTGTTCCAGCAGGCAATCGAGAATGTCGCGCCACAGGTGGAGGTGCGCCCGCGCCGTGTCGGGGGACAGACCTATCAGGTGCCTATCGAGGTCAACCCTGACCGACAGCGCTCGCTCGCCATCCGCTGGATTGTAATGGCGGTACAGCGCAAAAAGGCAGGGCGTCCTGCCGAAGAGCGACTGGCACAGGAGCTGATCGATGCCTATAACCGCACGGGCACCGCTTACAAAAAACGCGAAGACACCCATCGAATGGCGGAGGCGAACCGCGCCTTCGCTCACTACCGATGGTAAGAGGAGGCTTGGGCAACCATGGCTCGCCAGCATCCGTTAGAGAAAACGCGCAATATCGGGATCGCTGCCCACATCGATGCGGGCAAGACGACCACGACCGAGCGCATCCTGTACTACACAGGGCGCATCCACCGCGTTGGTGAGGTGCACGAAGGCTCCGCCACGATGGACTGGATGGAGCAGGAGCAGGAGCGCGGCATCACCATCACCTCCGCCGCCACCACCTGCTTCTGGAAAGGGCATCGCATCAACATCATCGACACGCCCGGCCATGTGGACTTCACCGTGGAGGTGGAGCGCTCACTGCGGGTGCTGGATGGAGCCATCGCCATCTTCTGCGCTGTCGGCGGCGTGCAACCCCAATCGGAGACGGTCTGGCGTCAGGCGAACCGCTATCGCGTGCCCCGCATCGCCTTCATCAACAAGATGGATCGCGTCGGTGCCGACTTCTTCCGCGTGGTGGAGCGCATCCGCGAACGGCTCAACACGAACGCCGTCCCCATCCAGATCCCCATCGGGCAGGAGGAGTTCTTCCAGGGCGTGGTCGATCTGGTGGAGATGAAGGCGGTCTACTGGCTCGACGAGATGGGCACGCAATATGAGTATCGTGACATTCCCGCTGAGCTGCAAGCGCAGGCGCAGGAGTGGCGCGAAAAGATGGTGGAAGCCGCCGTCGAGATGGATGACCACCTGATGGAGAAGTACCTGGAGGGCGCGCCCATCAGCACGGAAGAAATCAAAGCCGCCCTGCGCAAGGGCACGCTGGCGTTCAGGCTGGTGCCTGTGCTGTGCGGCTCTGCCTACAAAAACAAGGGCATCCAGCTGCTGCTTGATGCAGTGGTCGACTACCTGCCGTCGCCTATTGACATCGGCGCGGTGCGCGGCATCCACCCCGACACGCACGCTGAGATATGGCGCCAGCCTTCCGACTCGGAGCCGCTCTGCGCCCTCGCCTTCAAGATCCAAAACGATCCCTATGTCGGCAAGCTGACCTATGTGCGCATCTATTCCGGTAGCCTAAGCAAGGGGTCGTATGTGTACAATGCGACCAAGGATGTGCGTGAGCGAGTCGGGCGCGTGCTGCAGATGCACGCGAACCGCCGTGAGGATATCGACGAGGCCTTCGCAGGCGATATCATCGGCGTAATTGGCTTCCAGCAGACCACCACCGGCGACACCCTCTGCAACCAGAGCCATCCCATCCTGCTGGAGCCGCCGCAGTTCCCCGAACCCGTTATCTCTCTTGCTGTTGAACCCAAAACCAAAGCCGATCAGGATAAACTGCTCACCGCGCTCCAGCGGCTCGTTGCTGAAGATCCGACTCTCCGACTCTCTACAGACCCTGAAACAGGACAGACGATCCTTTCGGGCATGGGCGAGCTG
>JBCNVA010000180.1:0-11196 GCA_039630445.1 Armatimonadota bacterium
CAGCCGCTGCACGCTTTCGATCTGGACACGCTGAGGGAGCATCGGATTGTGGTGCGTCAGGCACGCGCAGGGGAGCAGATCCGCACGCTGGATGGGCGCGACCATGCGGTTGCTCCGCCCATGCTGATGATTTGCGACGCAGTGCGCCCTGTAGCCGTCGCGGGCATTATGGGCGGTGCCGAAACCGAAGTCACGCCCCACACGCGCAATATCCTGATGGAGTCGGCGCATTTCAATCCGCTCTCCATTCGGCGCACAGCGCGGGAACTGGGCATGCGCACCGAATCGTCCTACCGCTTCGAGCGGTTCGTGGATCCGACGCTGGTGCTGGTCGCCCAGTATCGGGTGTGCGAGCTGATTGAGGAGTGGACGGGCGTGGCAGCCGTGCCTGGGGTGTTGGATGTCTATCCCAAGCCGTATCCGCCTCGCGCGCTCACACTGCGCCTTGCCCGCGCCGAGCAGCTGCTCGGCTTCCCGATTGAGGAGAGGGAGGCGGAACAGGTGCTCCAACGGCTCAATCTGCGCCCTGAGGCAGTGGGCGAGCGTACATGGCGCGTCCAAGTGCCCCTCTACCGCTACGAAGACCTTAAGCGTGAGGAGGATCTCGTGGAGGAAGTAGGGCGCATTCTGGGGTATGAGCGCATTCCCGAATTGCCGCCCGCTGGGTTCACCACCCAGGGTAAGGACAGTCCCGAGGGCGCCTTTGCCGAGCGGGTGCGCCTCATCCTGCTCAGTGCTGGGCTGCAGGAGGTGGTGAGCCACACGCTGGAGCCGAAAAACCCGATGCAACTGCTGCCCCCCGTGGCGTTGTGCAACCCGATGAGCGAGGAGCTGCGCTACCTGCGCTCCTCCATCCTTTCGGGGCTGGTGTTCGCTGCCGATTACAACTGTCGGCACGGCATCACCGACCTGCACCTGTTCGAGATCGGGCGCGTGTTTCACATGGGCAATTCGCCGAGCGACTGCCGCGAGCAGCTCGCATTGGGGATCTTGATGACGGGCGCGTTGCATGCCCCGCACTGGACGGGTAAGCCGCGCGAAGCCGATTTCTATGCGCTCAAAGGGGTCGTGGAGCATCTGCTGGCGATGCTCGGCATCGAAGCAAGGTTTGAACAGGTGGCGTCGTCAGCCGATCCGCGCTTCCATCCCGGTCGCGTGGCAGATGTCGTAGCGAATGGGCGATGGCTTGGCAGGCTGGGGGAGCTACATCCGACCCTGCAGCGTCAGTACGAGTTGCGCCGCCGAGTCTATCTGGCAGAGTTCGATATGGCGGGGCTGCAAGCGTTGGCGTCGCATGAGGTGCGCTATCACCCGTTGCCGACACAGCCACCTGTACTGCGCGATATTGCCGTGATCGTGTCGCAGCAGGTGCCAGCCGCGCATCTATTTGAAACGATTCGCACAGCAGGCGGCGAGTGGCTCGAATCGGTGCGACTGTTTGACCGCTACACGGGAGCACCCGTGCCTGAAGGCAGTCAGAGCCTTGCGTTCTCGCTGGTGTTCCGCCATCCCGAGCGCACACTCACCGATGAGGAGGTCAACGCCCGCATCGAGGCAATCTTCGAGGCGTTGCAACAGGCGCACGGGGCGCAGCCACGACGCTGAACAGAGAGCAGGAGAATGCCAATCGGGATTTCAAGTATTGCAGCGTCGTCGGCGAGACGCCGACGCTACGGGTCGGGGCGCAGAGAAGCGTAGCGTCGGCGTCCCCTCTGACGAGAAGCACGCCCTGTGCGTAGCGTCGGCGTCCCCGCCGACGATGACGCTACTTGAAACTGACCTCTCATGCCTCGCTCTCATTCAATGGCTCCACCTCGATCTGGGCAGCGAGCTGGTGGTCTATGGCGATTGTGGAGTAGCCGATCTGGAGCACATAGGTGGGGAACCGCTGCACGAGGCGCACAAGGGCACCAGGCATCACGCCCAGCGCCGCGAGTTTGCGCCAGTGCCCTTCCGCATCATGCACGATATGCACAATCCGCGCCTGTGCGCCCGTGCGCAACTTCGGCAGCGGTATCATCGAGGCGTCTCCTGCCGACGGTGCCGTACCCATTCGATAAGCTTCCTAATCCACGGCGGCTCTTGGGGCTGCTCATAGCCACAGGAGGGGCACTTCACCAGCCGACACCCGCCAAACGCACTGCAGCCCTTGCACGCCCGTTCGATACCCTCCTGCGTCAGTTCACGCCCGCAAAAGGCACAGACCCTCATACCGTCACCCCCAGCCACATCAGGGCGTGCGCCAGCAACAGCCCCGTCAGCAACGCAATGCCCAATGCCAACACAAACATCACAAGAGCCACTCGCAGCCCACGCTCCTTAATCGTCACCAGAAATTGCGCTACACAGGGCACAAACAGCGTCAGCACCACCGCCGCAACCAGCAGCTGGTTGCCCGTGAGCATGCCCTGCTCCTGAAGTTGATAAAGCCCCGCGGCTCCATAATCCCGCCGGAAAAAGCCGAATAGAAAAGCGATCGCCGCATCAGCAGGCAAGCCCAGCGCCTGCACCACGGGCGCCATCCCGCGCACAATCAGCCCGAACAGCCCCATCAACTGCCCAATCCAGATAAGCACGCTCGCCAGCAGAAAGAGGGGGAACACCTCCATGAAGTACCAGTGCAGACGCGCTAGCGTTTTGAGCAGCACATTGGAGAGGCTGGGCAGTCGCATCGGCGGCAACTCCATATAGAATGGCGTCGGATTGCCCGGCAGCACCTGCGCCGCCAGCCAGCCAATCAGCAGGAACACCCCCACAAGCACCCCTGCCCAGAGCAGCAATCCCTTCGGATGCGCTGCCAGCAGCGCCAGCACCACACCCAGCTGCGCGGAGCAAGGGATCGCCAGCGTGAGCAAAAAGGTGGTCAGGATTCGTTCCCGACGAGTCTCCAGAATGCGCGTGACGACTGTTGCCATCGTGTCGCACCCGAAACCCAGCACGATGGGGATCACTGCCCGCCCGTTCAGCCCCAGCCACTTGAATGCCCTGTCGATCAGCATCGCCAGGCGTGGCAGATAGCCCGTATCCTCCAGCACGGCAAACACCAGAAAGAAGAAAGTCACGATGGGCAGAATCAGCGCAATCGCGTAGGTCACTCCCAGTGTCCACACCCCGTACTCACCCACCAGCAACTCCTGAATCGATCGCCATGGGATTGTCGCCCGCACCAGCCGCTCCACGAAGGGGTTGATGTACTGCCCGAAAAGCCCGTTTTCCAGCCAGTCCACAACCGTGCCCGCACCAAAGACGCCTACAAATTGATACAATCCAAAATAAAGCACCAAAGCGAGGATAGGAAAGCCTGTCCAAGGGTTCATGCAGAGCCTGCCGATGCGGTCAGCCAGCGTGCGTGGCTGTGGAAGTGCAGCTGTCTGGGACAGCACGCGGGCAGCGATTTGCTGGCTCCACTGCTGACGCTGTTGCTCGATCTGCCACGCAACGGGCAACTCGCTCTCTTGCTGTAGCCGTTCACACAGGGCACGGATGCGCTCGAAGGTAGCAGGCGTCTCCTGCAGGCGCACCTCTTCCCAGATTTCGGGGTCATTCTGTAGGAGCAACAACGCCAGCGTGCGCTCGCGCAGGGCATATGAGCCGCGCAGCAGCGAGGCTATCTCCGCGATGGCGTGCTCAATCGCGGGCGTATACCGCAGCGGAGCCGTTTCGGCGAGAGAGCTGTTCATCAATCAACCTCTTCAATTCTGAGATGCCTTGTCCCGTTAGGCAAACCGTCGGCACAACGGGGATAGCTAACTGCTGGCGCAAGGCGTCTATCGAAAGCTGCAAGCCCGCCTTCGTCAGTTCGTCCATCATGTTCAGCACCAGAATCGTCGGGATGCCCAGCTCAATCAGCTGCAGCGTCAGGGGCAGCATGCGCGCCAAGTTTTTCGCATCCACCACATGCAGCACTAAATCGGGGCGTTCCTGCAGCAGGATGCGCCGTGCCACTCGCTCCTCTTCTGTAATCGGGTTCAACGAGTAGAGTCCGGGCGAATCGATCACAAGAAAGCTGCGCCCGTTGTAATGCATCAGACCGCGTGTGACCTCGACGGTGGTGCCTGGGTAGTTAGAAACCGTCACATAGCGTCCTGTGAGCCGATGGAAGAGCAGGCTTTTGCCCACATTCGGCTGCCCTATGATCACAATCAGTGGCGGGCGTTGTGCCTCGCCCTGCACACCCTGCTGTCGCTCACTCCATATCGCCTGCGCCATTTTCTATAAGTATACTCCTTAGCGTGGCTAAATGTCAAGGGGGTACACCAGTTTTGATGGTGTGTGCACGATATGCTGACAAAAAACAGAAGGGCGAATCTGGGATATACTTGTATCGTTTCCAACATCGTTGTGGGTAGGTGCTAAGGGAAGCTACTGGGAATATGGGCTTCGTTACGTGCCCTAAAAAGTTTTGAGACGGGGCCAGTGTTCTCACTGGCAGGACCCTGTGGGATCCCGGTTCCCAGAGGAACCACCCGTCAGTTCCGTTGTGGAATGGTGCGCTTCCACACCTCTATTATAACCCAAGTTGCTACCTGCCTGAGATTCCTCGCCTTCGGCTCGGAATGACAGGTTCACTGCCGCATAAAACGCCTTGTCATTCCGAGCGCAGCGAGGAATCTCGCCCGCTCAAAAATGATAAGTAGCAAATTATGTTATTATATCACATTATCGGCTGGAGTCAACTGTTTGCGGAGGCATGCAGGGGCAAAGTAAACGGCTCAAGCCGTTGTTGAGCCAGCCAAGCTGCCCTGCGTCGGCTTTTTTAGCCCACGAAAGAGGGCTTCATTTGCCATCCGCCAACTTCAGCGCTCAGCCTACTCGTCGGCTTTTCGAGTAGCCCTATTTCGAACGATGTGCAAATGCCGGTTTACAGGGTCAAAGGCGACGTGGGCATTCAGTGCCTTGGCAAACAGCACGGCGGATACCATCACACGCCCATTGACAATCTGCAGAGGCGCATCCGTGGGTATCACCCTGCCATTCAACTGGACACGATTGCCACGCACATCAAAGGTTATCACCTGCTCGTCCAAGACCACCGTGGCGACTTTGCGCTGATTGTCCCAGCGCAGCTCGCCGCCTGCTTGCTCAAACACATGGCGGATGGCGACCAGCGGGATGCCGTTCTGCACGCGCGGCGCCACATCGAAGGACACACGGCGCGTGTCCAGCAGCACCTCGAAGTGGGTGATGCCTGCGGGCAAGCGTGTACCGAAGGTGATGGGGTGCCAAGTGGCTTTCACGGTGGGGCGAGCGGGCGAGGCGGCAGGTGCTACTGCAAGTTGCACCTGTGGAGTATCCAATTTTTGTCCGCGCATGCGTGGTAGCACCTCGGATGAGCGCAGGTTCCCTTCAGCAAATGGGAGCACCATGGAGACCGCAAAGCGTGCGTGATGCGAATCTGTCTGGCGATGCGGCTCGCGCGTGGTGGTACGGCGCGGAGATGCCGCAGGCAGCTCAATGCGCGGTGCTCCGGGCGGCACAGAGCGCGATTCTGCAATGACTGGTGCAGCCTGCAGGTGTCGCGGCTCTGGGCGATTGCTCAACGCCAATCGCATTTCGCGCCCTGCGGATAAGTGTGGTTCGGGCGGTGGGGACACGGCAGGACGATTGAGACTTTCAGCAGGTGTCTTGCCCTCTGCCGATAGGCGTGGCGCGGATGTGGAGCGTGCAGTTTCACCTGAAGGCGCTGCGGCGCGTGGGGCATTCATTTCAGCCGCCTTCGCTGGCGGAGTAGGCGCTACACGCTCGGTGCGCCCGCCCGGATTGTTCACAAACACGCGCGTGACGGGCGATTTGAAGGTCTGATGACCGTCGAAGCTCCACACCTCGATGGTATGCCAGCCGTTGCGCTCCTGCGTGGTGTCCCAGTGGTACACATAGGGCGGGTAATTGCGCAGGGTGCGCACCTGCCCATCGATCAAGAACGATACATAGGGGCGCGATGCGCTGTCCACCCGTACCTCGATGGGCACTGTGCCCGCGACACGGGTGCCGTGGCGGGGGGTGAGAATCACTATCGGCGCGGTCGGGTCGGGCAATAGTTCGATCGTGCCGCGCAGCGTGCGAATCAGTCGCCCGCGCGAATCGTAAAGGCGCACGGTTGCCTCATGAAAGCCCGGAGGCAGCCCTGTGCTGAGCAGCGGTATCTGCAGGCTGCCTGTCGAACTGGAAAGCTGACGATGCGCCACAATCACACCGTCAATCTCTACCTCCACAGCGGCTGGCAAGATGCCACGCAACTGCAAAACCAGCCTGTTTGGTGCACTAGGTGCCAGCCAGGCATTCTCTCGTACCTGTCCACTGGTTGGCACAAACCATGGCATGCTAACGCATACCAGCACACCCAAAAGCCGTCTCCAACCGTTCAGAGCCATCCGTAGAACCTCCGTCCTTTGCTGGTCGCACCACATCTATTGGTGATTCCGTAGGATTTGGACGATTCCTGCCGGAAATCGGGTAAAATCGGTGCGATTTGACCCTTACCCCTTGACTTTAAGGGGTAGCAATCGGCTAAACTACTTACAAGCCGCACGGGGAGCGAAAAAAATGACAGTGTGGCAAGGGCGGTTATCGGGTAAGCGACTCAACACAGGGCTGTGGGCAACAGGGATGCATTCCCTGTGGACGCTTTGTGCAAAGTTCTGGGCACATTCTGCAGGCAACGGAGGGGACCAGCATGGCGTATAATATGTCACCGGACGATCTCATCTACTTCAACGAAACAGGGCTGTGCTTCAACCAGATGCAGGACGAAGAGCTGGTGCAGTATGCGAAACAGGGCTGTCAACGCGCAACCGAAATTCTAATCCGCCGTTACCGTTCCTTAGTGGAGAGCAAGGCGCGTGCCTACTTTCTCATCGGTGCAGACCATGAGGATGTCGTGCAAGAAGGATTGATAGGACTTTATAAAGCCATTCGCGATTTCCGTTTCGACCGCATCCCGTCCTTTCGCCCCTTCGCTGAAATCTGCATCACTCGCCAGATTATCACCGCGGTGAAGACAGCCACCCGCCAGAAGCATCAGCCCCTCAACGATTATGTCTCCCTCTACAATCCGCTGCAAAACAACGGTGAAGAATCGGACAGCTGCCTGGTGGAGATTCTGCCAGACCCGAACGCGCTGAATCCAGAGCAGTGGATTCTGGAGCGGCGCATTCCGCAGGCGGTGTTGCGACTGGTGCGCGAACTGCTCAGCCCGCTGGAGCTGCAGGTTCTCGACTGCTATCTGGATGGCTTATCGTATC
Source organism: Armatimonadota bacterium (assembly GCA_039630445.1). GTDB lineage: Bacteria > Armatimonadota > Fimbriimonadia > Fimbriimonadales > GBS-DC > HRBIN15. Next base: position 7,242 of record JBCNVA010000180.1, read on the forward strand.
GCGAGATGTCGGAGCGGCTCAATCGCCATACCAAATGCATCGATAACGCTTTGCAACGGATTAAAAAGAAACTAAAGCAAGTTTATGAAGAGAACTACGGAGAGTCGTCGGGTAGCACGCGCCGCAGGCGGCGTGCCTACATCGCGCCTGAGTTAGAAGATAACCCCTTATGAGCCGCACTCTCTCCACGGACACGGATGTGCTGGCGGTTGCCCGCGAGGTGCTCCATATCGAGGCGAGCGCCATCCTGAATTTGCGCGATCGGTTAGATAGAGCCTTCGAGCAGGCGGTGCAGGCAATTCTGCACTGCGAGGGGCGTTTGGTCATCAGCGGGGTGGGCAAATCGGGGGCAATTGCTCGCAAGTTGGCGGGCACTTTCAGCAGCACGGGCACGCCTGCCCTGTTCTTGCACCCTACCGAAGCCGTTCACGGCGATCTGGGCGCAGTGACCCCCGACGATGTGGTGCTCCTGCTTTCCTACAGCGGTGAGAGCGACGAACTCATCACGCTCTGCCCTGCTATCAAGCGGCTGCAGGTGTTCGTGATGGTGATGACGGGTCGCCCCGATTCGACGCTGGGGCGGATGGCGGACTTGGTGCTGCATGTGGCGGTGGAGCGGGAGGCGTGCCCCCATAACTTAGCCCCGACTGCCAGCACGACCGCGATGCTGGCACTGGGCGACGCGCTGGCGCTGGCGGTGATGGTAGCACGCGGCTTCACGCCCGACGATTTCGCCCTCAATCATCCGGCGGGCACGCTGGGGCGACGCCTGCTGCTGCGAGCGCACGATGTGATGCGCACAGGTGATGCCTTAGCGATTGTGCATCAGGATGCCCCTCTGCGCGATGCGCTGTTTGCCATCACCCGCGCGGGTGCAGGCGCCGCATGTATTATTAATGATGAAGGCGTCATGGTCGGGCTAATCACCGATGGCGATATCCGACGCCGCCTGCTGCAGGACGAGCACGCCCTGCGGGAGCCGGTGCATCGCGCGATGACGCGCACCCCCTATGTGCTGCGCGGCAACCCGCTGGCGATCGAAGTGCTGGAGAAGTTCCAGAGCCTGCCTGTGAAAATCGGCGATATGCCCGTGCTGGACGACGCGGGACGCCCGATTGGGATGGTCGCGCTGAAAGATTTGCTCCGCTGTCTGTAGTGCGATATGCTCAAGCGATAAACTGCTCCAGATACCGCTTGCCGATGAGAAACCCCTCCTCGCGTCCGAGCGCACTATCCTCATGCTCGATAGAGAGCACGCCGTTGTAGCCGACGCGGCGCAGCGCCCCGATATACTCGCCCCAGCGCACCGCGCCCAGCCCCGGAATCACATACCGCCACCAGCCGCTGCCCTGATTGCCCACATATTCCAGCCGCTGGCGCATAATCTCGGTATCCTTCGCATGCGTGTGAAAGATGCGCGAGCCGAACAGCAACACCGCGTTAATGTAATCGATCTGCTGCCACAGCAGGTGCGAAGGGTCAAAATTCAGCCCGAAGCTGGCATGCGGCACCACCTCGAACAGGCGTTGCCAATGATCCAGCGCCTGGATGTTGGTTGCGAACCAGTTTTCAAGGGCGATTTGCACCCCTTTCTCGCCTGCATATTCGGCGAGCGGGTTGAACACCCGCGCACAGTCCTCCTCGATGGTCTGCATCTTGCTTTTGCCCGGCACGGGATGTCCCGCCAAGGTGCAGACCACGCTGACGCCCAGCGCTTGGGCAATGTCGATGGCACGGCGTACACCCTCATTATTGCGCCGCCGCTCCTCCGGATCGGGGTGGGTGTTGTTGGTGTAAAATGCGATCGCGGATAGCCCCACATTGTAGCGCTCCATCAGCCGTTTCAGCGTCTCTATATCCGGGTTGTCCAGATTCAGATGGGGATGCCCGTAGCCGCACGCCAGCTCCAGCGTTTGGAAGCCGTGCTTTGCCGCGAACTCGAACACATACTCCAGCGGCTCCCGTGCAAAGGGAGCGGTCAGAAACCCGATCTGCATCGCCGTCTGCCTCCATCCGAGAGGTTCGCCACGATGGCAAGGGTTCCTGCTACCCTATAATAACCCAAGTTGCTACCTGTCATTTTCGAACAGGCGAGGTTCCTCGCTTCGCTCGGAATGACAAAGCTCCGCTCGGAATGACAAGGCTTTTTACGCGGCAAGGAGCTTGTCATTCCGAGCCGAAGGCGAGGAATCTCCAAAGGGTAGCAAGTTGGGTTATTATAATTCCGAGTGCTGTCATCGTCGGCGGGGACGCCGACGCTACGCAGGGCGCGTTCTTCTCGTCGGCGGGGACGCCGACGCTACGCAGGGCGCGTTCTTCTCGTCGGCGGGGACGCCGACGCTACGCAGGGCGTGTTCGTAGCGTCGGCGTCTCGCCGACGGCATCACGGCATTTGCTCTGCCAATTGGTATAACACCCCGCAAAGATACCAGATTTTGCCCTTTTCACCCCCTGGACCCCTTGACATCGGCGCAAAATGGGTTACAATAGAGCGACTCGGCTGTCCGGTTTTGGGCGGTTTTTGAGTCTATTAAGCATGGATGACCCGTAGCCGGACGGCGAAGGGATCGTTCGGACTCTGACGGAAGGAGGTATCAGATGATGAGACATGCACAACTCTGGTTAAGCAGTATTGCAATCGCTGCCTTAGTGGCAAGCGCAGGCGCCCAAGTGCAGGAGTCGGTCACCTATACGAATGTGAACTCGAATGGTCCTTTGGGCAATGCCGTAAACGAGATTCGTACCTACAACGCCACAGGTGGGTACACGATGCGTAGCCTGCGCATCGAGGGGCAGCTTACACGCGTACATTCCGCTAGCTATGCAAGAGAAGCTCTTATCCAAATCACTGCCCCAGGTGGTGCTCAGACAACCTTTCAAATGTTTACCCAGGGTGCCTTCACTACTCTGCAGGGCTCTGGAACCGTTTACACTGTTCCTTTCAATCCTGCGGGTAACTGGACATTCCGATTCTACGAATCTTTTGATGATGGAGGAACTGGCAGTGTGGATGCTCGCTGGGACTATATTACTTTCGAATACCGCGAGGATCCAACCGCCCTTCATGATTTTGGCACGATCAACACAGGAGGTGCCCCTCAGACTTTCTCCGTGACTCGTCCATTGGCGGCGCGGGAGATTCTCTGGTACAGGATAGTGCTTCCCGTTGCTGTGACGGCTGCTGACCTCCTGACATTGGAGATTAATACTTTCGGATCAAGCCTTGCTCCCAGCAACGACACGGAGATCGCTCTGTATGATGCGAACGGAAACAAGATTGCCGAAAACGACGATATTGGTGGAGGCAACCTCCTAAGTCGTCTTGTTTTCGGTTATGGTGGTAGCCAGGATCTACCTGCCGGAGTCTACTACATTGGTGCAGGTGCCTACAATACAACTTGGGCAAATGTGTTCGCCAGTTCCACCTCCACCAACACGGGTAACTTGCAGTTGAACATCATCACAAATGTTCCCGAGCCTGCGTCAATGATTGCGCTGGGTGCGGGTTTGGCAGGGCTGCTGGGGCTGCGCCGGCGCAAGAAGTGAGTTAGCCCTCACCCCCAGCCCCTCTCCCACGCTGCGGGAGAGGGGAGTTGTGGGTTAGGTTTGCCCCCCTCCTCTACGCTACGGAAGGGGGGTTTGCTTTTTTAAGCTGAGCTGTTGCCTTTGAGTAGGTGAGATTCCTCGCTTCGCTCGGAATGACAAGGCTCTGCGCAGAATGACAAGGCGTTTTACGCAGCAGGGAACCTGTCATTCTGAGCCGAAGGCGAGGAATCTCGGATAGGTAGCAACTTGGGTTTTTTAACAACTGAGAGGGAAGCGGGTATAGTTTTTCTGTGCGTGAGGAGCTGGTCTGGGCGGATGAGGGCGCGCCCGAGTCGCCGTCGGCGTGGCGGGCGACGCTGGAGTTCATCGGCTCGGTCGGGTTGCTGCTGATGGCGGCGTTGCGTGGGCT
>JBCNVA010000181.1:0-8808 GCA_039630445.1 Armatimonadota bacterium
CGAAGGAGTTCAGCAGCCGCACGCGTTGTTTTGCGAGGAACGCCTATAAAGCCAGCGCCTGTCTGCCCCCCCCCCGCACCACTCTGCTGGGGGGCATAGCGCCCTGTAGACACCATTCCTCTCATGGCAAGGCCTCCTCGCATAAGGATTGCTCACACTGCGCTGTGAGCGTTTTTATTATACCCCATCGAGAGGGCATTTGTCAAGGGGGGTCTGACGGCCTGGTAAGGGTACACTGCTTTGTCTCAACACGCGGGCAGAAGGTGGGATTTTTTGAACCCCCTCCTGTAGGCTCCCCCTTAGAAAGGGGAAACCGAGCGTTGTTCTCGGTTCTCCTCGCGTAACGGGGGGAACCTGAAGGAGGGGGGTAAATTGCCACAAAGTTGGTAACTGTTTGTGGCTTTGAACTTGAGGCGTGTACCCTTGTCAGGGCATGACGGCTCCGCAGGGGTGAAGGTGTAGTAGTAAATCCGTCGACCATCCTCTTTCTGCTCGGTGCGTTTGTGGATGCGCCAGCGCATTTTCAACCCTCCTGAACTCCCTGCCAGGCGAGCGCTGCGCCGCCCAGAATGCCCGCATCTTCGATGCGCTCGGCCGGCACAATCCGACACATCTCCAGCAGCGTGGGGATGGCATAGTCGCGGGCGGCACGCCGAATTGCATCAAACAGCACCGTGCCCGCCTTCGCGATTTGCCCGCCAATCGCCACCACTTCGGGGTTAAAGATATTGATAAAGCTGGCGACGGCGACACCAATATAGAACCCTGTCTCCTCCCAGATTTCGCGGGCGACGGAATCGCCCTGTTCGCATGCCTCCGCGACCAGTTTGGGCGTGATTCGAGCGGGATCGCCCTCGCAGAGTCGGGCAAGCAGGCTGTTTGGCTCGCGATGTACCTTTTCGCGGGCGCGTTCGATAATCGCGTCGCGTTTGGCAAGCGCCTCGATGCAGCCCATCGCGCCACAGCCGCAGCGCGGTCCGCTCATCAGCACGATGGTATGCCCCAGTTCGCCCGCGCCGCCACTTGCCCCGACGAGCAGCACGCCACCCTGCCAGTCAGCATTTCCCTGCACTTGCTCGCGGGTCAACACCACACCACCACCAATCCCTGTGCCCAGCGTGAGCATCACCAGCCCTTTCGCCTGCCCGCGCCCTGTGCCGTAGTAATACTCGCCCAGCGCTGCCAGATTAGCATCGTTGCCCATTCGCACAGAAATGCCGAGACGCTGCTGGATGGCGTCACCCAGAGGCACCTCACGCCACTCATGGAACAGCCCATCGCGCCACTCGCCGAAGTTGGGCGCCCAGCGCACGATGCCTCGCGTGCTGTCGATATGCCCGGGCGCCGCGATACCAATCCCATGAACTTCGCGTAGAGCAACGCCCGCCCCCTGCACGGCTTCCTCAATAGTGCGGACGATGGCTTCAAGGGTGGCAGGGAAGCCTTCCTGCGCTCGCGAGGGCTGCTGCACCAGCTCACTGCAGAGATTACCTTGCCGATCCACAACAGCCGCGCGCACATTCGTGCCGCCCAAATCAACGCCGATGACATACCGCGCCATCATCGGCAGTATACCCTGCATAAGAAGGATAGCAAGCGGTGGGAGGAGTTGGGAAGCCTCCTCTCCCGCAGCCGTGGGAGAGGAGGCTGATGAGCAAGGGGTTAGCAGCCACTTCCGAAGTTGAACAGCACAATGAGCAGGTCCGCATCATCCACGATGCCGTCCCAGTTGATATCCTCGTTGCGGTAGCCTGGACCGCCGAATGCGAACAGCACTGCCAGCAGGTCCGTATCGTCCACACAGCCGTTGCGGTTCACATCACCGCGCGGGGGGAAGCCCGTGTCCAGCAAGAACCCCTCAAAGCGCCCTGTGGCGGCGTTATAGCCCATGCCGACGATGAAGCGCCCATCAGGTGAAACGGCATAGGCGTGCTGCAGTGTCGAACCACCCTGCAGCAGGCTGGCGTAGGTGACATTCAGATCCTCCATTGTCTGGGTGGCGGCTGTCCAGCGAAAGGCACGCGGGTTTCCAGAGGAATCGGTGGACCTCCCAACGACAATATCCCCATCGGCAGATGCGCCGTGCGCCCAGCTCCATTCGCCGCCCAGCGTGCCTAAATTTCGCATCACGCCGTTCTCCCAACGGAAGGCGAACAGGCGGGCAGCAGAGTCGCGACACCAGCCGACAACAACCTGCCCATCCGCGGACACACCCCCTGCTTCGCTCTCGATGGTGCCAGGTAGCAAACCAATATCCACAATGTTGCCATTCTCCCAGCGGAAGGCACGCGGCAAACCTGCAGCATCTCGTACTGCGCCAACAATGACGGTCCCGTCCGCGGACACGGCTGCAGCCCAGCTCAAGTTGCTGCTGGGGATACCAAGATCTTGCATCACACCGTTCTCCCAGCGGAAGGCACGCAGTCGTCCCGCCGAGTCACGACACCAGCCCACGATGATACGCCCGTCGGCTGAGATACCCCGCGCTTCGCTTGCAATCGTGCCAGGGAGTACGCCGAGGTTTTGCATGGGACCACCGACCCAGCGAAAGGCGCGTGGCTGCCCTGAGACTTCCGCTGCACCGCCGACAACTATAAGCCCATTTGCAGACACGCCGTGCGCGACGCTCAAGTTTCCACCCAGCGTGCCGAGATTTTGCATTACGCCGTTCTCCCAGCGGAAGGCGCGTATTCGTTGGAGGGAATCTGTGGACCAGCCGACGACCACGCGCCCGTCGGCAGAGACGCTGTACGCCCAGCTCCTGTCGCCCCCCAGCGTGCCTAACCAGGTCAGGCTCTGCGCGCTGCTGCTTATCCATGCACCCAGCGTTACACCCAGCGATACCGCAACTCGTAATCCCATGCTGCCCAGTCGTATTGATCGCATAGTTCCTTTGCCTCCTTCCATCGGATTTCATCGCCTCGCGCGATGCACTCCTATTATACACGATTCGCCCCCCCTCGATGCACGCCTTGCAATCTCAGCCAGTCGCCTTGGGGCTGGATGCACAAGCCACAAGGGGGTATACTCCTGCGGGTGAAGGTGCGTTTCCTCTGTATCGGGCTGCTCGGACTTTTAGTGGCGGGCTGCGCACGGTTCCCTCCCACACCCGCAGAGGCTGGGGTGCGTCGGCTCGTTATCGAAATGGAGGTCGCTGGGCGCATTCGCCCTGAATACACCTATTTCGTGCTTTTTAATTTGAGCAACGATCCGACAGGGCAGCGGGGGCCTGTGCCCGTGGTGCGTCCACCTTGGGGGAACGGCTTCGCCGCAGGCGCGTTCACCCACTTTATGCGGTACGATGCACTGCAGCCGCAGGGCGGCTATGGACTCTACCGCGTGGTGGACGGCACGAACCTCTCCGTGTTTCAGTATCTTGGTACGCCGCGCCTGTCGGAGCCGGTGGGGGCCCACAGCAACCGCCTCCGCTTCGAGATCGACCTCATCCAGTTCATTCCTGACCCGAACGAGGCGCGGGCAACGATTTATATACAGGTGAACTTCATCACCACCGATCGCGTGCCGTTAGACCCGAATGACCCCACACCCAAAGTCTGGGACGCGCTGGGGGATAGCCGCGTGGAGATCAATCGCTATCTGAATCTTCGCATCGATCAGAACCGCATCTTTCGGAATGGGGACACGGGAATCGAGGTAGCGGGGGATGTGGCGGACCCCGATCTGGATATTGTGGACTGGCGGATCGAGGTGCGCACGCTATGAAGACCGCGGGTCTCTCACGGCTGGAGGTGATGCGGGGACTACGCTGGGCGAACTGGGACGCCATCTTTTTCACGCTCTATCTAGCGCTCACAGGTGGGGCATTCCAAATCGGGCTGGCGCGGTTGCTGGGGGCAAATGACCTCTGGCTGGGGATTATTACTTCGGTGCCCTCGCTCACAGGCGCGATCCAGTTTCTGACGGCTTATCTCGCGGATGTGACGCGCAGTCGGCGGGTGCTGGTGCTACGCTATGCCTTCTGGTCGCGTCTACCGTGGGTGCTGATTGCGTTCTTGCCGCTGATGGATGAGTCGCTGCCACGGCGCGAACTGTTCGCCCTGCTGCTCATCATCTCGTCAGTTTTTGGTTCGTTTGCTGCGCCCGCGTTTCTGGCGTGGCTGACCGACCTGGTGCCGCCCGATCATCGGGGACGCTACTTTGGCAGGCGGAACATGATTCTGGGGCTGGTGGCGGCAGCAGCCGCCCTGCCGCCCGCGCTGTTTCTGGATCAGGCAGTGAAGTACGAGCGGTTTTCACCTGCCATCGGGTTTGCCGTCCTCTTTGGGCTGGGCACGCTCTGCCTTTTTCTCTCGCTCTGGGCGCTGGCGCGGATGCCCGATGTGCCCCATGAGCCGCTCACACAACGGGGTCTGCGCGGTCTGCTCCGCTTCTATCGCGAGCCGTTGCGCAGCCCTAATTTCCGCAACCTGCTAATGTTCAACCTGATCTTTGTGTTCGGGCAGATGTTTGCGGGGCAGTTTTTCACGGTCTATATGCTGGAGCCAATCGGGATGCCCTATTTGATGGTGCAACTGGCAGGGTTGATTGCGGCGCTGTTCAACAGCCTGAGCATGCCACTTTGGGGCTATCTGGCGGATAAGTTCGGCAATCGCCCCCTGCTGTTCATCTCGGGATCAGGCTTGGTGGTTCTGCCCTTTCTGTGGTACCTAACCCATCCTGAGCGTTATTGGTGGAGCGTAGGCGTGATTTATGGCATTCAGGTGGTGGCAGGGGTTCTGTGGGCAGGGGTTGGCTTGACCCAGTTCAATCTGAATGTAGCGGTGGCACCGCGGGAGCAGCGCGCGCTCTATATGGGGGTGCTTTCGGCGATTGTGGCAGTGGTAGGTGGTCTGGCAACACTGTTGAGCGGTGCGCTGATGGAGTTCATGAAGCCGTTGGTGCCTGACCCGACGCGCTTTTTTGTGTTGTTTGGCGGGGCGTCGCTGTTTCGATTGCTGGCGCTACCGTGGCTGGCGCGTGTGCATGAGCCAGAGGGGTTGCCGACGGGCTATGTGTTGACGCAGCTGCGCGCCTCGGTTCGCCCGCGCGGCTGGCTGGCGGTGCGTCAGCTCCGCCGTCAGGCGGACGAAGCGAGTCGGTTGCAGGCGGTGCGCACCTTAGCGGAGGAAAAGACCGCGTTAGCCGTCGAGGAGTTGGCACAGGCACTGCATGACCCTTCCAGTGAGGTGCGTCGGGAGGCGGCGCGCGCTTTGGGCGAGATTGGCGATGCTCGCGCCGTCCCTGCGCTGCTGCAGATGGTGCGCGATCCCTCCAGCGATATTGTTGCCGAGTGTGCGGAGGCACTCGGCAAAATCGGTAGTCCAGATGCCGTGCCACCCCTGTTGCCGTTGCTCCAGGCCGATCGCATCGAGACGCGCCTCGCCGTCATCGCGGCGCTCCGCCAGATCGGCGACTCACAGGCACTGCCCGCTTTGCTGGAACGGCTAAAGGAAGCCCCTGGTCCACTGGAGCAGGCACGCCTGCTGGACGCGATTGGGCAGCTGCTGCCCGCTGCCGAGAGCGAATGGATTCAATCAGCCGCTGTTCACACCACTTTAGCGCCGTGGCTTGCCTCGCCGCATGCCGATGTGCGCGCTGCTGCCGCGAACGCCCTCGCGAATCTGCCACCTCACTCGGAGGTGGTGGCGATGTTGCGGGCGCGTTTGCGTGAGGAGCAGGAGCCAGCCGTGCTGGCAGCGCTGGCGCGCGCCCTGGCGCATCACGGCTCGCCGGATGACATCCCCCTGCTGCTCGACGCGCTGGGGCGAGGGCACTCGCCCTTGATGCGCCAGCAGGTGGCACTGGCGGTAGCGCGCCTGCTCCAGCGCGATGAGCGGCTCTATACGCTGCTTACAGCCGACGAGATGGCGCGCGACAGGCTAATTGAAAAGGCACTGGCGCCACGCCTACGCGAGCTGCCCGCCCTGTCGGACGCGCTCCGCGCCTATGCCTATGGCGACTACGGTTCTGCGCTCCAAATCTTGCTCGATTCGATGCCCCACCACCCGCGCCTCCGCTGGCTGCGCCACGCCCCGCCAAGCCTCGAAACCTGGCTGCTGGCAGTGAGCCTGATTTAGACAAACCTGAAACCTGACAGGGGTTACTCCTGCACCAACTTCAGAGCATGCTCATAGAGAGCATCTGAAACATAGAAACCACGCGCTCGTAAGGTATCCAGCAGCGGTCTGAGAGCCTCTACCAGCCCCTGCCGCTTCGCTTGCACCAGAAGCCCCACCACGCCTATCACAGATAGCCCCAACCGCATCGCTTTCCTGCGGGCACGCAAGTCATCCAACACCGCTTCACAGTCAGGCAACTCGGTTGCCAGAGCAATCACCTCAGCTTCGCCCGCATCTAACTCTTCACGCAGCATCTGTATCAGAAGTGTGTTGGAAGGCGACTGCACTTGCAACCAGTCAGGGCAGTATCCAAACTCGGCGACGACGGCGGGTGGCGCATAAACCGTAGTGAACAACGCTGGCAATAACAGAAGTTGCTCGACCTTTTCCAGAGCAATTAGCGGACTGGTATCCACAACGGCATTGGGCTTCATCGTAGGGCTTCCTGCTCTAGCTCCTCAGGGCTGTAGTTCACGACAGGAATTTTCTGGCGCGAGAGCAGCTCTATAAATGCACGCTTGGAGTAGCCTGCCAGTTCCGCCGCTTTGCCCAGCGAGACGCGCCCCGCTTCATAGAGTTTTATCGCCAACAGCAGGCGCGCCTCTTCCTCCGACACGGTGGGCGGTAGTTCAACCTGCAGCACGCTCATGATAAAATTCTACCCCATTTGGTGCAAGTTCGGGATGCCTTGCACCTGACAAGAACAGTCTAATACCAATCGCCTTCTCAGATGCCGTGTTATCGTCGGCGGAGATGCTGACGCTACGCAGGGGTGCTTATCGTCGGCGGGGACGCCGACGCTGCGCAGGGGGCGTTCGTATCGCCAGCGTCTCGCCGACGACACTAAGATACTTGAAATCCCGATTTGGTAGAAGGCGTAGCCCGGCATGGGTGGTGAATCGATCAGCATGGCATGCTCATCCCTCTTGAGCAAGCGTTGGTATGTTTCTGCGACGGTACAGGAACACCCCCACAGCCAGCAGGGCATATCCCAGAATGAACCCGTCGCCGACACGCGAGGCGAGTGTCCCACGCCCGCTGCCCAACGGCACATCGGCGATGGTGAGTGGCTCATGGGGTGGGGCATACGCCCGTATGCGCCCCCACTCATCCACAATCATCGAGGCAGCCGAATACTCGGAGCGTGCCATCGGAACTCGATGCTCCGCCGCGCGGAGCGTGGTAGTTGCCCCGTGCAGGTAATGGAACGCAAGGTTGGGCGTCGTTGGATCGTGAGTAGGTACGGCAATCAGTCGTGCGCCGTTCAGTGCCTGTTGTCGGCACGGCTCGGTGAACATCGTGTCGTAGCAGATAACTGCGCCCAGCGTTTCGAAGGGTGAACGGAACGCACGGACAGGCTCGCCCGCTTGCCACGAGCGCGGCTCGCCCCCGTAGGGATACATTTTATAGTACGGCTCGCTCACACTGCCATCGGGTGCAGCAAGCGACGCGCAATTGCGATCGCTCCAGTGACCAAAAATCAGCCACACCTGATGCTGTCGCGCCGCCGCAGAGGCATGCGGGACATTCCAACTCACTTCAGGTAGCACGACGATTTGCGCACCCTGTGCCTTCGCCTGCCGTATCAGCTCAGGATAGATGTCGCTACGACCCTGCACGACTGCCACGCGCACCGTCTCGCGCGTATGGGGAAGGTGCATCTGCAGCCAGCCGAGCGCGTGGAGCACCACCAGCGCGCCCGCAAGCAGTTTCAGCGGCGTTGTGATGCGCCCCTGTGCCCACGCTTGCGCAACGGCGGTGTTCACCGCCCACACCAGGAACGCCAGCCCCCACACGCCGACCCAACCCGCCAGCCACAGCAGGGGCGCATCCCGCCACAGGGTGAATGCAACCGTGTAGGGGAAATCCACCCGCGCCGCCAGCCACTCACACAGCACTCCGATCGCGCCAACGCCCAGCACGGTCGCCCAGCCGCCCGCTGCACCTAGCCGACACGCGCCCATCAGCGTAAGCCCCAAGAACGCGCCGAACACGCCAAACGGCACCAGTGCCAAGTAGTCGTAGGAATCGTGTGCAGTGAAGGGCAATCCAGTTAGGGCAAGCCCCGCAACGCCTGCCGTGATGAGGGCATACGGAAGCGCAGTGTACCGCGGCATGCGCCATACTGCTACCAGCAGGGGCGCGAACGCGAGGAACTCCAGCAGCGGCACATCATACGGCGGCAGTGCCATCGCCAGCAGCGCACCTGACACCGCCGCATACAACGCGCCTAAAACCCCCCAGCGCAGTGCAACCGCACCTGCAGGCACACTGGGCGCTTGCATACCGCGATTATACCCCCCTGCAAAGGATTCTCCGAAGGTAAAAACAGGGAACGGTACGCCTTACCGAGCAGGTTCGGACACCACCCTTGCCGCTGCGCGAGGAAGAGTCTGGCGCAGTGCGTGTCAGAGACACGCGAGTCGCCTTAGAAAGCGTGCTAATCGCTTTCCAGCAAGGTAGTAGCCCCGAAGAGATAGTGATGCAGTACCCTGCGCTCAGGCTGGAGGATGTGTACGCCGTGTTGGCATACTATCTGTATAACCGCGCCGTGTTTGACGCCTATCTTCAGAGCGTTGAGCGTGAAGCAAATGCTCTGTTTGAGCAGATGGAGTGCAAGTATCCAACAGCCGAGCTACGCCAGCGCGTTCGCATGCGTGCGCAACACCTTGCCCAACAGCGTACGGCT
>JBCNVA010000182.1:0-11173 GCA_039630445.1 Armatimonadota bacterium
GTCGCATCGGACAGACCCTGATTGCGGTATTCAACAGTCAAGGTGACAGTTTCACCGGGCAGCGCTGTGATGCTTGACGGGGTGATAGTGAGAGTAATTTCAGGCGCGGCATAGAGCACCACACCCGTCTTAGGGCCAATCTGTAAAACAGTACCCTCTGCAACCAGGTTACCATCCCAGTTCTTATAGGCGCGTGGAACCCGATATGAGTAGGTCCGCTCCTCAGTCGGGTTGACAAGCACGGTCCCGTACTGATAGTTCCGAGCGAAGAGCGCCCCGCTGTTATCCGCTACCGTGCCGGCTACAATGTACCAGCTCCCAGTGGCTTGTCCCAGAGGCACCCATACCTCTGGACGGGATACCCAGTTTCGATAGGTGTCGTTACCTAAACGCCCGCGATCCTCTACCATCAAGTAGGTTTTCTGATGCTGGAAAATAAAATAACTGGCTAAAATATAGCGAAACATTTGAATATTTGTATTATCCCACATAACAACCAGAAGCCATGTTGTATTTCGATTCTCGGTCACGGCGCGCAGGGTCGCCCACCAGCTCCCATCGGTTCGCGCGAGTGTCTGTCTATTATGGCGGTATGGCTGATAGCGGTAGTTAGGAGCGTTGCGTGAGTAGGCGACGACTACATGTTCCAACATGACTCCATCTACCAGAGAAAGCCATCCAACGCCGGGATTATTGTCGACGAAATTCCCTGCCCAGCTTCCGAGGTTAATGATTACCTTGCGTCGCAGGGTATTACGGATGTAGGGGCAGATCTCCTGAAGGTAGCCTGTCCAGGCTGGAAAGGCGGAGTCCATCGTCGGATATTGAACGCTTGGCCACCATGCCATAATCCCATCCAAAAATAGCCATTCGGGTAGTGGCAGTTTTTGGTTCAGGTATTCCAAGTGATGGATAGCCTGCTGACGCACTGCAGGCAAGCCGATGTCGACCAGATACAGATAAGGATAGCCTGGGTTGCGAAGAGGCTGTCCTGAGGCGTCGCGCAAAAGCCACGAGGGACGATTTTGCAACACCCACTGGTAGCCGCCATAAAGGTCCATCAGTGGATACAGCCCATCCGCTCGGGTGGAAGCAGGATCTAAATAGATACCGCCTGGCAGGTTAGTCAGGTGCTTCTTTACAGCCATTACGGTGGCGATGTTTGTGATGAGCAGGTCGGGGGGCGGAGCCAGAAGATCCATCCAATGATTGACAGGAGCAATATGATGGGCAATCGATAGGGGATTCGGGCGCGCACGCTGCGGAGCAGAGAACTGCATCCAGAGGCACTCCACAGCGTCGATCCACACAGTGCCAGAAAATGGACCTTCCTGACAATTAAACTCAACAACAAAATGCACCACAAATGCCCCATCAGATGTCCGTTCTAAAGGAACAATCCCACTGAAGGTTTGCCAGCCCGAGGTGTTGGCAGAAACTGAAGACGCAATCACGATAGGATAGCGATCGCCCATTCGGACGCAGACTCGGGGAGTAATCCCTTGAAGGTTCTGCGTTTGTATGCGTACACGAAACAGGAGTGGAGTTCCCTCTGGAGGGATGTAGGTGGGACGGCGAGACATTGCTAAAAGATTACATTGGAAGATTATTTGTCCAGCTGCCCCACTGGCGCGATGGAAGGTGATCTGTTGAGAGCCAATCCCTCTGAATCGCTGGCTTGACGAGATGGACATAATCGCTCCTACATCCTGAATGGGCTGGTTGCCCCAGGAATGATAGCTAATCCAGCCGTCAGCAATGCCGTCCTGGTTGATATCCACCTCGCACTCACCAACATCAGCCGCATAATCCAAGCTGATGTGGGATTGTCCCCATCCTAATGAACTCAACAGAACGGTTCCGATCAGCAAACTCACGACTCGCATCGTCTGGCTCCCTCCATTTACTCTGTTCCACATTCACTCGATGAACAGGTCAGTAAGTCCTGCAGGCATCCATTCAGGTACCTAATCCAAGCATCAGCACCGTTGACCGAGACCGCTTCAACGCCTAGCGCGAATACCCTCACCATTTTACTCTATAACCCAAAAGGGTAGGATTACTGCTATCCTGCAGTTAGCGCCGTTGCACTGTGCAGACAGGCACCTCATCCACCTCGATCACTCCCGTGCGATGGTTGCGCACGGATTGGCACACGAAGAGAATTATACCCCCTCTACTGAAGCTTCCAGATAACAAGAACCGTTCGATATGGGCTAACCTCAACAGGGTACGGCTCGGAGCGGTAGAGCTCATCTTTTCGGTAAACCGTTATCGGGTCGCTCATGGTGCGATATAGTTGGCTTCGGTACTGCAACTGCAGCCGCTCATAGTTGCCCGCTATGACTAATTCTACATCGGTCGACACCTGGAGTGGGTTTTGGCTTGTATAGACAACCGTTCTTAGGTTGACATCGTTCGATATAAACGCATGTTGCACCAGATACTGTACTCCTTTGGCATGCAAATATTCGTTTAGTCGCCGTTCCTTGAGGGCAGTCTGATACTCTAAGTTATTAACCAGGCCGTCCAGATTGATTACTGCCCGCTGGCTGAAAAACCCAAATGTTCCTGCATCCTTCATCGCTAAAATCGCATCTTGCGGAGTGTGCCTACGCGTCCAGACGGCAGCTTTATAAGCAATCGCATGCCAGTTAGTATGCTTTGCCATCCTATCGAATCGTGTAAGCATTAGACCAGAAACGGCTATTGTGAATAGAGGCGTCAACCACAGAATGATTGGACGCCCCACGATGAAGCGCAGCCGTATTAGTACATCCACAAGCCCCAGACAAAATACAAAAGAATAGATGGAAAAATGCCATCGAAAAACAGCCCATTTCATAAAAAGAGCTGTGTTTAAGTAATGCATCAATATACTGAACGAAAATACTATGAACAAAAATATAAAATATTTATGTTTAAGGTTTTCAAAAAATGAACTTCTTAATAAAAACAAATTAGTTAAACAAATAACCATAGTCATCAATAATAACATTGTCACCTGACGCGGGATACGTGGTGGACCGAAACTCACCTCCACAATATGAGGGAAGCTGTTTTTGAGCTGACCACTAATCGGCATGAGCGCCCCAAAAGCAAGCTGATTATAAAGGAAGTAGGGCACTGTCACTAATCCAAGCCCTGCAAGGCTAAGTCCTACCTGCTTGAGCTGTTGCTGGCGCCACTGCCGATCTGCGAAACGCCAAAGTATCCATATAGAAATAAACAAATACATAGCGATAACCAAAAATATCATGTCCAAACGAGCTAGCAGCACCAATCCCAGTAATAGCCCCAGTATAAAAGCCTTTTTCGGTTGATAATCAAAAAACACTTGATGACGAAGACTATACGCCAACAATCCGCTCACACATAACAGCAAAACACCACTTTCCATCCCATTCAAGAACCAGACGGTGCTTATAAGATAAAATATAACAGTAGTTATTGTTGATATCACTCTATTTGTGAACGAGACGATAGCGTAATAAAAAAATATTCCTGCAATCACGACCAGTACCACCTGATACATGAGCGCCACACGGAAGAAAACTTCGGGCGACGCACCGCGCATAAGCCATGCCAGTGGCAGCAGTGCATACAACCAAAGGGGTTGAAAACCATTTGTCTTGTTGATACCATCAAAGGTGAACCCCTTACCCGCGACCACATTTTGGGCAATCTTGAAAAAGTAGCCAGCATCATCAGCGGTTAGACTAACCACAACCTCCATTTTAGCAAGCACATAGAGCTTCACTGCACCATACACCAAGGCAAGCAAGCAGAGCAGCAGGCTCAGATACAAGAGATAGCCCGCTAACCACGCGATCCGCCTGTTCTGAGTACCCGATCCCTGTTGTCTCGCTAACATCGGCGAGAGTATACCTACCTTTAGATTCAACCCAGTCAGATTCGGTAGGGTTAGATTACCTATATTCCTTGCGCACAGCCAGCACCCCCCTGCATCGACAGCGCGTGGATGTAGCAAAAAATACGGCAGGGTATACTTCTAAAACGAGCATGGCAGCGATCGACTGGCAGACCTTCAAGCCGCAGACGCCCATCTTACAGCAATACTTCCGGATCAAGGCGCAGCATCCTGAGGTGTTGCTGGCGATGCAGGTGGGCGACTTCTACGAGTTTTACGGGCCCGATGCCGAGTTGGTCGCCCGCGAGTTGGAGATTGTGCTGACGGGACGCGAAGACGGCTCGAATGGGCGCATCCCGATGGCGGGTGTGCCTATCCACTCCTATGAACGCTACTTCGCCCGACTGGTGCAAAAAGGCTATCGCGTTGCCATTTGCGATCAGGTCGAAGACCCCAAGCTCGCCAAAGGGTTGGTCAAGCGGCGCGTGACGCGCATCCTGACGCCCGGTACCGTCGTGGAAGACTCCATGCTCGAGGCAACCGCCAACAACTACCTTGTAGCGGCGGTGATCGGCGACCCCGTGCATGGGCTGGGTGTGGTCGATGTGTCCACGGGGGAGTTCCTGACAACTGAGATTGGGGGTGAGCGCCGCCTTGAAAAGCTGCTTGACGAGATTTTCCGACTGGAACCTGCCGAGATTCTGGTGCCAGAGGATCAGACTGAGCTGATTCAGACGCTGCGTGAGCAGACAAGTGCGACCATCACCCCTATTCGCTTAAGTGAGCTGGTGGGGCGTGACGCCCGCCAGATCCTGCTAAACCACTTCGGTGTGGAGACGCTGCGCGGGTTCGGCTGTGAGGACTACACGCGCGGGCTGGACGCTGCCGCCGCCGTGCTGCGCTACCTGCAGCAGAACCAGTTCCAAGCGCTACAGCACATCCGCACACTGGCGACTTACTCAGTAGAGCAATTCATGTACCTTGACACGGTTGCACGCCGTCATCTGGAGCTGACGCAGAACCTGATGGACGGTTCACGCCGCTACACGCTGCTTTCCGTGCTGGATTCCACCTGCACACCGATGGGGGCACGCTTGCTCAAACGCTGGCTAGACGAACCTCTGCTGAATGTGGAGGCGATCAACGCACGGCTCGATGCGGTGGAAGCCCTGACCCAGCAGAATCTGCATCGCGAAGCGTTGCGCGAGCGGCTGCGCCGGATGGCAGATCTGGAGCGCCTGATTGCCCGCGCCAGCACGGGCACCGCGAACGCCCGTGATTTGGTCGCCCTGCGCAGCTCGTTGCAGGAGCTGCCCGCGCTTTATGCTGAGCTGCAGAGCCTGCTAAGCGAGATGCAAGCAGTGCCCGCGCTGTTGCAA
Source organism: Armatimonadota bacterium (assembly GCA_039630445.1). GTDB lineage: Bacteria > Armatimonadota > Fimbriimonadia > Fimbriimonadales > GBS-DC > HRBIN15. The sequence goes on from JBCNVA010000182.1 coordinate 5,251, forward strand.
AGCCTTACGCCGCGCCTCGCCCCGATGGAGGAGCTGCGCACCCTGCTGGAGCGCGCACTTGTACAAGATCCGCCAGCAAACTTGCAAACAGGCGGCATCATCCGCGACGGCTTCGACCCTGAACTGGACCGACTGCGCCAAGTGCGCACCGAAGGTAGAAACTGGATCGCGCAGCTGGAGGCAGAGGAGCGACGACGCACTGGTATTCCCAGCTTGAAAGTGGGCTATAACGCCGTGTTCGGCTACTACATCGAGGTGTCCAAAGCCCATCTGAACAAGGTGCCGTCCGACTACATCCGCAAGCAGACCACCACGCAGGCGGAGCGTTTCATCACGCCTGCACTCAAGGAGCAGGAGGCGATCCTACTGGGCGCGGAGGAGCGCATCAATGCGCTGGAGTATGAGCTGTTTGTGCGCGTGCGTGATGAGGTGGCGCGGAATGCCCCCGCGATCCAGGCGCTGGCACGGGCACTGGCGGAACTCGATGCGCTGTGCGCCTTCGCCGAGAACGCGGTGCGCCATCACTATACCCGCCCTCTGGTGGACACCGAAGACCGCCTGCTAATTCTTGGCGGTCGCCACCCCGTTGTGGAGCGCTACAGCGAGAACCCCTTCGTGCCGAACGATTGCCACCTGCATTCAGGTCAGCGGCTAATTATCCTTACGGGACCTAACATGAGCGGAAAGTGCCTTGTAGGTGACACACTCTTGTTTACCACACGAGGCATTCTCCCTCTGCGCGCACTGATGCCTGTGGAGGCACCCGTGCAACGATTCACACCTATCGAGGCGGAAGTACAGACAGTGAGAGGTGTTCAGAAAGCCTCTTATTTCTATCGCGGTGGTCAACAACCTACGATTCGACTTAGAACGCGGTTAGGTTATAAACTGGAGGGCACACCTGAACACAAGGTATGGGTGCGTCGTCCTGACGGAACCGAAGGCTGGGCTTTGCTGGGCGAACTCAAAGAGGGCGATTTTGTCGCAATTGCGCGCGGCTTTGACCTCTGGGGCAATCAAACGGCTTTGCCCGAGCCAGAAGACAGCGGCTATCACTTCAACACGAAATTTTACAGTCTGCCGCGTGAGCTGACTCCAGAACTCGCCTACTGGCTGGGACTGCTGGTAGGCGATGGAACCCTGACCTATAAGCAGGCGGTCGTTTTTTCTAATAAAGACCTCTACTTAGTGGAGGAGTTCTGCCGAATCTCTGAGCAACTGTTTGGCTACACCCCCTGCCGCAAGGCGAACGGTAAGGATTATGTCATCTCCAGCTTGCAGATTCGCAGGTGGTTGGCACAAATCGGGCTGGACTACATGCCTGCTGCCCGAAAGTCTATCCCCGCCTGCATCATGCACGCACCGCGCGAGTGCGTGGCTGCCTTTCTCCAAGGGCTGTTCGACACAGACGGCTATGTGAGTGCAAAGTATGGGAATGTGTTTTTCAATACGGCTTCAGAGCAGCTTGCACGCGAGGTCCACATCCTTCTGCTGAATTTCGGCATTCTTGCTTCGCTACACACCAAGCCTATTAAAGGAACCCCTTATTATGAGGTCGCTATCTACGGTGAGGATGCCATTCGGTTCCATCAGATGATAGGCTTCCGCTTGCCAAGAAAGCAGGCGCGTCGCGAAAATGCCTCATCGCTGCGTCATCCCAACATTGGAGAAATACCCTATCTGGAACCCGTGCTTAGACGGATTCACGAGCGCATCGTGCAGAATCAGGATAAGCTCGTTGCGCTCAAACGAAACAAGTCAATAAGTTCTATTTTCTATACTTATTTGCATAATGGGAGAAATATCTCCTACCGTAAGCTCGCAGAACTAATCGCTTACTGCAAGGAAAACGGCATTGCCTGCGAGGAGTTGGAAGCTCTGTCTCGGCAGGCGTATCACTACGACTCCATAGTGCGCATCGAACATGGGCGTGCTGAAGTTTACGACTTGTGTGTAGAACCCGATCATCACTATATCGCACAGGGGTTTGTAAGCCACAACTCAACTTACATCCGCCAGAACGCACTAATCACGCTCATGGCGCATATTGGGAGCTTTGTGCCGGCAGACAGGGCGGAGATTGGGCTGGTGGATCGCATCTTTACGCGCGTGGGCGCGCGCGACGAGCTGGCGACGGGGCAGTCCACCTTCATGGTGGAGATGATTGAGACGGCGAACATCCTGAATAATGCCAGCCCGCGCAGCCTCGTCATTCTGGACGAGATTGGGCGTGGTACCAGCACCTATGATGGGCTGGCGATTGCGTGGGCGGTTGCTGAGTATCTGCACGCGATTGGCTGTAAGGTATTGTTTGCCACACATTACCATTATCTCAATGAGCTGGCGAATCGGTTGGAGGGCGTGGCGAACTTCCGCGTGGCGGTCAAGGAGCAGGGCGACCGCATCATCTGGCTGCACAAGGTGCTACCGGGTGGCACCGATCGGAGCTATGGCATCCATGTGGCGCGGATGGCAGGCGTGCCACCCGAGGTGATTGAGCGTGCCCAGCAGATCCTGCGCGAGTTCGAGCGGCGCGGCGTGCAGGCATCACTCGCTCCACCTGCTGAGGAGTCGCCCGCCATCCGCACGAAGAAGATTCAGCTAACCCTGTTCGAGGCGGAGGAGCATCCCCTGCTGGAGGAGCTGCGCCAGTTAGACCCTACTACGCTAACCCCCGTGGAGGCACTGATGAAGCTGGACGAGTGGAAGCGACGCTGGGGCAAGGGGAAGGCGTAGCCTGTTGGGGGCTGATCGCCGATCACTCTGGCTCGTAGCCCAGCTCACGGAGGCGCTGTGCAAGACGCTCCGCCCGCTGCCGTTCGGCTTCGGCTTGCTGCAACGCCTGCTCCGCCCGCTGCCGCTCCAGCTCTGCCTGCTGCAACGCCTGCTCCGCCCGCTGCCGCTCTATCTCCGCCCGCTGCCGCTCCGCCTCCGCCGCCGTCGGCACTAATGAACCATCAGGATAGTACAGACGCAACCAGCGATAACGCCGCCCTTGATACTCACCCTCCCATACACCCAACCACACCCCCAACTCCTCACTCCACAACCAACCTCGCTCATCCCGTTCTATAGGCACATACTCCCTCCCCCCCAACCGAAACCCGCACAACTCCCCCGTCTCCACATCATACCAAAAATATTCCGCCGTGTGAAAGGTCTGCGCGTACAACCGCAAATTATCCTCCTTGTCCTTCTGCGCCGTCGTCGGCGACAGCAACTCCACAATCACATCGGGATACCGCCCCTCCTCCTCCCACACCACCCAGTACTTGCGCGGCTTCGTGCCATCCACATCCTTCACCACGAAGAAGTCGGGTCCTTTGTAGAGCGGTCTGCCACGTTTGACGCTGCGTGCCTGGCGGAGGCTGTAGTAGATGAACATATTGCCGCCGCAGAAGAAGTCGGTGCGTCCGTGCCAGAGTTGGCGCACCAGTTCGTCGAGCAGGTGGATTTGGACGACATGCCAATCGCTTTCCAAGGGTTCACCGTCTCCTTCTAAGAGTTTGATGCGTGGGAGGGGTGGCACGGGGAAAGGTGTCCGTGCCCTGCGCTTGCGCTTTTGTGTTGCAGGTTTTTCGATGGTTTTGGGCATTCAACCTCACCAGGTGAGAGTATACCTGCTGACGATAATGGGCTACTCGCCACCTACAGGCACAATCTGTACCTTGATTTCCTGCCCGTCGCGCAGGATGGTGACCTCAGCAGGCTTGCCCGGCTCCAGCTCGGCGTAGAGTGCCATCATCTCCTCGATGTTTTGCACGCGCTTGCCGTTGATAGCGACGATGCGGTCGCCCGCTTTCAGCCCCGCTTTTTCAGCAGGGGAGCCGGGCGACACGCCCTGCAGCAGCACCCCTTTGCCGTCCTCCACGGTATAGTCGGGGATGATGCCCAGCCGCACACGCCCACCTCGTCGCATGGGTTGTCCAGCCTGCTGCATCTGCGGGCGACTGAAGGCGACGCGCTCCTCCCGTTGGGCTAAGGTGGTCGTCACGCGGTAGACCATCTGCACCACCTTTGCCAACCCCTCATAATTGATTTTCTCCCAGGTGTCGGAAGGGCGGTGATAATCGGGGTGCATGCCTGTGAAAAAGAACAGCACAGGGATATTGCGCAAGAAGAAGGAAGTGTGGTCGCTACCACCTGTTGCGGTTTGGCTGAGGCTCAGCGTTAGCCCCTCGCTGTTGGCAGCTTTAACAATCTCCTCCCACTGGGGCGAGCTGCCGATACCGCTCACCGAGAGCCGACCGTTCGCCATGCGCCCGATCATGTCGAGATTGATCATCGCGATGATCTTTTCGAGAGGCACAGTGGGGTTGCGCACGAAGTAGGCAGAGCCGACGAGACCCTCCTCCTCGCCCGAAAAGGCGATAAAGAGGACGCTACGCGGCAACTTGGCGCGGTCAGCTGAGAGCATGCGTGCCAGTTCAAGCAGCCCTGCCGTGCCAGAGGCGTTATCGTCCGCACCGTAGTGGATGTCGCCTGGTTCGGGCGCAAGTGAGCCGACTTCACCAAAGCCGAGATGGTCATAATGGGCCCCGATGACGATAATCTCCTCGCGCCTGACAGGGTCGTTGCCAGGCAGGAAGCCGATCACATTCCGTGCGATTCCCCGACGCGGCTCGATGCCTGCGGACATCTCCACCTGAAGGTTCGGGATGGGCTGGCTGAGGGGCTGGCGCGTGGTCTTAATCTTTTCGACAGCATCGGCGACATTCAGGCGAGCGGGTTGGAGCAAACGATTTGCAACCGAGAGGCTCACATTCAGCACAGGGATTTCGACGGGGCGTGCCATGCGCCCACGCCCACCGAGCGGCAGCAGGCGGTCGTTAGCAGGTGTGTTGAGGATTAGCACACCAATCGCACCCTTTTCGGCAGCGGTGCGTACCCTCTGGTTGAGGCTGGTCGCTGCGCGTGGGAGCTGGTTGCCTTCGCCCCAATCGGGCGTGCCACGCAAAAAGGCAACGATTTTCCCCTGCACCTCGACGCCAGCATACTCGTCATAGCCTTGTTCAGGGGCAGAAATCCCATAGCCAACAAATACAATCTCCCCTGATGCCTTCGCGTTTGCCGTGAGGTTAATAGGGCGAATCGCCTCAGCAGGCGCACGCCACGCCCGCCCACGACGCGGTTTCAATTCCAGCCGTGTCTCGGCTGTAGGCTGGAAGCCGATCGTCATCTCAAAATCCTGAAAGTAGCCTTGAGTGCCTTTGGGTTCCAGCCCGCACTCTTTGAACATGCGGGCGATGTAGTCCGCCGCTTTGTGGGAGCCGGGCGCGATCGCCAGCCGTCCCTCCAGCTCTGGCGACGCCAGATAGCGCACATGCGCCTGCAGATTGCTCAGTGAGGCGTTCGTGTCTGCGAGCGCAAACGCAAACAATAAACTCCACCCAATGAACCAACTGACCCTACGCATAGCAGAGAGGATTATACCGTACAGGGTATCGCCGAACATCTCATTCGGAGCCGAGGGCGAGGATCTCCATAGGGGGCGACTTGGGTTTAGGTACAATAACGCCACCATGCGCGTGCCTCTGGATTGGCTCAGGGATTTTGTGCAAGTTGAGTTGAGTGCTGCCGAGCTGGCGGAGCGGCTGACGATGGCGGGGCTGGAGGTAGAAGCGATTGAGCAGACCCCGCTAGGTGAGGTGCTGGTGCTGTACATCACGCCCAATCGGGGCGACTGCCTTAGCGTGTTCGGCATCGCGCGGGAGGTCTATGCCCTGCTGGGCGATGCTTGCCAACCGACCCCACTCTTTGAGCGACTGAACGCCATGATTTTGAACCCGCCCGACCCCGATCCGGGCGAGACACCAAACCACGCCCATGTGGAGATTCTGGATCCTGACCTGTGTCCCCGCTACGCCGCGCGGGTGATTCGGGGCGTTTCCATCGCGCCCTCACCTGAAAAGGTTCAGCATCG
>JBCNVA010000183.1:0-1683 GCA_039630445.1 Armatimonadota bacterium
GTGCTAAGCCGTCCACTGTCCGTTATATCAATGTATGCTGTATTGTCATCCAAATAGTGTGGGAAAGGCTGTGTCAGACGGATTCGAAAGCGCAGAGGCAGAATATGGGCGCCCTGTAAATCATTACCACAACTACCGCAGGTAGGCGTATTATCAGTGAGCTTTGAAATTGGGGAGGCGCATGAGGGACAACGCGCCAGAATTTTTTCTGATCCAGAGATTAGTGGATTGGTTAAGTCTTCATAAGCAATAAAGTTCGTGTCAGGTAAAGCAACCGCATGCCACTCACCAAGGAAGCCACGCTCATCGGATGGTTCATCGATTCGTCGTTTGTAGAAAAAGACCTGTGTACCTGATTGTACATTTGCCAGATCAGCAAGGATACTGTAGAATTCTTTCGTATAGTATACATTATTATTTGATTTGTCATAGTAAACTGGATATTTAACTCCTGCTGTGAGTGTTGCCAGATGAACATTCAGGGAATAGCGATCCACCACCAGCACGACCGCATTTTGCATATCAAGGAACCCCGTTGGCTTTTTGCAGCTTTTCGATTAATCGCTGACGGTAGCGGATGGGGCGATTCTTGACGAGAACCGTTCGCACGGAGCGTGGCTTGAAGAATACCAGCACATAAGAATGCACATTCATCGCTTGGTAAGGCTTCGCGCCAAACGGACGGAATCCGCCTGAACGATAGTATCGCCACACATAGAGATCAAACAATTCAAACCCCCGCTCCTGCATCAGTAGGATTACATCCGCATGGATAGGCAAGATAAGCCGACTCCGCGCTATTCGGTAATCTGCTACAAAGATAGCCGTATATCGCTCTGGTTTCAACACGCGCCGGATTTCATCAAAAGCATTGCCTAACTCTATAAGAAACTGATCATAATCCTCAATCGTGCTGAGATCGCCTGGCAGGTCAGAGTAGCGAATCATGTCGGCATAGGGAATATCTGTAACGACTGCATCAGCACACTCGGATTTCAAGGGAATCCTTCGTGCATCACCCAGAATTAGCAGCTGGGCACTAAGGTTTGGTGGTCCTTCAAACAGCGAGCCGATCAGCGCATCCAGTTTCTTCTGGGCAACAATGAGTGCTTGGGGGTTGATGTCGATACTGATCGAGCGTCGATGTCGTAGGGCGCATTCTACCGCTATCGTACCACCCCCTGCAAAGGGATCAACAATCAGCTCGCCTGGCATGCTTAGTCGCTCCACGAACTCACCCATCACCTGCGGCAGGATTTTAGTGGGATAGTCAGCCACATTATGGGGAAAGGGTACTGTGGCTTCGCGCCCCAGGTCAATAACCGATTTGTACCCTACCTTCGTTGAACCAAACGCGTGCATGCCCGCCATACAATGATAGTGTACCTCCACAAATCGATTGCTCCACACTATGGAAGAAGTTCAATTCGAGCAAGTCATGGCTTCTTGCAGATAAAGACCGACTCGAAGAACTCAGAGAACCATTGTCCTGTGCGGCGGTTCACAGGGCGCAGCCATCCGAAGATGCTATTGGTGGGACTACCCTACCGACTGCCACGCTTGGTGAGGGGGATACCCTGCTGGCAGAGGGGGCATTCATCGGGTGCATAGCTTTCAGCAGGCAGGCGCAACGCAGCAGCAGCAAGTGGGTAGCCGAAATCGGGCGACCCCTCTGAGCGGTCA
>JBCNVA010000184.1:0-4224 GCA_039630445.1 Armatimonadota bacterium
GCATGTGCCCAACCGAATGAGGCAGTCGCGGTCGAACACTTGTGCCGCTGCCTCTGGATGTACCGTCGACAGCACGCCCAGCTGCGGCATCATAAAGATCGAGTCGACGGCTAACATCGTCACGCCTTCGGGCTGATAGGCGTCCATCATCATCAGGGCAGATTGAGCACGGCGTGGCGCGTGCGACAGCACACCCCCGCTGCCCACAATCATGTCCAGCTTCATCATGTCGACCAGCGTGCGCCCCGTTTCCGCCTGTTCGAGCGCTTCGCCAATCGTGCGCTGCTGCTGGATGCCCTTCAGCCCACGCGCCAGCTGCTTATGATGATGGAACGCCAGTCGCAACGCCTCGCGCGCCACCGCCTGCTCCAGCAACAGGTCGTGATAAGTCTGGGGAATTGTCGTGGGGCGAATCATCTTGTTGCGCAGGCGGTTGCGAATTTCGTAATCGTCCAGCTCAAAGGGCAGCCAGCGGCGGATGTTCGCCAGCCCCGCCTCCAGCATCACATTGCAGATGGAGTAGCTCATGCCCAGGTTCGCGCTCACGGTGCGCGTGTAGTTGCCATCGAACACTGAGAACACATCGGTCGTTGCGCCGCCGATATCCACTCCCAGAATGTTGATGCCGCGCTGCTCGGCAATCGTCACCATAATCTTGCCGACGGCGTTCGGCGTGGACATAATATCCGCTGAGGTCCAGCTCATCAGCTTGGAGTAGCCTGGCGCCTGCTGCATCACATGCTCCAGAAAGAGTTCGTGGATGGCTTCGCGCGCGGGTCCGAGGTTCTCGCGATCCAGTGTGGGGCGCAGATTGTCCACGATGCGCAGGTCGAACCGCTCGCCCAGAATGCGCTGGATCTCCTCGCGGGCGTCCTTGTTGCCAGCAAAAATCACGGGCAGCTTCATCGTGCCGAAGCGCGGGCGCGGATCCGCTGCGATGAGCAGCTCGGCTAACTCCACTAGGTGCGTCACGGTTCCCCCGTCCGTGCCACCCGACAGCAGCACGATGTCGGGACGCAGCTCACGCAGGCGCTGAATCTTTTGATAATCTTTGCGCCCGTCGTCAATAGCAATAACATCCATAATAATCGCGCCTGCGCCCAGCGCCGCGCGCTGCGCACTCTCGGCAGACATCTGGCGCACCACGCCCATCACCATCATCTGCAGCCCGCCACCCGCGCTGGAAGTCGAAAGATAGAGATCGGCGCCCTCTTTCTCGTTGCGCTGTGGGGTGAGAATCTTGCCGTTCTCGATCAGCTTGCGCCCCGTCAGGTCCTCCACCTCGCGCGTGGCGTTCAGCACGCCAATCGTCACATCATCAAAGGGTGCCTCAACCGTGGTGGGCGCTTCACCGCGCGTCACCAGCCGATATTCTGCCCCACGCTTCTCTATCAGGATGGCTTTGGTGGTCGTGCTGCCACAGTCCGTCGCCAGAATTGAACGCACCTCTGTCATCGCCGCTCTCCCGACACCTTTATTGTACCTCTAACGCGCTGATTCGTCCCCTACGGGAGGGCAGCTCCGGCTAACCTGAGGTGATTACAGGGGCAATCTGACGCAAATAGACTTCGCTGGTGCCCTTTTGGGTGATAGTATCGTAGGAAAAGAGGCAGAACCCGCGCGCGCCGAGCCGTCGCATCGCGCGGATCTTGTTGATGGTGCTTTCGGGGCGGATGCGCCACGCGCCGATGCCCCCAATCACAGGACGCCCATCCGCCACCTGCAACACCCGCGCCATCTGGCGCATCACCACTGCCGTGTCGGGATCGTACGCCATCGGCAATACGGTGTCCAGCCAGTCTCGACGCAGCCAAAGGGTCCACTGCTGAAGCCTGCGGTGGTAAGCGTCGGACAGATCGGGATAAACCGCCGCAGATAAAATCAGATTAGGATTAATTTGGCGACATCGGCGAGCAAATGCCGCCACAAACAGGCTCACCTGCTCGCGTCGCCAGTCGCTCCACTCGGCAGGGAACGCCTGAATCCATGCCAGCGGGTTGCGCAACGCCTTGCGATCCAGCTCACGGCAACGATTCTCGCTCACCCGTGCCCCCATCAAGGCACGAAAGCGGGCGCGACAACCTGCGCAGTAGCAGTACCCATCATACGGATAGCGCACATAGTCCAAGTGAATTCCGTCCAGCGTGGGGTAGCGGCGCGCCACCTCACTGAACACCTTCAGCAGATGCGCCCGAACCTCTGGATTGCCAGGGCAGAGATAGACACCTTCCACGCGCCCTGCAGTGGTCATCTGGTAGCGGTTGCGTCGGTCGCGGGCGATCCAGTTGCCCCCACGACTGACCACATGCAGGCGACTGCGTGGCGGCTGGGGCTGACTCCACACATAGTAGACATTCAGCCACGCATGCACCATCAGCCCTGCAGGCTGTGCCTGTCGCAGTAGGTAGCCCAGAGGGTCAAAATCGGCTGGCTGATTCGCCAGCGCCTCGGCGCGTGGCTCATAGCTGGAGCGATAGTAGGCGTCGCCCCGCCCGCGCACCTGCGCAAACAGCGTGTTGAACCCGTATGCGCACGCCAGCTCCACTACGCGGTCAATCGCTTGCGGTGAAACCATAGAGGTACGCACGACCCATAGCGCGCGCACCTCCTCCGGCAGTTGCTCCCTTGCTGTGTCCGTTGCCATTTGGGGATAGATTCTGGCATGATGAGAGTGCCTCCTGCTACGGACGGAATGTTTGCCAGCCTCCCAGCCCAAATAGAGCCAACAAGCCCAAGATCCCCAGCACAAAAAGGCATAGCGCCAAGCCGCTTAGGATAGTGGTGATGATCGAGAGGATATAACCCACCATGACCAAATTTCGATCCTGTGGATTGCCCTGCCCCGAATCGATGGTGCGAAGCGCCTGGACACCAAACACCCACCCGAGAACGCCCGTCACAATCGCAGGCACAATCAGCAGAGGAAAGTTGCAGCTTCCTACCACAAAAATGATGCCTAAAATCCCCAGCACCAGTATCAGAGGAGCGGGATAACTACTCCCATTTGACATGCCTCCACCTCCAGTGAAATGACTCTTTCGAGACATAGGCTGCCGCCCCTGCCGTTGCCCTTCGATTGGTATACTGAACATGGGAGAAACCTGCTGGCGGTGCAGCCAGTCAAAAACATCAGGGGGAATTCATCATGTGGCTACGGTTTACCGAGCGTGCGCGGAGGGCTATCTTCTACGCGGTCGCTGCTGCTCACTGCGGAACACATCGCGCAGGAAGTGCATCGGCGAACGGGCATTCCTATAGACCAGCTGCTGCAGGACAACCCTTGATTTTTGGCGTTGCCATGTGCTACAATATAGGCGTGGGGAGGAACCCATAGCAGGCACTTCCCCGATAATACGGCATGGGTTCAAAACCCCTGTAAATAACGGAGGTACTATGGAAACATTCTATCGATACGGCGAATATGTCGGGATGGAGGGTCGAGAATGATGTGGCAACGGTTTACTGAGCGTGCGCGGAAGGTCATCTTCTACGCGCAGGAGGAAGCGCAACGCATGGGCGAATCGCAGGTCAGCACCGAGCACCTGCTGCTGGGTCTCATCCGCGAAACGGATAGCGTCGCTGCCCGCATTCTCGACCGCTTAGGCGTTAGCTTGCAGCGCATTCGCGCCGAGATCGAGCGGTATGCTCCTCGCGGTGACGCGCGTCCGGGGCAGGAGATGCAGCTGACGGCGCGTGCGAAGCGTGTAATTGACTTAGCCTATGATGAGGCAAGACAGCTAAATAATAACTATATCGGTACTGAGCATCTGTTGCTGGGCTTGATTCGGGAGGGCGAGGGGCTGGCAGCTCGCGTGCTGCACAAGCTGGGTGTCGACTTAGAGCGCGCACGCCGCGAAGTGATGCAGCTTCAAGACCACGAGGGACACTCCGCCCCCGCGCCGCGTTCCCAGCGCTCGCGCACGCCAACTCTTGACGAGTTCGGGCGTGACTTGACCGAGCTGGCTCGGCAGGGCAAGCTGGATCCCGTTATTGGACGCCACACCGAAGTGGAGCGCGTGATGCAGATTTTGGCACGGCGCACCAAGAACAACCCTGTGCTGGTCGGTCCGCCAGGCGTCGGTAAGACCGCTATTGTGGAAGGGCTGGCGCAGCGCATCATTCATGGGGATGTGCCCGACGCGCTCAAAGGTAAGCGCATCGTCGCGCTCGACCTCGCTGGCTTGGTCGCTGGCACAAAGTATCGTGGCGAGTTCGAGGAACGCA
>JBCNVA010000185.1:0-3661 GCA_039630445.1 Armatimonadota bacterium
CTAACTCGGCGGGATTGGGAGCAGGCACGGCGCAAGTTGCGAGGTGGGGGCGGTACCAATATGCCTGCGGGCATCGAAGCGGCGAAACGGTTGGAGCCTCCCCCCGATGCCATCCTGGTGCTAACCGATGGATACACGCCCTTTCCGCCAGCCCCACCACGCCGGAACGAGCCAAAAATTATCTGGGGCATCTGGCGTCTGGGAGACAATCCCCCACCCAAGCCACCTTGCCCCCCGTGGCGCCCCCACGAGATTGTGGAGATACCCATAGAAGGGTAGTACCTATTGGCGTTTCAAACGCCGTGATTGCCGTCGGCGAGACGCCGACGCTACGCAGAGCGCGTTCGTAGCGTCGGCGTCCCCGCCGACGACACGACGATACTTGAAATCCCGATGGGTATAAAATTCAGTGGATGGAGAGCTACCGAAAGTGAAAGAGTGTGGCTGAAGCCGATCGGCACGCTGGGCATACTGCTGGCAGCAAAATGGGCAGGAGCGATCGATTTCGTTTCCGAATATATAGATGCCTTGCGCGCTGCGGGAATGTATCTGTCGGAACCGTTAGTGCGGCGCGTCTTGGCTAAAGCAGGCGAGTTGGAGTGAGCCACATGGCAACCCTTCCAGAAGGCGCGTTGGAGCTGTTGATCGCGTTGCAGACGCCGTCGCCCAAAGGGTATCGCGGGGTTCCTGTGCTGGTGTGGGGGGCACCGGGCGTGGGCAAATCCACTTTCATCGAGTCGCTGGCGCGACCCGACTACCCCGTGCTGACGCTGATTGCCTCGCTGCATGATCCGACCGATTTCAGCGGCTTGCCCGCGCTGGTGGACGGCAAGTTGCGGTTTGCTCCACCCGAATGGCTGGAGGTGTTCGAGAGGGCACAGCAGGGCATCCTGTTCCTGGATGAGTTGACCACGGCGCCGCCGACGGTGCAGGCAGCGTTGCTGCGCTTGGTGCTGGAGCGCAAGGTGGGCATGCATGCGCTTCCGCCCGAGGTGAGCATCGCGGCAGCTGCGAACCCACCCGATATCGCCGCCAGCGGCTGGGAACTTAGCCCACCATTAGCGAACCGCTTCGTGCATCTCAAGTGGGAGCTGCCCCCTGAGGTGTATCAGCGTGCACTGGAAACGGGCGCGTTTGAACCTGCACCACAGATCCAGATCGATCGAGCGGCGCATCAGGCAAAGCTTTTCTACTGGCGGACGGTGGTGGCAGCGTTCCTCAGGCGGAGCCCCCAGTTGCAGACCACGCAGCCCGCGGAGGATGAGTACGCCTTCGCCTCGCCACGCACATGGGACTACGCGATTGCCCTGATGGCAAGCTGCGATCTGCTGGGTTATGCACCGCGGCACGACGCGCCTGATCGCCAGACGCGCCCGTTCGTGAACTTGGTGCACGGGGCGATCGGTAGCGGCGCAGCCACGCCATTTATAAAGTACCTGCGCGAACTGCGCATTCCCGACCCGGAGGCGGTGCTGCGCGGCGAAGTCAAAGTAGACAAGGGCTTGCGCGAAGATGAACTGATGACACTGTTTAGCGCGATGACAGGACTGCTGTTGCAAGCGCTACGGCAGAATGCGCCGCACGCGCATCGCTACACTCTCCGCTATCTGGAGGGCGCCCTGCGCGTCGCCGAGGCAGGCAAGCCCGATGCGATCTACACGATTCTGCGCCAAATGGTACGCGAAGGACACTTCCAGCAGCTGGCACGGAAGCATTCAGAAGTGGCACAGCAGATTCGGCAGCTCGGTCGCTACTACGAAGGCTTAGTGGGCTTTCTGGAGTCGCCACGCCAGGCATCCTCGTAGATCGCAAAGGTTATCGCATCCTTTGGTTTACGCTTCTGATCCCTCATCGATTTTGCGGAACTCAAGGAAGCCTTGCGACAGCCCGCCACTGACCATCCATTCGACGCCTTCTTGCTGTGCAAGTGCCTGCGTATCGGGCGTTGCCCACTTTTCCCCGATGACCGTTGGGATCGCCTCGATGCCTACTTGTCGGAGGGTTCGGGCACGCGCCGCTGCCCGCCGCACATCCTGAGCATCGACGGTGAGCGACACCTCCGTGACCATCACACGGTCGCCCTTCCACCAGATGAGGTCTGCCAGCAGCGGGTCGTCATGCTTGTCAATTTCAACACCCCTGCGGTAGAGAGGCAGAAGCCACTTGCCCAGCCTTTCGCGAATGTGGGGTTCACCGCGCCCGCCTCCTGTTCCGCCATAGAACAGCGCAGGCGCTCGGGCAACGATTTCTTGCTCATAGCGTTCCCCATCGCGTCGCCCAGCCTCGCCTCGCTGCCAGGTCTCCAGCCGTTCAAGACGCTGCACCACCTCGCGCATAATGGCGGCTAATTGTGCTACCTGCTCCTCTGTGCGCTGCTGGGCGGCTGCCAGCTCAGCGAAGCGCTGATCGGTGAGGCGACGATACTCATAGAACTCCTCCCGAAGCTGGGCAAGATCCTCACTCAATCGTTGCACCGTCGCTGCCAACTCGGCGAAGCGCTGATCGGTGAGGCGACGGTACTCGTAAAACTCCTCCCGAAGCTGAGCAAGATCCTCACTTAGTCGCTGTACAGTGGCTGTCAATTCAGCGAAGCGCTGATCGGTGAGGCGGCGATACTCATAGAACTCCTCACTCAGCCGCTGTACGGTAGCCGTCAGCTCGGCGAAGCGCTGGTCAGTGAGGCGGCGATACTCATAAAACTCCTCACTCAGCCGCTGTACGATAGCGATTAGTTCAGCAAAGCGCTGATCGGTAAGGCGGCGGTGTTCGGCAAACTCCCCATAAGCGCGCTCCTGCGCCTCTGCCAGGCGCCGCACAATCTCGGGCAGCTCCAGCAGGTCTTGCGTTAGAAGCAGCTGACGCATACGGGCGCGCCATTCTGGGTGTTCCTCGATAATCCGTACCAGTTCCTCAAAATCCCTGATAGTGAACGCCATCGCCGATCCTGAGTTATGATACCTTATCAGCCGCGCTCTTGGGACAAGGCAAATTGTGGCAGGTATGACGGGGGTGATAGACATGCCACAAAGCCCGATTCCAAAATGAAAATGCCAGGGCATGTGCCCTGGCATTTTCTGCACATGATGACTCTATCGATTCGCCTCGCGTCGAGGGCGTTTTGAGACACAACCCCCTTGCGAGGGCAGGCTTTGCTCCCCTGATTGAGGATACAGCAACTTTTGTGCCACACGGACGCTGCGCCCATCAGGTATGCTGAAACTATGGGCAAGCGAGTGCTGATCACGGGTGGCGCGGGCTTTATCGGCAGTCACTTCGCGCTCCACCTGCTGCGCCAGTATCCCGATTACGAGGTGATCGTGCTGGACGCGCTCACCTACGCGGGCAACCGTGCCAACCTGCACGAGGCAGAGGGCAATCCACGCTTCCATTTCATCCATGCCGATGTGCGCGATCGGCACGCCGTGCGCGACGCACTGCAGGGCGTGCAGCTGGTTGCCCATCTCGCTGCCGAGACCCATGTGGATCGCTCAATTCTGAACCCTGACGCCTTCATCACAACCGATGTGTATGGCACTTTTGTGATGCTGGAGGTGGCGCGCGAGCAAGGTGTGGAGCGATTTTTGCATGTCAGCACGGACGAGGTGTATGGTCCTGTGGAGTCAGGCGCGTGCAACGAGGACGCCCCCTTGCGCCCCTCCAG
>JBCNVA010000186.1:0-16353 GCA_039630445.1 Armatimonadota bacterium
CTGTCTCCAGCCTGTGGCAGGCGTAATCCCTTTCAAACTCGCTGAACTGCTTGCTCAAGAGTGCTTCAGGCGACGGCGCAAGGCGAACAGGCTCACCAACCCGCTCCCCAGCCCAAGCAGGCTGGTAGGCTCCGGCACCGCGTAGACCTCAATCGCAAAATTGGCAACAGGGTCGCCACCAAAGTCCCAGTAATCATCGCTGTCGATGAGTTCATTACCATCGTCATCCCAGGCGAATCGATCGGCGCTGGAGCCAATCGTGGGATAGGGGTTAGGTGAAAACACCATCCCCGCGTTGTCCGCGCTCGCCGAAATACCTATCCACAGGTGAGAAATGCCCGCTGCGATATTCGGTGTACCAAACTGGAGGCGGTGGATTCCAGGAGGAACCAACACCACCGTATCTTTGTGAAGCAGGCTACCCACCTTGCCTCCAGGTCCCGTATCATAAACAAAGAGGGTGACATTCACATTGATAGGGTTATTATCGTTGCGAAAAACGATGTCGATCTGTTTGATGGGCAGATGGGGATTGATGCGGACAATATCATCAAGCACTTGTCTATTGGCTCCGCCAGCGAAGTAGCCCTGATAATTGTTTCCGGGATCGTTGTCAAAAACGAGGACGTTCGCGTGCACGCTCAGCGCCAAAATGCCCAAAGCGCTCATAAGGACAATCCGTTGTCTCACCGATGGTTCCCTCCTCACTATCGAAAGACTCAAAAAAAGCCCAAAACCGGACAGCGTTTTGGGTTAATGCGGACGACAGGCAATATTGTGGTGATGGATCAGCGTCGCGTGCGGCGCAGGCGATAGACATACGCCAGCACTTCAGCGACGGCTTGATAGAGCGCTGGCGGGATTTCCTGCCCCACTTCCACTTGAGCATAGAGGCTGCGCGCTAAGGGCGGGTTCGCCACGATGGGCACATGCCAGCGCAGGGCTTCCTCCCGAATGCGCTGTGCCAGCCAGCCCCTGCCTTTGGCGATCACGCGCGGCGCACGCATCTGCGTTCGGTCATAGCGCAGCGCCACGGCGTAGGTCACTGGGTTGGTAATCACCACATCGGCGCGGCGCACCTCCTGAATCATGCGGGCGCGAGCAATCTGTTGCATGCGTTGACGCTGACGCAGGCGCACATGAGGATCACCTTCTGTCTGGCGGAACTCCTCCCTGAGTTCATAGCGCGACATGCGGATGCTTTTCTCAAACTCCCACCGCTGGTAGAGATAGTCCAGCAGCGCAAGGATCAGCCAGAGGATGCCGACTCGTAAGCCTACTTGATAGAGGGCATCGCCGATCGGTGCCAGCGCGTCGGGCAGTGGCATCCGCGCCGTCGCCATCAAATCTGCCATCTCGCCCTGTAGCGTGCGCCATGCGACCCAAGCGATGATGCCAAACTTGAGCAGGGCTTTGAGCAGCTCTACCAGCGCACGGGTCGAAAAGAGCCGCTGAAACCCCTTGATAGGGTCGATGCGATTTAGATCAGGCTGCAGCGGAATCGCGGAGAAGGTGAAGCCAACCTGGATGAGGTTCGCTACGAATGCCACCAGCAGCGCCAGCCCGATGACGGGTGCAAGCAGCGCCAGCGCGCCCCACAGCACTGCGTCTGATAGGCGCATCGCACCTGCTGTGAGCAAGCCCTGCTGCATCATCAGCAATACGCGCTCGCCACCCCAGCGCAGTATCAGGGGCAGGATCAGCACAAACGCCAGAAAGACACACGCAGCGTTTATCTCTGCGGAACGCGCGACCTGACCTTTGCGCCGCGCCTCCTGACGCCTCCGCGGCGTTGCCTGTTCCGTGCGTTCCTCATCCGCCATCACCCTCGATTATGGGTTCTCAGGTATAATTTTGTTAGAGGTGAAAAGCCGTGCATGATCAACCGCTTAGAACCATCCGTTTGAAGGTGCGTCGGCAAGATGGGCCAGACAGCAAGCCCTACTGGCAGGAGTTTGCTCTGCCCTACCGCCCCAACATGAATGTCATCTCCTGTCTGATGGAGATTCAACGCAACCCGGTGGATGCCTCAGGTAATCCAACTTCACCGCCTGTTTGGGAAGCCTCCTGCTTGGAGGAGGTCTGCGGCACTTGCACGATGGTGGTCAACGGTCGGGTACGACAGGCATGCTCCGCGCTGATCGATGCCGTGGGCGTCCAAAAGGGCGACACAATTGAGGTTGTCCTGGAACCGATGAGCAAATTCCCCGTCGTGCGCGACCTGATGGTGGATCGCAGCCGCATGTTCGAGGCGCTCAAAAAGATTCAGGCGTGGATTCCTATCGATGGCACCTATGATCTGGGACCGGGTCCGCGCATAGACGATCGGGTTCGCGAGCTGCGTTATGCCTTTGCCCGCTGCATCACCTGTGGTTGCTGCATGGAGGCGTGTCCGCAGTACAACGAGCGATCGGCGTTTATTGGACCCGCGCCACTGGCGCAGGTGAAGCTGTTTAATCTGCACCCAGTAGGCGCGACGCTGGAGTATGAGCGTCTGGAGGTGATTTCGGGTCCTGAGGGCATCACAGGCTGCGGCAACGCCCAGAACTGCGTGAAGGTTTGCCCGAAGGGCATCCCGCTTACACGCGCCATCGCTGAGTTGAATCGCGATACGACTCTCTATCGCCTCAAAAAGTGGCTGGGGCTAATCCAGGAACGGACCATCAGCGAGGTAGCGGAGTAGGCGATAGGCAGAAAAGAGATGCGCATCCTGATCACCAACGATGATGGGGTCTATGCCGAGGGCATCCAGGTGCTCGCAAAGTACCTGCGTGCCCTCGGTGAAGTGTTTATTATCGCACCTGACCGTCCGCGCAGCGCGATGGGGCATGCCATCACGCTTCATAAGCCGCTACGCCTGCAACGGGTGCACCTGCGCGACGGCGCGATCGCCTACGCCACCAACGGCACGCCCACCGATTGCGTGACCCTGGGCGCGCACGCCCTCATGGAACATCGCGTCGACTTAGTGGTGTCAGGAATCAATGCGGGACCCAATTTAGGCTGGGACTTGACCTACTCAGGCACAGTGGCAGCAGCCATCGAGGGCGCAGTGCACGGCATCAAAGCCTTTGCTATCTCCTTGGCAGCGGAGGAGGAACTACCTCTGGCACGCACCGGCGATGAGCCATCTGCACCGCCTCCGTTGCACTACGAGACCGCTGCCGAAGCTGCCTGTCGCATCGCCCAGGTGCTGATGCGCCACCCTTTACCCCCGCACACCTTTTTGAATGTGAATGTGCCCAACTTGCCCCTTCACCAAATCAAGGGCTTTCAGATCACTGCGTTAGGCAAGCGCCAGTATGCCGACCGCATCGAGCAGCGCGTTGACCCTGCGGGACGCCCCTACTACTGGCTCAGCGGTAGCCTGATTGAGGAGCGTGACCAGCCCGGCACCGATGTGTATGCCGTCGCACACGGCTATATCTCCATCACCCCCATCCATTTAGATTTCACCGCGCACGAACTGATCGCCCCACTGCGCGAGTGGTTTGATCACGAATGGTGAGGCGGTGAAAGGGCAAAGTGGCGAAATGGCGAATTAGCGAAGTAGTGAACGGCGAAGTGGCGAAATTGCGAAATGGCGAAGTAGAAAGTCAACAGGGAGGCGAGCGATGAAGATTGTAGCGATCCTACCGCCGTCGGAGCAGGTACAGGCGCAGATTGGGATGGTGCGCGCGCTCTTTCAGGGGCATACGGTGGAGCTTGCCACGAATGCTGCTGAGCTGGAGCCGCACCTGTCGGATGTGGAGATACTGATTTCCACGGCGTTCACGCCGCTCACACGCGAGATGTTGCAGCGGGCGACGCGCTTGCGCTTCATTCAGGTAGCGGGCGTGGGCACTGACCATGTGGATTTGGAGGCGGCGCATGAGCTGGGCATCACCGTCGCAGCCGTCACGGGCGCGAATACAGTTAGCGTTGCGGAACATGTGGTAATGGTGGCACTGGCGCTGCTACGCGGGCTGATCCCTGCCCATAATCAGATGGCGCGAGGTGAATGGGCACTGCCGTTCTGGATTGCCCACGCACGCGACCTGCAGGGCAAGACAGTGGGCATCGTCGGCATGGGGCGCATCGGGCGTGAGGTGGCTGCCCGCCTGCTGCCGTTTGGCGTGACCACCTTCTACTATGATGCCAACCCGCTGACCCCTGAGGCGGAAAACGCGCTGGGCGTGACCTTTCTGGAGCTGGACGCGCTGCTGGGCGAGTGCGATATTGTCACGCTCCACCTACCGCTGACGAGCGAGACACGCGGGATCCTCAATCGCGAACGGCTCTCTCGGATGAAGCGCGGTGCATTTTTGATTAACACGGCGCGGGCGGAGCTGGTGGATGAAGCGGCTCTGGTTGAGGCGTTGCAGAGCCATCTGGGTGGCGCGGCGATCGATGTGTTCTCGCCTGAACCGCCTCCGCCTGATTATCCACTGCTGCGGCTGCCGAATGTGGTGCTGACCCCGCATGGGGCGGGCGTGACGCAGGAGGCGCAGGGACGCATCGCGCAGGGTGTTATCCAGAATGTACTGCGCTTCATTGAGGGGCGTCCCCTCGCCGATGTGGTCGTGCAGGGCAGCCGATAACGCCCCGCTCGTATAATGTGCGTGACGCCGCTCGCAAAGCGGCATGCCATTAGGGTAAAGTGATGGTGTACCTATAGCGGTCAGGTACACTTCTTGAGGCGATGGCAGGAGCGCGGGGCTACACGCTGGAGACCGAAGTGAAGTATGTGCGCGGCGTGGGCGAAAAGGTCGCTCAGCTGTTAGCCAAGCTCAACCTCTACACGCTGAATGACCTGCTCTATCATTTGCCGCGCCGCTACGAGGATCGCACTCAGTTCTGCAAAATCCGCCATGCGCGCCCCGGTGAAGCCGCTACCTTCGCAGGCAAACTGATCACTGTCGACAACATCACGGTGCGCAACAACCTAACCCTTACCAAAGCCTTTATCGACGACGGCTCTGGCGCCATCGAGCTGGTCTGGTACAACCAGCCCTACATGAAGGATGTGCTGCTACGAGTACGCGACCGCCGCATCGTAGTTTATGGTGTGGTCAAGGAGACGGGTTGGGGACTGCAGATCGAAACGCCCGAATGGGAGGACATCGGCGACGACGCCGACATGAATGAGTTGCTGCATGTGAATCGGGTCGTGCCGATCTATCCGCTAACGGAGGGGCTGGGGCAAAAGCGGATGCGCCAGATTATGTACAACGCCATCCAACACGCCCATCTGGTGCCTGAGATCCTGCCACGCGCCCTGCGCGAACGGCTCCAGCTGATGCCAATTCAGGAAGCCATTCAGCAGGTTCATTTTCCCGACAACATGGAGCGGATCGAACCCGCGCGGCAGCGACTGGTGTTTGAGGAGTTTTTCCTGCTGCAGCTGGGTATCGGTGTGCAGCGTCGGCAGCTGATGCAGGAGCGCGGGATCGCGATGCACATCGATGCTGACCGCCTGATGACGCGCCTGCGCCAGCTTGCGCCGTTCGAGTTAACGAACGCCCAGAAGCGGGTGATTGGCGAGATCTGGGCGGATATGGCGCGTCCGCACCCGATGAACCGCTTACTGCAAGGCGATGTGGGATCGGGCAAGACGATTGTGGCAGCCGCCGCGATTATGGCAGCGGTGGACAATCAGTACCAGGCAGCGATTATGGCACCCACCGAGATTCTGGCGGAGCAGCACTACATCGTGTTGCATCGACTGTTCCAGCCGCTGGGGATTACGGTGGAGCTGCTGGTGGGGCGATTGACCCCACGCCAGCGGGCGCAGGCACGCGAGCGCATTGCCACAGGACGCGGCATGGTCGCTGTTGGCACGCACGCGCTGATTCAGGAAGGCGTCGAGTTCGCCCGCCTTGGACTGGCGATCATCGATGAGCAGCATCGTTTCGGCGTGCTGCAACGCGCCGCCCTGCGCGACAAGGGCATCATGCCCCATGTGCTGGTGATGACCGCCACGCCCATCCCACGCACCCTGACCCTCACTCTCTATGGCGAACTCGATGTGTCTATCCTGGACGAGATGCCGCCCGGACGCAAACCCGTGAAAACCCACTGGAAGCTGCCTGAGGAGCGGCTGAAGGTCTATGCAGGCGTGCGCAAACTGGTGGAGCAGGGGCGACAGGCGTATGTGATCTGCCCGCTGATCGACGAATCGGACAAGTTGCAGGTGCGCGCCGCGGAGGAGATGGCAGAGCATCTGCGCAAGGATGTGTTCCCCGATTTGCGCGTGGGGCTGCTGCACGGACGGATGAAACCCGTCGAGAAGGAGGAAGTAATGGAGGCATTCCGCGCGGGCGAGCTGGACATCCTCGTCTCCACCACCGTGATCGAGGTAGGTGTCGATGTGCCGAACGCTGCGGTGATCGTGATCGAGGATGCCGATCGGTTCGGGCTGGCGCAGTTACACCAGCTGCGCGGACGTGTCGGACGCAGCGAACACCAGTCGTTCTGCGTGCTGATTGCCAACCCGAAGGGCGAAGATGGGCGACGACGCTTGGAGATCCTGACTCGCACCAACAACGGCTTCCTGATTGCAGAAGAGGACCTGCGCCTGCGCGGTCCGGGCGAGATTTACGGCACGCGCCAGAGCGGCATGCCGTCTTTCCGCGTTGCCGATCTGGTCAAGGACATGCGCCTGCTGGAGGTGGCGCGTCAGGAGGCGTTCCGCCTGCTGGAGCAGGATCCCGACCTTGCTCGCCCCGAACATCAGCCCCTGCGTGAAGCGGTTCAACGCGCCCGCCACCGCTTCGCCATCGCCACGGTGAGTTAGAGGCTGCTTGCAAATCCCCATGCGAAAAGGGGCTTGTAGCAGCGCAGTGATCGGTAGAATATGTGTTGAGAGGAGACACTGATGCGGCGGAGAAAAACAGGGGAGGCTTCTGTCAGGAACGATGAGATAACCTTTGCCAATCTGGCGCTTGTTTATACGGAACCACTTTTCTGGGAACCGCGGCCACTGGAACATCCAGAGTGCCTGCGACGGTTTCTGCACGCTTTTCTTGATCCAAGCAAGCCCGGTACTGCATTTCTGGGCGTGCCTGGTGAGCGGCAAGGCGAAGGGGACTGGCTTACAGGCGAGCAAGCAATAAGCGCGGTGGATCAGCTCTGTGAACAGGTCTGGCTTGTTGGTGGCCACCTGCTTGAACGGTACGGGAGGGTAATTAGTGAGCGGATTTTTGATGAACTGTTCACAAGGCATCGGGTGGTGCTGTTTCTCGACCAGGAGAAATTCATCCAGACCTGCTTGGAACATCCCTCTCTACCTGTGGAGGTAAAGGGGCTTCTTTATCAACCAGAAGAGCTGTGCCGGGATTACTATTTGCGATTTTACATCGACTGGTCTTTCTCTGGCGGCATCCTCTGGACGCCCCAGCTGTTTATCTCCAATTTCTGGCCAGCCAGCCGTCGAATCGCCCCGCCGCCACCCGAAGGATTGAGATCACCACGCCCAATAGAGCCTGCACAGGCTGCCCATATCCTGGAAAACTTTTTCTGGAAGCGCGTCGAGACGGCGTTCCGAGCCTTGCGACGTATCTACGGGCTTGGTTCCGCGCATGTCCGTGTTCGGGAGAGGCAGTTTGAATCGCCCGTTTTCTACTATGCAGAGCCAGCCGCGATGCCCCCCAAACCGGAAGATATAATAGAAAAACATGAATATATTAAGTCTTTAGAACAGATATGTCGCGTCACACTGGGCACTCATGACCCTCTGAGCGCCGATGTGGCAGGCGCCTTTCTCGAGGGAAACCTGCTGACCTTGCGCAGAGAGATACGCGGTCAAAGACAGATCGGTGTTTACTACCTTGTTGTTCCCTGGGGGTCAGAAAAGCGGGCTGAATGGGGTGAAGAGGTAGAGCGCGAGCTTCTGTTCATAGCGGACAAATGGTTCTATGTGGAATTCTGCTCTGCATATGAAGCATACGATGCCATCACAGATATAGAAATGTGGTCGGAACCCATCGCGTTGTGGGCCGGTTCACTGGATACCGCTGCAACACTGACCCGTCAATTACAACAATTAGCGGCTTTCGAGCCTGTGGGCAGTGAACGCAAAAGTAAAGCCTTCAACTTGGTAAACCAGATACGGTCGGTATTGGCTCGGCTCGAATCGGAAATGTTGCGCGTTACCGATGATGTGATTGGTCTGGAAAGAAAGTTTAAGCATCATCTGGAGGCGACGATCCATTTCGCACGCAGAGCCTTCACTTCGCGCGCACTGCCGCGGGTAGGACATCTGATGGAAGCCATCGCCGAGTTCTTTCCTTATCGATACGGCAGCGAGATTGTGCAGCATGCTGCCCAGCGAGCCGAACAGTTAAGGGATACCTTCGACGGTGTTGAGCGATCAATCCAGGATCTGCTTGATCAACAGCGGCGTGATGAACAGGAACGGGAGGAAAAGCGGCGCGAGGAGGAGGTTCAGCGAGAGGAACGGCGACAACGGATCCTGGGGTACGGGCTGGCGTTTCTTGCCACCATCACTGCGTTTCCCCTTTTGATTGGACAAATGAACTGGCAGGAACTTCAGCATGTGATCGGTCACTGGCCTGCTAAATTCCAGTGGTTAGGCAACTTGCTGAGAGAGGCACATCCTTATCTGGTGTTGATTGCCACTCTGTCGGCGGGGATCATTATTACTTTCCTTCTAACAATGATTATCTGGACAGCAGTTGCATCGCGCTCCAAACGCAAGGCAGAGGAGCAGCAAGATGAGTGGCAGCAGATTGGCAGGCAAATAATGGAGGTGTGGCAGTTAGTTAATCAGATTATGCCGGATATCAGGAAATTGCGCAAACAGGCGTTCGTCTCACGGGCACAGGCGAATGAAACGGATGATGTCCGCAGTTTGCGACAGCGCGTCGACGAAAAGGATCGGGAGGCTTGCGACATGCTCCTGAAAGTTTGGCAGTGGCTGCGGCAATTTGAGTATCACGACGAATCGATTCTCCCTCGAATGGCAGACCTGGAGCAAAAGGTTCACCGTTTCGTCATCCTGACCGAACTGCTGGACAACCGTCCCGTTCCGTTTCCTTTCCCTGTGGCACTCTGCCTGTTCCGTTATAAAAGCACTGACTTTGTAGGTAGTTCGGTCGTTTCTGACTTTGAGTTTGAGCAAATTTTCCACGGCTACGGTTATGACGACGACGAGGTGGAGGCGATCGAGCAGTGGGTAGATCAGCCGCTGCGAAGGTTCGAACAGTACAGAACGCACCCATTAGCGGAACAGGAGGCGCGCTTGCGAGATTTACCTGCGGAGGAGTTCATCGTTGCCCTCCGTGAAGTGATAGGGGTTTCCGCGCTTCACTCACGCAAAATACGCCCACCAGAAGAGGAATAGGGTATCCAGCAGGGTGAAGAAAAGGGCTTGCGTGAGGGTTTGCTCAGGTTGCTGCAGGATTTGTATGGGGAAGTGCCTGAGTCGTTGGTGGAGGCTTTGCAGCGTGTTTCGGGCGCGGAGCGGCTGCTCTCGCTTTATACCGAAGCGGTTCGTGTGGGCAGTGCAGTGTGCAGGCGTTCCAGCAGCGACTTACAGCCCTTCTGTCTGAATAGGCAATCAGTGGTCGCCCAAGGTCACTTCAATCACGCGGCTCTCGTCGGGTTCGAGCCGAATGGTGATGTGCCAGAGGTGGCGCGGGGTATAGTCGAATCCCAGCGCAGGCAGCACTTCGCCCCACTCGATCACGGTGATGCCGCCGTGCTCTAACAGTTCGTCCGGTCCCAGTGTGCGGAGTTGTTCTGGCGTCTCGATGCGATAGAGATCGAGGTGGAACAGGGGCAGCCCTGCGAGCGCGGGCGGGCGATGGATGGTGTACTCATTCACCAAGGTGAAGGTGGGGCTGCGGATGGGTTCGGTGATGCCCAGGGCGCGACACAAGCCGCGTATAAGCGTCGTCTTGCCCACGCCCAGTGCCCCGCTCACTAAGATTAAGGTGTCAGGTTGCAGCGATTCGGCTAACCACGCGCCTACCGCCTCAGTTTCTTCAGGCGAGCGTGTGCGCCATATCGCCTGAGCAGCATGACTTCTCCCCTTCGCGAGGGAAGGATCCTCACTCCGTTTCTGCCTCATAGCGTTCGAACCGAATCAGGAACTGTTCGGGATCGATGGGCAGCTGATGCTCGCGGATGAGCTGCAGGATGCGCATGTTCATCAACTCGACCAGCTGCTCCATCTCCTGGTTCATGCGCTCTATGCGTTCCAGCAGGCGCAAGATGACTTCCACGCCCGCCAGGTTGACGCCCAGATGCTGTGTCAGGTGCTGGATGCGTCGCAGGCGGGCGATGTCGGCTTCGGAGTAGAGCCGCTTGCTGTTGCCGATACGGTGCGGGCGGATCAGCCCCAGTCGCTCATAAAGGCGCAGTGTTTGGGGATGCAGCCCACACATGCGCGCTGCTACGCTAATCAGATAGACAGGTTCCTCTGAGTAGCGCTTCTTGCCCATTAGCTCTTCACCTCCATACGGAGCCGACGGATCTGTTCGAGCAGTTCGCGCTCGCGCGGGCTAAGCTGTTTAGGCGTGGTGATGCGCACCCGCGCATAGAGGTCGCCCCGCGCGCCCCCTGCGAGGGGGATCCCCTTGCCTGCGAGGCGGAATTTGGTGCCGCTCTGCGTGCCGGGCGGGATTTTCATTTTGACGGAGCCGGTGGGTGTGGGTACGCTCACCTCACCCCCCAGAGCGGCAATCACATAGTCCACATCCACATCAGTATAGAGGTCGTTGCCCTGCCGTTCGAAGCGGGGGTCAGGCGCAATTTTGAGGCGCAGGTAGAGGTCGCCGCGTCGTCCATCGCTGCCGGGCAAGCCCTCTCCCGCGAGGCGCAGACGCTGCCCTTCGGCAACGCCAGGCGGAATTGTCACGGTCAGCTGGCGGGTACGCGGCACGACGCCTGCGCCGCCACAATTCGCACAGGGTGCGCCGATTCGACCCGTGCCGTTGCACTCATCGCAAGGCATCTCCACCCCGAGCAGGCTGAAGCGGCGTCGCCCGCGCCCACCGCACGCCGGGCAGCTCTGACGAGCCTCCGATTGCGTCCCCGTGCCGCCACAGCGCGGGCAGATCTCCTCTGTGTTGAGGCGAATAGTTTTAGTCGTGCCGCGGATCGCTTCGTCCAGCGTGATTTCCAGGGTGTGCTCCACATCGCGAGGCGCGGCGCGGAAGCCCATGCGTGCGCCTCCCCGCAGCAGCTGCTCGATGAAGTCGGCAAAGCTTTCGAAGCCGAAGGGCATCTCAGTGCCCCAATGCGCTCCGTCGAAGCCCTCGCCATATTGTTCGCGCATGCGCTGGTACGCCTGCCACTGCTCGCCATACCGATCGTAGGCGGCGCGCTTCTCAGGGTCAGAAAGCACCTGATAGGCTTCGTTGATCTCCTTGAACTTCTCCTCGGCTTGCTTATCGCCGGGGTTCACATCGGGGTGATACTGGCGCGCGAGCTTGCGGTACGCCGCCTTGATCTCCTTCTCGGTGGCGTTGCGCGGTACACCCAGTATCGCGTAGTAGTCCTTGAACCCCCGCATCGCATCTTCCCCCTACTGAACCCCTCTCCCCTTGAGGGGAGAGGGTTTTGGATAGTGGTTACGATTCGCGATATTCGGCGTCGATCACATCGTCGCCCCCAGCGCGGGTGCTACCCTCCGTGCTGCCCGAAGGCTCGGAGGTGACACGCTGATACATCTGCTCGGTGATGCGGTAGCTGAGCTGCTCCAGCTCACTCATCAGCGAGCGCACGCGCTCATGCTCCTGGCTCTGGATCGCGCCGCGCAGGTCGCGGATGAGGCTCTCGGCGCGTTCACGATCGCTGGCAGCCACCTTGTCGCCATGCTCGCGCAGCAGCCGCTCCACATCGTAGGTGAGGCGGTCGGCACGGTTGAGCATTTCGGCGCGTTCGCGTGCCTGACGGTCGCGCTCAGCGTTCGCCTCCGCCTC
Organism: Armatimonadota bacterium; assembly: GCA_039630445.1. Classification (GTDB taxonomy): domain Bacteria; phylum Armatimonadota; class Fimbriimonadia; order Fimbriimonadales; family GBS-DC; genus HRBIN15. The sequence goes on from JBCNVA010000186.1 coordinate 11,928, forward strand.
CTTGATCATACGCTCCACTTCCTCGCGCGTGAGGTTGGTGGAGCCGGTGATGCGGATGCTCTGCTGGCGTCCTGTGCCGAGGTCTTTGGCGGTGACATTCAGGATGCCGTTCGCGTCGATGTCGAAGGTGACCTCGATCTGGGGCACGCCAGCGGGCGCAGGCGGGATACCGTCCAGATGGAACACGCCAAGCAGGCGGTTATCGCGTGCCATCGGGCGCTCGCCCTGATAGACGCGCACCTCCACGCTGGTCTGCCCGTCCGCGGCGGTGGTGAAGATCTCCGACTTGCGCGTCGGGATGGTCGTGTTGCGCGGCACCAGCACGGTGAAGATACCGCCCTTGGTCTCGATGCCGAGCGAGAGGGGCGTCACATCGAGCAGCACGATGTCTTTGACCTCGCCTGCCAGTACGCCCGCCTGAATCGCCGCACCCACAGCCACCACCTCGTCGGGATTGACCCCCTTGTGCGGCTCTTTGCCTGTGAGCTGGCGAACCATCTCCTGCACTTTTGGCATGCGGGTCGCGCCGCCTACCAGAATCACCTCGTCCACATCTGCAGGCTTCAGCCCTGCATCCTCCAGCGCACGGAACATCGGTCCCTTGAGCCGCTCAAAGAGGTCGGCGCACAGCTCCTCGAACTTGGCGCGGGTGAGCGTCATGTCCAGGTGCTTCGGACCGCTGGCGTCCGCGGTGATGAAGGGCAGATTGATCGTGGTGGTGGTCACGCTGGAGAGTTCTATCTTCGCGCGCTCGGCGGCTTCCTTCAGGCGCTGCAGCGCCTGCCGATCCTGGCGCAGGTCGATACCATGCTCGCGCTTGAACTCGTCCGCCAGATAGTCGACGATTCGCTGGTCGAAGTCGTCGCCGCCAAGATGCGTGTCGCCCGCAGTCGCCTTGACCTCGAACACGCCGTCGCCCACTTCCAGAATCGACACATCGAAAGTGCCACCACCCAAGTCAAACACCAGGATGGTTTCGTTGCTCTTTTTGTCCAGCCCGTAGGCGAGCGCGGCGGCAGTCGGTTCGTTGATAATGCGCAGCACCTTCAGCCCTGCGATTTCGCCTGCGTTCTTGGTGGCGGTGCGCTGCGCATCGTTAAAGTAGGCAGGCACAGTGATGACCGCAGCGGTGACGGGTTCGCCCAGATACGCCTCGGCATCTGCCTTGAGCTTTTGCAGGATCATCGCCGAGATCTCCTCAGGGCGATAGGTCTTATCTATGGCAGGGATGTAGACCGCTGCGTCGCCTTTGGCGTCGGCGACCACCTTATAAGGCACGCGCTTGCGCTCCTCCTCCACCTCCTCATAGCGCCGCCCCATAAATCGCTTGATGGAGAAAATCGTGTTTTCGGGATTGACGATTGCCTGACGCTTAGCGGGTGCACCGATAAGCCGTTCGCCCGTTTTGGTGAAACCCACGACTGAGGGGCAGAGCCGTCCACCTTCGGCAGTCGGGATCACCACTGGCTCGCCACCCTCCAGCACGGCAACCACCGAGTTCGTTGTGCCCAGATCGATACCGACAACTTTTGCCATCGCTTGTCCCTCCTATTGCTATCTAATAGCCTATTACGGAACCTCACAGAGGTGGGTTCCCACATTTTGAGTGGCTATATTATACCTGACTTGAGGGGAGTATTGTCAAGTGATTCATCAGCGGCGGTCGCTCTGCGAAGTATGATCTTGAGGCGGGGCTGTTCGTGGAGCTGACCCGCTTGCGTGGCAAAACGCGCTCCTTCGAGCTGCCGCAACCACGCTCGATGCGCTTCTGGCTGAATCGCTCCTAATCCCATCCGGGGGCAGGGGGGTAGGATACCCCCTGCCTCTTTGCCGTACTCCCCTCTTGGAGAAGTAATACCGATCGGGCTTTCAAATGCTACCTAAGCTTGGTCGACTAAAGTCGTGCCCAGACAGACGAAGCCAGCCTTCGCTGGCTAAAAAACCCCGCGCAGGCGGGGTTTCGTCTGTATCCGTGCGACTTCAGTCGCCCTGTGCCATTTGAAACGCCGATTGGTATAATCCTCTGGCTAAAACCGCGCCCGATAGATCAGCATTAGATCCAGCGTCACGGAGACCGCCCAGTGCGCCCAAAAGCACGGCAGAAAGGACTTGACCCGCAGCGCCACCCAGCTCAGGATCACCGCGGCGGCAAACGAGCCGATCACCTCCGGCAGAGGCTTGCCCAGATGCATAATCCCGAACGCAACGGCTTGCAGCCCAACCCCCCACCAGCCAATCCAGCGGTAGAGTCCAAATGTCAGAAAGCCCCGAAAGAAAAATTCCCAGCAGAACAGGTAGTAGCCATAAGCCAGCTCGAAGTAGATGGCATAGGCGGGATCATTCAGAATACGCTTATCCAGCGGGTAGTATTGCTGAAAGTCGGGGCGTGCCGAAGCGAACCACAGTAGGGGGATCATCGGGAGGTACATCAGCAGGGCGAACAGGGCACCGCGCACACCTTCCCCGCGTGCCAGCCCGTAATGGCTCAGCTCACCTTTGCCGACGAATGCCAGAATCAGCACAGGCAACCACAACAGCATCGCGGTGTTGACTACAAAATACTCCTCCCAGCTGCGTATGGGTGCGTTCGCGCGTCCCAACCCCAGCCAGTGCAGAGCATAGATCGTGTAGGGCTGGCGATTGTAAAGGAAGAGGAACACCAGAATCAGCCCGCCCAGCAGGGCGACCCACCATTCGCTGCGTCGTGCGCTCATGGCTCCACCCGATAGCGGATTTGGTAGACGCGCTGCTTGCCGCTGTAGCCACCAATCACAGCAAGCTTGCCGATGGGCTGGTTCGGGTTCGGATCGCGCGCCCAGAGGATGGGTTTGCCATCAAACAGCGCCCAGACCTGCCCGTTGCGGCGCGAGAGCTGCAGTCGATGCCTGCCAGGGGTCATCATGACGGCGCCGTCACCCTCCTCGCGTCCGAATAAGCGGAAGCGCGTGACGGTGTTGGCATAACCGCCCACGAACACCACATAGTCGCGCCCAGCATTCATCTCCGTCGTGGCGGGCAGAAACGCCGCCAGCACGCCATCTTGCTGCGCCTCGAACTCCATCCAGAGGTCAAACACGCGGGCATTTAGCCCCTCAATCAGCAACAGCGATTCAGGATGCCCTTCATAGACCCATGCACCGCCCTCGACGCGCCAGCCGTCGCCGATTTTTAGTCCATTCGGATGGGCGGGGGTAAAGGTGCGGGTTGCCCGTTCGGGTGTCAGCTCCGCGGGCGCATTCGCAGGGGGCGGCAGCAAGCCCACCGGCTCCAGCATGCGGCAATAGAAGAGGTTATACGGCTCATACAGCGAATAGCCGCGGTTCTGGCGATCCCACACTTCGATGGTGACGCCAATCTCGCGCCCACCACGATGCCAGTACCATCGGCTCTCACCTCCATTCGGGATGCTAAATTCGACGATCGTGGAGCGGTCGCGCTGGCGGGTCGCTTTCCACTGGATGCCCGGTGCACCCCAGCCTGTTGGACGCAGCTCCACCTGTGCCCCGTTGAGTATCTCGAAGCTGACCACTCCTTCGCTGGAAAAGACGCCCCTGCCTTCACCATCCAGCACTGCATAGAGGCGGCTCCAGCTGCCCGTGATGCGGAGGTAGCCGTAGTAGGCATCCCCATCGTGGGCGTGTTTGAACAGAAGCCGAACACCGTCGGCTTCGCGCTCGCCTGCAGGAGGTATCTCGGTCCATTCGGCGTTGTTCCCATCCACTGTGGCACGCAGAAACCACACGAACGGCTGCCACGGGTAGAGCGGGTAGGGATCTACGCCATCGGGCAAGCCGTCGCGGTCGCTGTCGGGATGGCGTGGATCGGGGCGGTATGCCTGAAACGACGGCTTGGCGAAGGTGAACTGCAGCGGCGCGGGCGCCCAAGTGCTGAGCATCGCCTTGCGCAGGTCGTTCAGTTGCCCGTCGGTCATCGCACGGCGCGGGTCTGTGCCGAAGCGCTTCTCGTCCAGTGGCAGGCGCGGGTCATCGTCGGGAAAGCCGTCACCATCGGCATCACGCACGATAATTGCCTCCCCAAAATAGAAGCGCAGCCACTGCGCATCGGTCAGTGTGCGGTCCCAATACGCCATCACATTCCAGTGTTCGCCGTGTCGCCCCGCAGTGTTCCAGGGGTTCATGGCGATAGAGCCGTCCGCATTCACGCGCCGATAGCGTGGCTCAGGGTGATTGAACACGATGCGCTCATCCTCACGGTGGCTCAGGGAGAACGCACTGAACGATTCCAGCTGGTGATGGAACTCATGCGCAACCAGCCAAGCTGTGTCGCCCCCGCCCAGAAACTGGGAGCGTGCAGGAATGCCGTCGGGGAAACTGTCCGCACCAAGCGTGCCTCCACCACTGGTATAAAAAACCCATTCGCGCTTCTGGGCGTCCCAGCGGCGCGGGAACGCCTGCTCAATCTGCCC
>JBCNVA010000187.1:0-3174 GCA_039630445.1 Armatimonadota bacterium
GCGCGGGGGACGGTCAGGGTAGGCTTGGCGGATGCGTGCGCGGGCTTGGCGGAGCAGGTAGCGTGTGGCGGCATCGTCGTTGGCGACGGCTTCCCAGGGCGCGAGGTGTTCCAGCAGGCGTTGGAGGGCGTCGCGGTGGGCGGGGTCGTCGGGCAGCAGCGCGGCAAGAGTGGTGGTGCGCGAGGCGGCTAAGGGGCGTCGTGCCCAATAGATGTGCAGCGTGCTGATGTGCCCGTGGCGGATGTTTTTCTCGCGTGCCGACTCCTCCGAGACTTTCTGAATGGGAAATTCCGCTTCGATCAGGCGCCGTGTTTCGGGCATGGGCTTAATTTTCGTCCAGATCGCTGCCCGTTCCTGTCTGAGACCCCTCGCTGACGCTCGGGGTGACAAGGAAGGCGTTGTTCGGGGCGACAAAAAGGCGTTGCTTGGAGTGACAGACCAACCACTTGTCATTCCGAGCGAAGCGAGGAACCTCGGATAGGTAGCAAGTTGGGTTATATCATGCTCTCCTCCGCCATCGATACCTGCATAATGCCGAGTAGTGAGTGGTGAGTAGCAGGGAAAAGCAGAGGCGCAGCGAAACGCTAACGCTAAATACCTCGCTCGCTACTCACGAATTCCCACTCACCACTCGCTATGGGTATACTCTCCACTAACCATGGCAAACGCGCGAGAGGTGTACTGGCAGATGGAGGCGTGGTCGCGGGAGACTGCGCTGTTGAGTTCGACAATCGGTGTGTTGGGTTGGGATCAGCGGGTGATGATGCCCCCACGCGCCGCGCCCCACCGCGCAAATCAGATTGCCCTGCTATCGGGCATGGTGCATCAGCGGCTGACCGACCCGCGCGTCGGCGAATGGCTCGCCATACTGGAAAGCAGCGAGCTGACCGCTGACCCTGAAAGCCTCGAAGCGGTCAACATCCACCAGTGGCGACGCACCTACGACCGCATGACCAAACTGCCGAACGAGCTGGTGGTGGAGTTCGCACGGGTCACCTCGCTGGCGGAAAAGGCGTGGGAGGAGGCGCGCGCCCAGTCGAACTACGCGCTCTTTAAGCCGCATCTGTCACGAATTGTGGAACTGACCCGCGAAATCGCCGAACGGCTCGGCTACGAGAAGGAGCCTTACGACGCGCTCCTGGACGAATACGAGCAAGGCATGACGGCGCAGCAGGTGGAGCAGCTCTTTGCGCCCCTGCGCCAGAAGACGCCCGAACTGGTGCAGCGCATCAAAAGCGCCCCGCGCCAGCCCAACAGCAGCATCCTGCGCCGCCACTATCCTCGCCCACAGCAGGAAGCCTTCTGCCGACTGATTGCTGAGCGCATCGGCTTCGACTGGCAAAGTGGACGCTTAGACCCCACTGTGCATCCCTTTGCCACACGACTGGGACCCGGCGATGTGCGCATCACCACGCGCTACTATGAAGATTTCCTCAACCCGTCGCTGTTCGGAACGATTCACGAACTGGGGCACGCCCTGTATGAGCTGGGACTGCCCGAAGAACATTTCGGCACGCCGATGGGCGAATCGGTCTCGCTTGGCGTGCATGAGTCGCAGTCGCGCATGTGGGAGAACTTTGTCGGGCGCAGCCGCGCCTTCTGGGAGCATTTCTACCCCCTTGCCCAAGAGTATTTCCCTGCACTGCAGGATGTGTCGCTGGATGAGTTCGTGTTTGCCATCAACGAGGTCAAGCCGTCGCCTATCCGTGTGGAAGCGGATGAGGTGACCTACAACTTGCACATTCTGCTGCGGTTCGAGCTGGAGCTGGCGCTGGTGCGAGGCGACCTGGAGGTAGACGACTTGCCCGATGCGTGGAACGAGCGCTTTGAAGCCTATCTGGGCTTCAAACCTGCCAACGATGCCGAGGGCGTGCTGCAGGATGTCCACTGGTCAGGTGGTCTCATCGGCTACTTCCCGACCTACACGCTGGGTAACCTGTATGCAGCCCAACTCTTTGAGGCGGCGGCACGCGACCTGGGCGACCTGCCCGCCATGTTCCGCAAGGGTGAGTTCCAGCCCTTGCTGGAGTGGCTGCGACAGCATATCCACCGACAGGGCAAGCGCTACGCGCCACCGCAGCTTATCGAACGCATCACAGGCAAGCCGCCCAGCGCGGAGCCACTCCTGCGCTACTTCGAACGCAAGTTCGGGGAGCTTTACTTTTAGCAGGTACAATCATAGCGATGGAAACGGCAGGCGTGGAAAAGGTCATCATCATCGGGTCAGGACCAGCAGGCTACACTGCGGCGCTGTATGCCGCGCGTGCGAACCTGTCACCGCTGCTCTTTGCAGGTATCCAGCCCGGCGGTCAGCTGATGATCACCACCGATGTCGAGAACTACCCCGGCTTCCCCGACGGCATTCAGGGACCAGAGCTGATGGAGCTGTTCCGCCAGCAGGCGGAGCGGTTCGGCACGCGGATCCTGTACGAGACCATCACCCGCGTCGACTTCAGTGAGCGCCCCTTCCGCCTCTGGAGCGACGCGGGCAGGGAGTATCAGGCGCAAGCGGTCATCATCGCGACGGGCGCCTCTGCCAAATGGCTCGGATTGGAGTCGGAGGAGAGGCTCAAGGGGCGGGGCGTTTCCGCCTGCGCCACCTGCGACGGGTTCTTTTTCCGTGGTAAGCGGGTCATCGTAGTCGGCGGGGGCGACACTGCGATGGAGGAAGCCCTCTACCTCACCAACCACTGCGAGCGGGTCTATGTGGTGCATCGCCGCGACGAGCTACGCGCCTCCAAAATCATGCAGGAGCGCGCTTTCCGTAACCCTAAAATCGAGTTCATCTGGAGCACGGTCGTGCGCGACATCTACGACCCCAACCAGGGCAAGGTGGTGGGCGTGCGCCTGCACAACCTCAAGACCGACGAGGAGTACGACTTCCCCATCGACGGCGTGTTCGTTGCGATTGGACATAAGCCCAACACCGACATCTTTCAGGGTATTCTGGAGATGGACGAGCTGGGCTACATTAAGGTGCATAACGGCACGCACACCAGTGTGGAGGGCGTGTTCGCCTGCGGCGATGTGATGGACCGGGTCTATCGGCAGGCAGTGACGGCAGCAGGCACAGGCTGCATGGCAGCCCTCGACGCCGAACGCTGGCTGGCGGCAAAGGGGCATTAGGGGCGAAATGGCGAAGTGGCGAAATGGCTATTTATGCGGAGCAGGAGG
>JBCNVA010000188.1:0-5579 GCA_039630445.1 Armatimonadota bacterium
GAGCGGGTCAATCTGGCGAAGGCGCGTTTGCTGGTTTCCATCTATGAGGCGCAGGTACGGGTCGCCTATCAGCAATATCGTGCAATTCGTCAGGAGGAGGAAGCACGCTTTGCTATCGAACGCCCCGAAGCGGAGCAACGCAACGATGTCCTTCGGGAGCAAATTCGCGGGGTGGAGGAGGCGATGGCACAGCTGCGCGCCCGCTGGCAGCCACAGCTCGATGCACTGCGGGAGCAACTCTACTCCGCGTGGCAGGATGCCTATACGAAAGCCGCCGCGGCGGGCATCAACCTGCGAGGCGATCCCCTAACAGGCGACGCGCTCCCCATCGATGCAGGACAATCGCTTGGCGACCATCCTGTGGCGACGCCCACCGCCGAACCACCACGCGCGATTAGCCCCGCAGGACAAAACCTGCCCGCTACAGCCACAACGCCCAACCCACATCCTCCTTCACTCACCCCCGCCGAAGTGATGCATCAGCATCATCTGCCCAGCTATCAAGGGGGGCTGATTCCGAAACCGCTCTGGGTGATAATGGTGATCCTGGTTGGCATCGGGCTTGGATTGGTTCTGGCGCTCGCGGCAGGCTTAATCGTGCCCGGTCAGCCGATCAGTGAGCCGTTGCCCCTTGCGCTCGTGCTGCTGGCGGGTGTCGCGCTGACTTATCTTGGCACACGCGCGCTGTGGGGTGCCGCCGCAGTTGTAGCGGAACTGTATCACCTGTTCGGCTGGGATGAGAGCAAGGCGCGGCGTGCCGCGTGGGGCATTGGCGCAGGGCTGACACTGCTCGTATTGACGGCAGCACTGCTCGCATGGCTGCTAATTGGCATGGCGCAGGCATCCGCTTCGCTGGGCGGTTGGGCACCGCTCGCCCTGCTGGGAACCGCCCTGATGATGGTGCTGTTGCTTGGCTGCGCGCTGCTGGAAGGCTTTCTGGAGGGGCGGTACAAACCCTTTGGGCACTGGATTGCTTCACGCATCACGCAGCATGAGCGCGAGCAGTTCGAGCATGCCAGCGAGGCAAGCCATCGAGAGACAGGCACTCAGCGAGCCACGATGCAAGGCGACGCCAGCCAATCGTTCTCGACCTCAGCGGGCAGTGCTGCGCCTTCCGAGGCGGAACAGGCAGCATGGGTCGCCATCCGACGCTACCAAGCCCTCTATCGCCAGTATAGCCACCTAAGGAGCGAGATGGAGCAGGAGCTGATGCCTTATCGCGAGCGGATTGAGCAGCTCAAGGCGGAGATGCGCCCTATCTATCCCACCCTGCCGCCGCATAGTCGCAACCGAATCGCGCTTGCCTATCGCCACTGGGAGCAGGCGTACCGTTTCTATCTGCAGCATCTTGCCGACGCGCTGCGCGAGTGTCAGGGCGGTGAGGAGCTGGCAGCCCTCGTGCAGGCGCAGATGCCCGATCGGAACAGACAACCGCTATGATATGAGTATCAATCTGCGTATAGTGGCGCTTAGATGTGCCCAAGCGAGTCATGAAAACCGTTTTCCAGCAAAGCGTCTCAGTTTGTTTGCCCTAAATCTGGGAACCGAGTGGCAGGAACCAAAGTCTAAAATTTCAGCGCTCTATGTAAGGCAAAATTGGTAATCTGTACGGTGGAGGTGGCGCGATGGGAAAGAGGATGAGTTGCTGGGGTATGCAGGCGATCGTGACGCTGAGTGTTTGGCTTGGCGCATGGACAAGTGCCGAGGCGCAGAGGTTGCATTGGATAGGGGCGCTTCAAGGTGGAGGACCGAGCTTCGCGTCCGATGTGTCGGCAGACGGGCGGTTTGTGGTTGGTGCAATAGCAGTTGCTGACAGCTCACGAGCTTTCAGGTGGGACACACAGACGGGCGTGATCCAAATCCTTGGCACGCTGGGCGGCACTCGGAGCGACGCGCATGCTGTGTCATTAGATGGGCGGTTTGTAGTTGGCTGGTCGTATAACAGCTTAGAGCAACCGCGTGCATTTCGATGGGATGCACACACGGGACGAATGCAAGATCTCGGCACACTGCCAGGTCATGTTGCGAGCTATGCAGAGGATGTATCGGCAGACGGGCGATTCGTAGTCGGCACATCTTACGATGCGTGGAGAATCGGGCGTGCGTTTCGATGGGATGCGCACACGGGGCGAATGCAAAATCTCGGTACACTGGGTGGTCTTGAGAGCAAAGCATTCGGCGTGTCGGCTGATGGACGGTTTGTCGTGGGCTGGGCAAACAACGCCATAAACAGGGATCGTGCGTTTCGGTGGGATGCGCAGACAGGCGTGATGCAGGATCTTGGCACATTGGATGGTCCTCGGAGTATGGCGTTCGGGGTCTCGGCAGATGGACGGTTTGTGGTCGGTCACGCAGTGGATGCCGATGGGCAGCAGCTCGCCTTTCGATGGGACGCCCAAACTGGACAGATGCTCGGTCTCAGCACGATGGGCGGGCGTTTTAATCAGGCGCATAGTGTATCGGTTGATGGGCGATTCATGGTCGGGTATGCATATGACGCTGATAATACAGGGCGTGTTGCCTTGTGGGATATACAAACCCAACAGGTACATGACTTGAACCAGCTTTATGCCGACCTGCTTGCCGACGGCTCAAGGCTTGCCCGGGCTTACGCGCTTTCCTTAGATGGGCGTTACATCGTGGGGCTTGGCTACAACGCTGCCACGGGGAATGGGGAGGCGTACTTGTTGGACACCTGGCGCACAGGCGACACCGACGGTAACGGGTGCATTAACGAAGCCGACCTGCTAAATGTGCTGCTGGCGTTCGGCACGCCCGGCACAGGCTACACCCGCCACGAGGACATCCACAAGGATGGCATCGTGGACGATGCGGACCTACTGATTGTGCTGTTTAACTTTGGACAGGGGTGTTAGCCTTCATTCGCTTGCCCCTTCCTGTGAAACGCCAATCAGTGTCATACCAAGCGGAATTTCGAGCATCGTAGGGTCGTCGGCGGGACACCAACGCTACGAATGCACCCTGTGTAGCGTCGGCGTCCTTGCCGACGACATCATGGCGTTTGCCCTGCTAATTGGTATTCGAGTGTTTCCAGGAGGGCGGCTTCTGCCTCCTTGGTCCAGAAGCGTCCCTGTTCCAGATGATGCGCCACATGGGGCATCCGCTCGGGCAGCTCATGCAGCCCGATTAGGGGTAGTTCGGGCAGGTTCGGGAAGATCACGATTTTGCCCGTATAACGGTGTTGCTGCACGGCAAGAATAGCCTCGGGCAGGGCGTTCAGCCCGCCAATCGCGCTCAGCACGCGCCGCACAGGTAAAACGCCCTCCGCCGTCAGCCGCAGGCAATACGCCATATCCGCCATGCTGGAACCACTACTGCCCATCAGGCGCAAGTGGCGCGTAGCAAGCAGGGTGAGATCGAGCGGCACTTTGACACCGCGCGGAATGCCTGCAAACAGATTCAGCACACCGCCATCGCCCAGCAGCGGGTATGCCATCGAAATCGCCTCGGGTGCAGAGGAGAGACACATAATTTGGCTGTAGCCATAGGGACTGAACGCCCGCAGCGCCTCCTGCTGGCGTTCAAGTGGTACGCCCGCCGCATTATAGAAATGCACCTTCGTCGCGGGTGGGTTCGCAACCGTTTCGACCATCGAGCGCAGCACTTGTAGCCGATCCTCATGCCGATCCACAACCACGATGCGCTCAGGTGGTTTCGGCTGGCTAAGCGCGTAGTGCAGGTGCATCTGCCCCATCGGTCCACCCGCACCCAGAATGAGCAGGCTTTCGCCTTCCAGCAGCTCGCTGGAGCGGGTGTGTGCTTGGGCGTCGGTGATGTCCCAGCTGGTTGTGCCCATAATCATCAGGCGGTCATAGTGCAGCCGTCCTACATCGACCGCCACAGGCGCAAGCGGTCGATGGCAGGTGAAACTCAAATGCCCGCCATAGGCTAATGCATCGATACACGCCTCCAGCAGCGCGGGTGTCGGGTCACCAAAAAGCAGAATATCATCGAAGCCTTCCTCACCTGTGTGCTGTTCTTTGAGCGTGCTCACGATCTCTGGTGAAGCAAGTTGCTCGGGCGCGCAAGCAAGGGTATGAAGTTCCATCCCCAGGCGCTGTGCCGTCTGGGCGAACGCTTCTATGAGGGGATTGCCTCGTGTATCGTGGGCAATTACAGCAACTCCTCCTCCGTGCGCGGGCTGGAGTGTTTCAAGGGCGCGGCAGCGGTAACGCACCTCGGGTGTATGAGGCAGCACAACGAGCCAGCGGGTGTTCGGGCGTGGCGTGGGGCGCGGGGCTAAGCGATAGCTGGCGACCACACACGCCCACGGCTCCACCAGCGCCGCCTCCACGTAGCCGTCCTCATCCCTCACGGGGAGCAAGTAGCACCCCTCATCACCTTCCAGAATCTCCCTACCGATGATGCCATACTGTGTCATGGCGCCGGGCAGGACGTAGCCGGAGGCGATGCTCTTGCCCTGGTAGAACACATCTGCCTGCACGATGAACCGTTGCCCCACACGAAACCGCTCCTGCAGGTTTTTCCCCACCTTGACCACCGTGCAGGAGACCTCGTGCCCCAGCACGACAGGCTCCCTCTGCAGGTCTCGCCCCACGAGGCGCGGATGCCTTTCGCCCAGCGACACGACCTTCGTATCGGAGAAGCACAGCCCCACTGCATCGATGCGCACCAGCAGTTCGTCGTTGCCTGGTTCGGGCACGGGCACCTCTTCTGGCTGTCCGTCCTTACCGAGGTTCTCCAGCCCCGCTCCATAGAGGTGCCAGCGAAGCATCCGCTGCGGGAGGGGATGCTGGGCGTGGCGATATCTGGTCAACTTATCCGAGTGCATGGTAATCACCTCGCTTCAGTCTCTGCTCTCTCGCGCTGCCTGCATCTGCGCGATGATTTGCTGTCGGTACGCCTCGTCGGGACGAGTATAAATCCGCTCCACGTGATGGGGCGCCAGGAAGCGCGGCCCGCCCGCTGCCATTGTACCCAAAAGGATTTTCGCCGTTTTCACATACATGGCGGTCGCCGCTATCACTTTCTGAGGGGTCTCCGCAGGGGTAATCAAGCCATGATTCTGCATCAGGATGACCTTGGGCAGCACGCCATACTGCTGCACGTAGGCTTCCACTCGTCGGCGCAGCTCCCGCGCGAGGGGCAACCCAGGATCAGTGTAAGGAACCCACAGTGGAGCGATGCCGCACACGACAATCTCGTCGGGGAAGAGACGTCCTGCAATCAGCTCCTCCGCCCTCTGGGAGCAGAGGAGGGCGTTGACCGCAACAGGATGTGTATGCCCGACAAAGCGTATGCCTGGTAGGGAGAGCAGATACGCATGCAGAAACGTCTCCACAGACGGCATCTTCTTCTCGTTGGGGTCTACCCGGCTCGTCTCCAGAGCGGCGCGCGTGGCTTCGTCCGTCTCCTCCGCGTGCTGCAAAGCATGTAGCGTCCGATGGAGGTCTACCCGCACGAACCCATCTTCGCCGATATCCATCAAACGGGTGCCGCTCGCCTTCACGTAGAAGCTCACGCCGTCTTCTGCCAGGGCAGAGGTGTTGCCTTCGCCCAGTATCGCCAGCTCCCGGTGCTCTGCTCCCAGCCAGTGC
>JBCNVA010000189.1:0-3158 GCA_039630445.1 Armatimonadota bacterium
GGTTCGTGGTTGGAAACCGCTACAGGGATGCTTGGTCAACCAGTTCGTCGCCGTCGACGGCGCGATAGAAGCAGCTACGATGCCCCGTGTGGCAGGCGACCCCTACCTGCTCCACCAGAATCAGCAGGCAGTCGGCGTCGCAATCGACGCGAATCTGCTTCACACGCTGATAATGCCCGCTCGTCTCGCCTTTGACCCAGAACTGCTGACGCGAACGGCTCCAGTAGGTGCAAAGCCCCGTCTGCACCGTGCGTTGAACTGCCTCGCGGTTCATATAGGCGACCATCAGCACCTGCCCGCTCTCCGCATCCTGAATGACGGCGGGGATCAGCCCGTTCGCGTCGAAGCGCAGCTGCTCAATCCAGCGCATCGTCAGTTCACCTGCACCTCTATGCGGGCAGTGGCGGGTTTGCGGGTTCCATAGGGGTCGGCGATAGTCAGCACCACTGTGAAAGTCCCTTTTTTAGGGAAGCGTCGGCGAATGGCGTTGCCTTCCGCGTCCACAAGGTTGGGATCGCCCCCAAAGCTCCAGCGAAAGGCGACAGGGGTTGTGCCCGACTCACTAATCCCATAAAAGATGAGTTCATCATTCGCGGCGATGACTACCTTGCTGTCAGTACGCGAGCTAAATCGGAAGCCGTAGCTGTTGACCACCTGGATGTAGCCCTGCAGTGGGGTCTGCTCCGAAAGGGTGCGAATCTCGCCGAGGTAGAAGGTGGCGGTAGTGTCGCTAAAGACGCCAAGGCGTGCGATTTGTCCGCTGGTCTGTTTTATGGCGGGAATAGCGTTCAGTGGCATGCTCACCGCTTGCCAGCCCGATTCATCGGCACGGAGACCCTGCACAGGCAGGAGGAACTCAGTGCGCTTGCCATCCGTGGTCTCCAGTACGATGCGCAGCTCGCGCACGGTGGGCGGCGTGGTGGCGGTTGTCGTCGTGCCGCCACCTCCGGGCGGTGCCCCAGGAGGAGCAAATTCGCCAAAGCCACCCCCGCGCGCCCCGCCGGGTGACTCGCCAAACCCACCGCCCCGCGGTCCAGTGGGTCCTCCCCCGGCCGCAACTGTTGCTGTACCCGGAAAGCGCAGCGTGAAGCGCAACACCTTGTCGGGCGCATTCAAATCCGCACGCAGGTCAACAGGCGATTTGAACTCTATCCAGCCACCTGCAAAGTAGCCACGAGTCGTGAGCTTGAGTGAGCGGCTGCCTGTAAACACGGTCTCGGTCGTCTCCTCAATAGTGCCTGAACCCCATGCCTGCAGCGCAAGCCCCGCCTCCTCCAGCGGCAGTCCCCGATAGAGATAAACATCCGCAAACGCACCTGTCAGCCAAGCTACGCTCAGCACCAGCCCTGTGAATCGCCATTTTTGCCAGCCTGTCATCGCCTTGCCTCCGCAATTTAGTGTACCCGAAGAGATCGTTGCTAACGGCGCGGGGTATAACACAGGCACCGATGCGACTGATCGAGGGTGTGCCGATTTATACTTTCTGGGAGCTGTGCCCCGTTGCGGAGGCGATGGTGGTGCAGGCGGGGCGCGTTGTGGCGGTCGGCTCCCGCGAGGAGTTGCGAGCGCGCTATCCCGACGCGAAGCGTGTCCAATTGGACGGTGGCGCGATTGTGCCCGCCTTCAACGATTGCCACTGCCATGTGCTGGCGCTGGGCATCGACTTGGGCAAGGCAGACCTGCGTGGCTGCACCTCCATTCCCGAAATCCAGCAACGGCTGCGCGAATGGGCTGCCCAAAACCCTGATGCGCCCTGGATTCTTGGGCGTGCCTATGACCAGAACTTGCTGCCCGAAGGACGCCACCTGACGCGCCACGATCTCGACGCGGTGAGCCGTGAACGCCCGATTTTTCTGAACCATGTCAGCAAGCATGGCGCTGCCGTCAACAGCCGCGCGCTCGAAATCGCAGGCATCACGCGCGAGACGCCCGACCCACCCGATGGCGCGATTCTGCGCGACGAGCGCGGCGAGCCGACAGGCATCCTCTTGGAGAGCGCGGCGACGCTGGTGTCGCGCCATATCCCCAAGCCGACAGGTGCTGAGCTGGTCGAAGCGGTCCATCGCGCCACGCGCGATATGGCGCAACGGGGGATTCTGGCAGCGTCCGATGCCAGCACGGGCTGGCTCAATCTGGAGGAGGAGGTTGCGGCTTATACCCGCGCGCTGGAGCAGGGTGCGCCTGTGCGCCTGACGCTGATGCCCCTTTACAGTGTGGCTGAGCGTGCTGGTTGGCTGGCGCAGCCTGAATCGGCGGGTGAGGCGACGGGCATTTCGCCACAACCGCCCAGCCCGCATCCCGATTTGCGCTGGGGCGCAATCAAGCTCTTTGCTGATGGCGCGTTCACCACACGCACCGCTGCCGTGCGTGAACCTTATGCCGACACGGGCACAACTGGCACGCTGATGTATGAGCCAGAGGAACTCATGGAGCGCATTTTGATGGTGCATCGCGCGGGCTGGCAGTGCGCCGTGCATGCGATTGGCGACCGTGCCATCGAGCTGGTGCTGCAGGGTTATCGCCGTGCGCTGGAGCAGTTCCCACACCCCGACCACCGCCATCGAATCGAGCATGCCATGCTGATGGCAGACGATCTGATAGCAGAGATGCAGGTGCTTGGCGTAGTGGCGGTACCGCAGCCTGAGTTTCTCTGGTGGCTCACTACCGCTTATCTCAAGGGGTTGGGCGAGCGTGCTCACGCCTTGATGCCCTTCCGCAGCTGGGTGCAGCGCGGGATCGCCGTAGCCTTCAGCTCCGATCAGCCCGTAGTGCCAGGCGACCCGCTTCTCGGCTGGCGTGCCGCTGTGACGCGCACCAGCAGGGATGGAACCTGCTTGCAACCCGATGAGGGATTGGATCCTCTGACCGCGCTACGCCTGTTCACGCTGGGCGGCGCCTATGCCACGCGCGACCCCGAACTGGGCGCACTGGCACCTGGCATGCAAGCCCGCTGGATCCTGCTCTCCCATCCCCCAGAGGAGATCGCCGTCGCCGAGATGAAGGTGCTGACCACCAGCGCCAGCATAGAGTGAACGGCTTCTGCAACCTCGATGGGGATTATGCCCAAAATCTGGTATTTTTTTCAGTCCCATCAACGGGCAAACTGGATTATAATACGCATGCCACTCAACTGTGGCAAGAGCAGACCGCACAGCCTT
>JBCNVA010000019.1:0-13864 GCA_039630445.1 Armatimonadota bacterium
TACGCTATTCAGCGCTATATCCAACTCTTTCTGCCGCGCAACTGGGGCGGTTAGTGCAAAATCTTTGGTATAACCCAACATTTTTGAGTAGGTGAGGTTCCTCGCTTCGCTCGGAATGACAACGCTCCGCTCGGAATGACAAGGCGTTTTACGCGGCAGTGAACTTGTCATTCCGAGCCGAAGGCGAGGAATCTCAAATAGGTGGCAAGTTGGGTTATAATACCAATCGGCGTTTCAAATGGCACAAGGCGACCGAAGTCGCACGGAGACAGACGAAACCCCGCGCAGGCGGGGTTTTTAGCCAGCGAAGGCTGGCTTCGTTTGTCTGGGCACGACTATAGTCGACCGAGCTTATCATTTGAAAACCGAATCAGTATAAGACACAGCCGCAGATGCCGATTGCAGATCGATCACGCCCGGTTGCCAGCCGAGCCGGTTCAGCATTTCGAGGTAGTCTTTGGGGGTCAGTTCATCAGGATGGCGCCCTGTCAGCACCACAATCACCCCCTCCATCACATTGGTGGCGAAAGTTTCGCCTTCGATCACGGGCGTGGTGGTGATGAGTTGCGTTGCGCCCGCCTCGCGCAGCAGCTCTAAGTCGGCGCGGCGCACCGTATTGGTGATGACTCGCTTGCCGGGCAGGCGATCGGGCATATAGCGGCGGATGTAGTGCCAGTCGCCTGCAATCACATCGGCTTGCTCAAAGAGGTGAGGGGCACGCGGTGTACGCTGCTCCTGCTTCTCGCCAGTGGGATAGAACCACTGGAAGGGTAAGCGCGTGATGATCGGCAGCAAGATGCGCCCCAGCCACTCTACGGTGCGATAGGAGCGAATCGGGATGGGCAGTCCAACGGCAAAAACGAAGTCACCATAGATCACCTGTTTCGCGTAGCATGCCAGCTCCTGCGCCATGCCGAACCGATCGACGGCGGACATCAGCAGCACGGTGCTTCGTGCGAAATCGATCACTCCATGTGCCTGCAGCCAGCGCACCGCCTCGCGCTCCAGCGTGTTTTTCAGCCCGCTGCCATCCACCACAGGCGTCTTTTTGGCGACCGAGACCAGCTTCTGAATCGAGCGGAAGGTATAGCGGCGGTTGCCCACCCAGAGATGTAGGTCCGCGCCGCCGATGCCCAGCGCGTCCACCTTGCCGTCTAGCTCGGCAAATAGGGCTTGAAAGCGCTTGAGGTCGCCGTCGGTGCCGATGCGCTCGATGAGGAACCGTTCGCCCGCGATCTCTACCTCGCTGCGCTTGTCGCGTTTGGACGACCCCAGACTGACCGAGACGACACGCTTCACCGCTTACCGATAGTTCTGGAACAGCTCGCTGACCGATTCGTCGCGATGGATGCGCGAGATAGCTTCGCCCAGCAGGGGCGCAACCGAGAGGCGCACCAGCTTATCGAACTGCTTGTGCGGCGGTACGGGGATGGTGTCGGTGCAGATGACCTTTTCGATGGGCGATTCGGCGAGTCGTTGCGGCGCGTTGCCCGAAAAGACGGGATGCGTGCAAGCCGCAATCACGCGCTCGGCACCGCGTCGCAAGAGGGCTTCCGCGCCCTGCACCACCGAGCCACCCGTATCGATCATGTCGTCGATCATGATGGCGATGCGCCCTTGTACATCCCCGATAATCTCCATCACCTCGACCTTGTTCGGTTCGGGGCGTCGCTTGGCGATAATGGCGAGCGGGGCATCCAGCGCCTCCGCCATCGCGCGGGCACGCGGCACACCCGCCACATCGGGCGAGACCACCACGATATTTTGGTCGCGATAACCCTCCCGGATGAGGTAGTCGGCGATAATCGGACCCGCATAAAGATGGTCTACTGGGATGTCAAAGAAGCCCTGGATCTGCTCGGCATGGAGGTCGATGGTCACTACGCGCGTTGCGCCTGCCACAGTAATGAGGTCTGCCACAAGGCGCGCGCTGATTGGCTCGCGGGGTTTAACCTTTTTATCCTGGCGGGCGTAGCCATAATAGGGGATGACAGCGGTGATGCGTCGCGCCGACGCCCTCCGAAAAGCGTCCAGCATGATCAGCAGTTCCATGAGGTTATCGTTGACGGGGGCGCAGGTGGACTGCACCACAAACACATCCATGCCGCGCGCGCTTTCCAGCACCTGCACGCGCACCTCACCATCGGAGAAGCGCCCACAAATCATCTGCCCCAGCGGTCGTCCCAGGTACTTGGCAATCCTCTCTGCCAGTTCGGGGTTCGAGTTGCCCGCAAACAACAGAATCTCCTGCCCGTTAATGGCCATCGGTCTCGCCTCCCTTTTGTTTAGATTCGCGGCGTCGGCGCGCCCATCCTTCCTTAATGGTCTGGTAGCTGCGGGCGATTGCGAGGGCATCGGGCGGCACATCGTCGGTAATGGGGCTTGCTGCCGCGATGTAGGCGCCGTCCCCTATCGTCAGCGGCGCAATCAGCGTCGCGTGCGAGCCGACAAACACCTCGTCGCCGATCACCGTGCGATGCTTGCGAATCCCGTCAAAGTTGCAGGTGATTGTGCCCGCGCCGATGTTTGTCCGTTTGCCGACCGTTGCATCGCCCAGATAGGTCAGATGCAGCACCTTCGTCTCCTCGCCGATCTCCGTGTTTTTTATTTCCACAAAATCGCCGATTCGCACACCCCGTTTCAGGAGGGTACCTGGGCGCAGGTGGGCAAAGGGTCCCACCGAAACATCGGCTTCAATAACCGCGCCGACGATGTGCGAGCGAAACAGTCGGCAGCCGTCCCCCACCTGCGTATCCTCTAAATAAAGATCGGGTCCCAGCGTGCAGCCCGCGCCAATGGTCGTGTTGCCGCGCAGGTAGGTGTTCGGCTCGATGGTGGTGTCGTGCCCAACCTGCACCGTGGCATCGATGTAGGTGGTGGCGGGGTCAACAATCGTCACGCCGTCCAGACAGAGTCGCTTGAGGATTCGCTGGCGCAGGATGGTGGCGGCTTGCGCCAGTTCCCAGCGATTGTTTACGCCCACCAACAGTGTTGGATCAGGTGATTGCCATGCCTCCACCGTGCCACCGCCCTGCGTGATGATGCCGATTACATCGGTGAGGTAATACTCGCCCTGCGCGTTCAGGTTGTTCAGGCGGGGGAGCGCCTCGCGCAGCACGCAGGTTTCGAAGCAGTAGAAGGAGGTGCAGACCTCGCGGATGGCTTTCTGTTCAGGTAGTGCATCGCGCTCCTCCACGATGCCCAGGATACGCCCCTGCCCGTCACGGATGATGCGTCCATAGCCTGTGGGATCGTCCAGAAGCGCCGTAGCGATGGTTGCCTGCGCCCCCGTGCAGCGATGATGTTCGACGAGGGCGCGAATCGCGTCGGGCGTCACGAGGGGCGCATCGCCCGCAGCCACCACCACGCGCGTGACCCCCTCAGGAATGAGCGGCATCGCCTGCAGCGCAGCGTGCCCTGTGCCTAATTGCTCGGGCTGAAGCGCGTAGAGGTAGCCCTCGCCCAGCGCGGCTTGGACTTGCTCAGCGCCATGCCCTACCACGACGATAATCGGGTCGATGCCTGCGCCCTGCAGCGCCCGAAGCACATGCGCCGTAAGCGGCAGCCCTAAGAGGGGCATCAGCGCTTTGGGGGTTTCGGACTTCATGCGGGTGCCCTTGCCCGCCGCCAGCACGATCCCGGCAACTCGCTCTGACCCTGCCATCTGCGTCCCCTTATCTGCAGGGAGATTATACCTGAAGACAGAGAATATCGTGGACAATTCAGATCTGCTGGTGGTGCTGTTCAACTTTGGTAGTGGGTGTTAGCCCTACCTCCTTGCCTCCTCTCCTGCGTTGCGGGAGAGGTGGCTAAATTCATCTCTATAGGTGCAATATCGAATACTATGTCCCTCTTGCTCCATTTAGGAAGACGGCTTTTTGCCAATCTGCACATAGGTTGCCTGCGCAATAGGTGCGTTGCGCACGGCTTGTTCAATCGCTGCCCAGTGCGCTTGCAGTGTTGAAAGCCGGCTGTTGGGCGCTTCGATGATTACCACAGCTAATTGATATTTTGCAAGGTTTTGCTGATATGGCAGATTTCTATCGATAGTCAAGAGTACATCAAACACTTGCTCGGCTAATTGCAGCAACTCACTGTTGCGCACGCCTGACCAGCCCATCTCGCCTACAGAATGCGCTTCAAATTCATCCGAAAACAGACGCTTAAGCCGCCAGTCGAGGCACTCGTCAATCAGCACGCGCTTCATCAGCAATCGCATCAAGCAGGAGGCGCTGCGCCTCTTGGAGCACTGTGCGCGCCTGCGTTTCCGACACGCTGGGAAATGCTTCTAGAAACTCAATCAGCGGCGCGCCTGCGGCGAGGTATTCAAACAGCAAGCGCACAGGCACGCGCGTATCCCGAAAGCACGGCTCGCCGCTCAGTCGGTCAGCGTCTTGCCAAACCACCTCGTGCAGTTCAGAGCGTGTAAGCAGACCCATCAGGCTTAGTATACCTTGATCTCACTACAGTTGCTTGCATGTGGCGCGCGGCATGGGGCACACCCACCATGAGGACATCAACAAAGACGGCATCGTGGACGATGCAGACCTGCTGGTGGTGCTGTTCAACTTCGGGCAGGGGTGTTAGCAGACCTTATCGGCAAATCTCTGGCGAGTGGAGTTCCACCAGTGGGCAGAGTGGGTCGGCACCTGTGCCGCAGTGGAGGCACACTTCGTCTACCTTGAGCGTGCCCGAAGTCAACCCCGCGCGAATGAACGCTGCCAGCCCCTCGATAAAGGCGTGGCGGTCGCGCTCCTCCATGTGCGCCAGCACGCGGGCAAAGCGCTGCCGCCGCTCCTGATCGATATGATCAATAATCCGCCGACCCTCGTCGGTCAGCACCAAGCCCACCTGTCGGCGGTCGCGCGGGTTGGCAATCCGCCGAATCAGCCCCTTCTTCTCCAGCCGATGCACCATGTTGGTGGCGGAGGGATACGAGATGTTCAGTCCCTCAGCCAGGTCGCCCACGGTCACGCGCCGATGCGTGCGCAGATAGCGCAGCGCCTGCATCTGCGAGTAGGTAATCTCGGTCTCCGCCAGCTCTTCCAGCATGCGCTCCCCGATAGAAGTGTACATCGCTTGCAAGAACACCTGCGCAACCAGCTCCGCATGCGCGAGTAGCTCCTCTGTGAGCGCCATTCGCAAAGTCATCGTTCGACCCCGTCAAATTATACCTGAAAGGGGCAAAGGTATACTTCCAGCAGGTGAATTAGGGATGACCGCGACGATGGCGTTTCTGGTGCTGCTGATGGTGCTGTTTGGGGGCCTCTTGGCGTATGGAGGCGACTGGTTGGGCAGGCGGCTGGGCAAGCAGCGACTGAGCCTGCTGGGGCTGCGCCCACGCTATACCGCCACGCTCATCACGACCTTCACAGGCGCACTCACCGTGGCGCTCACGATAATGGGAATGACCATCGCGAACGAGGCATTTCGCGAATGGGTCACGCGCGGCGATCAGATTTTGATCGAGCTGCGCCGCAACGAGCAGCTGCTGCGCCAGCGTGCTGCCGAATTGAAAGCGTTGCAGGCGGATGTGGCGCAGAAAACGGATGAACTGCGTCGACTGCGCCCCGAGTATGAGCAGCTCAAGGGACAGGTCTCCCAGCTGCAGCAACTGTTGCAGGCAGGTCAGGTGCAACTCGCCCAGCTGGAGAGTCGTTTGCGTGCTGAGGCAGGGCGTGTACGCCAGCTCCGTGCCGAGCGGGAACGGCTGCTTGGGAGTGTGCAAGCGCTCCGCCAGCAAAGTGAAGCCCTTCGGCAAGAGATTGCCCAGCTGGAGCAGATACAGCAGCTGTTGCGCCGACAGAATGACGAGTTCGCTGAGGAGAACACCCGCCTCGCCTCTGAGAATGCCCGCATGGAAAAGCAGAACCAGCAGCTGAGCGAACAGAACGCCCAGCTGGAGGCACGCAACCGTGAGCTGGAGACGCGCAATCGGGAATTGCAGGAGGAGAATCGGCTTTGGCTGGACCGTGCGGCGGCACTGCGCCGTCAGCGGGACGAACTGCAGAGTGAGGTGGGGGAGCTGCTGCGGTTGGTCAACATCCGCCTGATGCCGATCGCAGTGCAAGCGGGCGAGGAGCTTGCGCGCGTTGCCTTCCGCGCGGGGCTGAGCGAGGTGCGCGTGCGCCAGATGCTGCAGGATATGATGAAGCAGGCAGCGGAACAGGCAGCCGCGCGCGGCGCAGCCCCTGGTAGCGATGGGCGTACCGTTTTCATCCCCGAGAAAGTGGTACGCCTGGTCACAGGCGAGCAGGTACGCGTGGATGAAACCGCCAGCTTAGAGACGATCCTGCAGAACATTCGCGCATCGAGTGAACCTGTTGTCGCGCTGGTGGTCGCGGTGACGAACACTGCCAAAGGTGAGCCAGTCCCTGTTGAGGTCCGCCTCTACCGCAACGAGGTGATTTTCCAAGCAGGTCAGGAAATCGCCCGCACGATTCTGGATTGCCGCCCACCTAAGGATCCCTTCCAGCAGCTGGTGGCATTCCTGCAAAGCAGCGTTCGGGAGGCAGCGCTGGAAGCAGGGATTATTCCTCGCATGGAGCGGCAGGGAATGCAGCCCACCGTAGGTGAGATGGATGCCGCTATGCTTCTTGCACTGGCGGAGAAGGCGCGGCGGTGCCCCGGTGATCGCGCCCTGCTGATTGCACGCGCCCGCCAGGAGATTCGCGCTGGCGACAGCCTCCAGCTGGAGTTCGAAGTGCGACCGCTCACCTCCGCAGGAAATGATGGCTGAAGCGCGAAGCAAAATTTCTATGCAACCGCGACTTCTCGGTGCACATATGTCGACGGCAGGCGGGCTGCACAATGCCTTCTATAGAGGGAAAGAGATCGGTTGCACTGCCATCCAGCTATTCACGGTCAGCCCGCGCCAGTGGCAGCCAGTGATGGTTGATGAAGCAGAGATCGAGGCGTTTCATCGCGCTCGTCAAGAGACAGGCATTCAGGCTGTGGTGTCGCACGCGATCTATCTGATTAATCTCGCCTCGCCCGATGCGGACACGCGCCGCAAATCGTTTCAGGCGTACCTCGCTGAGTTGCGTCGCTGCGCCGCGCTGGGCATCCCCTACGCCGTGCTCCATATGGGATCGAATCCCGATTTCGAAGCGGGCATGCGCTTGCTGATCGAAAATCTGCGCCAGCTGTTGCAGGAGATGCCCGATGGAGTCTCCATCGCGATGGAGACGATGGCAGGTCAGGGGTCATCGCTTTGCTATCGGTTCGAACATTTCGCGCAGATTCTGGAGGCGTTGCCCAGCGAGCGGTTGGTGATCTGTGCCGACAGCTGCCACCTGTTCGCAGCGGGCTACGAGCTGCGCGACCCCGAATCGTATGAAGCCACTTGGCAGGCATTCGATAGCTTGATCGGGCTGGATCGATTGCGCGTTTGGCACTTGAACGACTCTAAAAAGCCGCTTGGCTCGCGGGTGGATCGGCACGAGCATATTGGGGAGGGCGAGCTGGGCGAGCGTGCGTTCCGACTTATTCTCAACGACCCGCGTTTTGCCCATCTGCCGATGCTGCTGGAAACGCCCGACGACTCCCGCTTTCCTGAAGACCTTGCGCGTCTGCGCAGCTACCTTAGCCAATAACGGGCACGGGACGGAACGCCTTGCCCAGCACCGCCTCGGGATCACCGCCCAGCCATTCCAGCACCGTGGCGTAGACACTACGGAAGTCGATTTGCATGCGGATGTCGCCGTTGCCATCCAGATCGCGCAGGTTGGGCGGATCGCCATGGAGACCACCCTTCACGCGCTTGCCGATGAGGAACATCGGTGCCGCGGCGCCATGATCCGTGCCTGCGCTACCGTTTTCGCGCACGCGCCGCCCGAACTCCGAAAAGACCATCAGCAACACCTTGTCCGCCTTGCCCTGCTGCTCCAAATCCTGATAGAAGGCACGAACCGCGTTGCCAAACCGCTGCAGCAGCTGTTCGTGGATGCGAGCCTGCGAGGCGTGGGTATCAAAGCCGTTCACCGATACATAGAGGATGCGCGTATTCGGAGAGGTGGCGATCAGTTGTGCCGCCTGCTTCAGCCCTTGGGCGAAGGGATCGTTGGCATATTCTACGGATGGGCGGTAGTGGCGCACCGCCTCGCGCAGGCGCTCCACCGTCTCCAGCGCAGTGCGCGTCGATTCACGAATGACTCGCGTGGCGTTCACAGGCTTCGATTCCATCTGCGCAATCGCTCGCACCGTGCGCTCCAGATCGGGGTCGGCAGTCATCATCTGCAGGTCGCCCAAGCTGGCGAAGCAAGGCACCGAGACTCTGCGCCCCTGCAACGCCACGGGGAGTTCCTGAGTGAGGCTGACCGCAATCACAGGGTTTGCTGCGGCATCAGTCAGCGTGTCCAGGTAGCGACCCAGCCAGCCGTAGCGACTGTAGCCGTCCGGGTCAGCCGTTTGCCAGATTTCCATCGAGCGGAAGTGTGAGCGGTTCGGATTGGGATAGCCCACGCCCTGCAGAATGGCGACTACACGCTGCTCATAAAGTGATTTCAACCCCTCCAGCGCCGGGTGCAATCCGAGGCGATCGTGCAGCGGCAACACGCGCGAATCGGGGATCGCCAGCGTCGGACGCGCCTGATAGTAGAGCGGATCTGTGTAGGGGATCACCGTGTTCAACCCATCGTTGCCCCCCGTGAGCTGTAGCACGACCAAAACGCGATCACTGGGCAACTTTTTGCCCTGCAGGATGCGTGCGACATCGGCGCGGGCAATTTGTGCCAGCCACGGCGGGGCTGCCAGTCCAACGGCGACGAGGGTGAAACCGGCACGCAGGAACTGGCGACGCGACATTTCCGCTGCCCAGAACTCGCCCGACGGACGCTCACATAACGGGCATGGCTCCTCCAGTCGCTGCTTCCGCTCGCTCATAATAAGCCTCCCTAAATGGGGTGAGTAGAATCTGCTATCTACTTGTCCCCTATAGACGCTTAGCTGGTTTCAGATGTTCGGTTAGAGGTTCAGGCTTCTATCGGTTCCTCGTCGGACGGTTCCTCAGACGGCAGCTGGCGAAACTGCAGGAAGCCTTGCGACAAGCCACCGCCTACCATCCATTCCACGCCTTCTTGCTGCGCGAGGGCTTGTACTTCCGGGATAGCCCATTCCTCACCAATCACGACAGGCGTGGCGCGAACACCTGCCTCGCGCAGGGTGTCGGTGCGCTGGCGCGCACGGCGGACATCATTCGTGTCAACTTTCAGCGAGACCTCCACGACCACCACCTCGTCGCCCTTCCACCAGATAAGGTCTGCCAGGAAGGGATCGGCATCCTCGCTGGGGACACGCGCGTCTTGATAGAGGGGGCGTATCCAGCGCGCGAGTCGGCGATGGACGCTGAACTTTTCGGGGGAACCGCCCTCGCCCCCCGCAAACAGGCTGGCAGCACGGCGTATGACGCGCTGCTCATACTGCTCACCCCTGCGCCGCCCTGCCTCGCCTCGCTGCCAGTCCACCAGCTGCATCGTGGTCTGCTCAAGGCGCTCCACCGTTCGCTGGGTTTGCTGTTGCGCCTCGCGCAATTCAGCAATTGCCTGAGAATGCTGGCGTGTCACCTCCACCAGCTCCGCAAGCATCTGTGAATGGTGTGCCAGCTGCTGGGTATGCTGTGCCAGCTGCTGCGTGTTCTGGCGGGTAATCTCAGTCAGCTCCGCGATGACCTGTGAATGCTGTGCCAATTGTTGTGAGTGTTGGCGCGTCACCTCTACCAGCTCTGCAATCTGCTGCGAATGGTGTGCCAGCTGCTGAGTGTTCTGGCGAGTGATCTCCGCCAGCTCCGCCAGCTGCTGCTCAGTGCGACGCTGCGCTTCGGCGAGGTCGCGCACAAGGTCGGGCAGCTGCAACAGCTCTTCTGTGAGCAGCACCCGTCGCAACTCCGCCCGCCACTCTGGATGTTCCTCCAGCAGGCGAATAAGGTCGTGAAGGTCGTTAATCGTAAATGCCATACAGGGGTTCCTCGCGGGGAGATTATACCCTCAATATCCTGTGGAGAGGCTCAGGTAGGCGAAGGTGCGCTTGCCGTATGCCAGGTCGAAGCGAATGATGCCGATGGGTGAGGCGAATCGCAGCCCCACACCCGCTCCTATCCGCACATCGCGCGCTCGGAGGGTCTGCTCCCTGTCCCACGCAGTGCCCACATCCACAAAGAGCGCGCCTTGAACCGCCTCCATAATGGGAAAGCGGTACTCGGCACTGCCCAGCAGCATCTGGTCACCACGAAACTCGTCCTGATCGTAGCCACGCAGCAACTCAAACCCACCCAGCCAGAACTTTTCACTGAGCGGCAGTGGTTCAGACGCCATGCCCGCCAGCCCCCGCAGCAGCAGCACTCGCTCACCGCCAAAAGAGATGTAGTATTGTGCCTCGCCAATAACGCGTGCGAATCGGAAATCACTCCCATTAAGGGTGCGCTCTGCCAACACCGTGGCGTACAAGCCAGTGCGTGTAAAGGGACGCCCTTGGCGCGTATCATATAGCACCTGAAAACCAATCGCATTGATGCGTCCTCGGTTTACGCTCCGCTCCACAGGCGAAATGAGTTCGGGAGGTGCATCGTCATAGTCTACCTCGTCGGAGCGGAAGCGCAGGCGCAGCTCAAACAGCTCGCGCCAGTCCAGCCCCACATAGGCGGTCAGCCCGCGCCGCCGCTCATAGCGGCGCAGGTTATCCAGATCGGAGTAAAACACGGGGTAGAACGGTGCACAGTCATACACCTCGATGCCGAAATTGAACGCACCGGGCAGGAAACGAGGCGCTTCATAGCTCAATGCATAGGAGGGGCGCAGCGGCGTGATCTCGCCCGTTTCGGGATCGCGCACCTGCTCCCGCTGCCACTGTAGGCGTGCGCGATGTCCCCGCCCCGCAATGTTCGTCTCGTGCATCTCCGCATAGCCAATAAAACCGTCCTCACTGGTGTAGCCTAATGCGACGGCGACATCGAACGAGCGCTCCTCCTCAACCTGCAGCAGCAGGCGGGTCGTGCCCAGTTCGCTGCCCGCTTCAGGACCCAGCTTCGCGTCGCGCAGGAAGGGAAACCGCCCCAGGCGCTGACGGATACGCTGCACCCGCTGCTCATTATAAACCTCTCCCGGCTTCAAGCCAACCAGCTGGCGCAGCACACTGGCTCGGGTGCGACGGTTGCCCTGTACCACAATCTCCTCGATCTTGCCTTCCGCAATCTCTACGACCAGTTTGCCTGTCTCGTCTTGTTCATAGCCAGCGACCTGCGCCAGCACATAACCACGCTGACGATACCAGTCCACCACAGCACGGAATGCCGCCTGGAGCTGTTCGGCAGTGGGCTGAGTGCCCACAAGCGGTTGCAACAGCGTGGTAATCGCAGAGGGTGAACCGACCTCAACTCCCCGAAGTTCAATCGCTGTGATAGGTTTTTCAATCCCCGTGGCTGGTTGAGCGCCTACGCTGAGCGCGATCACCAGCACCCCAAGACACACCAGACTTATCCGATTCATCGCTAAACCTCCGTATCCATATTATAGCCTATGACAAGTGGCAGGTAGCGAGTAGAATATAGGTATGACCTGCGAGCAGGCGATTGCGTACATTCAGAGCCTGACCCTCTATGGCTGGCGGCTGGGCAACGCACGAATGGAGGCTCTGCTGGAGCGATTAGGCAACCCCCATCGGCACCTGCGCGTGGTGCATATCACAGGCACCAACGGCAAAGGCTCCACCACCGCGCTGGTCGCTTCGATCTTGAAGGAGGCGGGCTATCGCGTGGGCGCTTACTTTTCGCCCTATGTGTTCGATTTTCGGGAGCGCATCCTCATCGACGGCGAGCCAATCGCCCCCGCGCTGCTGGTGGAAGGGGTGCAGCGCTGCCAGCCGCTTATTGAGCAGCTGCACGATACAGAGTATGGGCAGGTCACGGAGTTCGAGCTGAAAACCGCCTTGGCGTTCTGGGCATATGCGCAGCGGGATGTTGATTTCGCCGTGATGGAGGTGGGGTTAGGTGGGCGATTGGACGCGACCAATGTGATCGTTCCTACTGTCAGCGTGCTGGTGAGTGTCGGGCTGGATCACACCGATCGGCTGGGACCCACCCATCGGGATATTGCCTACGAGAAGGGGGGCATTATCAAGCCCGGTCGCCCTGTGGTGAGTGGGGTGCTGCATCCCGATGCACGGGAGATGGTGGAAGCGGTCGCGCGTCGTCGCGGTGCGCCTCTGCTACAGGTGATGCCCACAGTGGAACCCCCTCCTTCAGGTTCTCCCTTCGAAAGGGGGAACAGAGGAGTGGTTTCCCCTACGCAGGACGAAGCTCAGGATAGCCTCCTCTACACCCCTTTGCCCTCGCCCACCGATTCGGCAGTGCGCTTGCAAAAAGGAGACTGGATGCTGGACCTGCATCCGCGCCTGATAGGGGGCTACCAGCGGCATAATGTTGCCTGTGCAGTAGGCGCGGTGCTGTGCCTGCGCGAACAGGGCTATGCGGTTCCCGATGAGGCGATCGAGCGGGGTGTGGCGCGTGCTTGGTTGCCAGGACGGATGCAGGTGGTGAGCGAAAGTCCGCGTGTGGTGCTTGATGGTGCGCACAATCCCGATGCGGCTGCTGCACTGGCACACACCCTGCCGCAGGTGTTCAAGTATCGACGGCTCATTCTGGTGTTCGGCATGCTGCATCCGCATGAGCCGCAACAGGTGCTGCGCCATCTGCTGCCCCTTGCAGAGATAGCGATTTTCACCCGTGCGCCCAGCGAACGCGCCTATCCCCCAAGTGAGCTACTTGCCTGCGCTCAACGCTGGCAGCGGGAAACGGGCAACCGCTATCCGTTGCATCTGGAGGTGTGCGAGCAACCCCAGCAGGCGTTTCAGGACGCCCTGCGTCGTGCCGACCCCGACGATCTGGTGTTGATTACGGGTTCTTTCTATCTGGTCGGTGCGTGGCGCGAAATCGATTAGGAGAGACCACCCCTTTACCCTTGAGGGCGGTTTTCTCCCGCTTCATCGTTTTCCTCAACACCTAACTCGCGCAGGCGCTGGGCAAGGCGTTCTGCGCGTTGCCGTTCTTGCTCCGCACGGGCAATCGCGGCGCGAAGGGCCGCTTTGACCTCCTCGAAGCGCACGAAACGGTTGCCTTCCGCATCGTAGACGCCCGGGTCATCGTCCTGTCCGCGCTCGAAACGGATGCCCAGCAGCGGGCTGACCCAGCCTTCCATGGTCTCAATCGGCTCCAGCAGCTCGCTCTTGCGAAGCGCACCGTACCACTGCCCCGTGTCGGGGTCATAAATGTAGTACTCCTGCACGCCGAAGCGGTCATAGAAGGCATATTTGAAGCCCCAATCAGCCAGCGTGTTGCCCGGCGAGGCGACCTCAAACACCACCTGTGGTGCGATGTTGCCCTCCTCCCATTGCTTGTAGGAGCCGCGGCGCCCTTTGGGGCGTCCCAGCACCACCATCACATCGGGCGCGGTGCGAATGTCGGGACGCCCCTCCACGGGATACCAGAACAGGTCCATCGCCACGAACACATCGTCCCTATCGGCGAACATCGCCTCCAAGTTATCCTTCAGTAGGGTCATGACATTCGCCTGGGTCGTGTTATTCGCCATCGGTTGTCCGTCCGTTTCGGGGTAGACGATTTCGGTTTGTGGCTTTTGCTCGGTTGCCTGCATGCTTGATCACCCCCTGCGAGTGTATCCTATTTGCTGGCGAAGGGGGCGAGTGCCGCCCGCACCGCATGAATCTGCGCCATCAACTGTGCGAATTCCTCGGGACGCAGCGACTGCGCCCCATCGGACAGGGCGCGCTCCGGCTGCGGATGGACCTCAATCAGCAAGCCATCCGCGCCTGCCGCAACGGCTGCCAGCGCCACCGCAGGCACATAGCGGGCATG
>JBCNVA010000190.1:0-11389 GCA_039630445.1 Armatimonadota bacterium
CCCCAGTTGGAGAAGTTCGCGCGCTGGTCGTCACGCGCCCAACCTCTTGCGCCATAGCTAGGACCACCGATCGCGCCGACCGTGATCACATTCGGCAGGGTGCCCAGCGAGGCGGCAACATAGTTGCCGTCATCAAGAGTGCCATCGTTGTCGTAATCCTCCCCAGCATCCAGCCTGCCGTTCAGGTTGATGTCCTCGAAGGGGGTGACGAGACCCCTCATCCCATCTGGATCCCGATCGTCCAGGCCGTCGCCATTTTCATCTCGGCCAGCAGGCTCAGCCTCGTTACCTGCAGCGACGACGAGGAGCAGTCTCTCACGGAACTGGTTCAGCTGGTGCGCTAGTTTGCGCAGGGCGACTCGGATCGCCCTTAGCGTCCCGGGATGTCTTGCGTCGTAGGCACTGCCGTCAGGGTTGACCGGATGGGGTTGTCCCCAGCTGGCGTTCATGACGGAGGCGCCGGTCAGGGCAGCCACATTAATCACGCTGAGAAACTCAGTGAGGGTTGTCCAGTCATCACTTTCGCGCCAATCGCTGATGCGATACACCTGGATCGTGTACGGCATCGGGTTGTGCAGCAAGCCGTTGATGCCGCGGTCGCCCCGCGCTGCGTCCAGCACATTCCCGTTGCGCGCGCCAATGAGGCTGGTCACGCGCGTGCCATGCTCAAAACGGAAATCAGGATCGCCCAGATCATAAGGCGCTTCAGCGAACGCTTCAGGCAGGGGCAGGATTTCTTCCCTCAGGCAGGGGCAGGATTTCTTCCCGCCCTGCGATCCGAACGCTGACCTTGCGTATCTCAACCTTTCTCAGCGGAACATCTCCAGGGTCAGCAACATCGCCGTCGCCGTTTGTGTCAAACTCCCGATGTCGGTGGTCGCAACCCGTGTCCATCACCGCTACCTTCACATGATACAACGCTGCTCGTCCCGTGTCGATTCTGCCGTTGTCATTTCGATCTTCCCCTTGATCTAACTGACCGTTGCCATTCGTATCCTCCGTGATGAAGCGCTCGATGAGGTTCCACGCGCCTGGCGCCTGGATGCGGTCGGTTGCCCACACATCCTCGCGCCCGTGCAGGTGCACATCATCATAGCGGTGCCGATAGCGATCCACCACATCCACATCGGCGAAGCGCACCTGCTTCAGTTCCAGCAGGAAGTCCAGCCAGACCTCCGCCACGCGCGGGTCGCGCCCCACCTGCGCCATGATTGCCTCCAGCGCCTGCAGGTCTCTGGGCGCACGACGCAGATCGAGCACATACGAGTTCGTGATGGGGAAGTGCCCCACCAGCTCCGCGCCGATCCGATCGGCAATCTCCAACGCCACATCGAAGCTCAGAAAGTCCTTCAGGTCGACAATCAGCCGGTTGCGGATAATTTTCAGCCCACCTGACTCCTCGATCACGGGGGGAATCGTCGGCTTGGGCTCCATGTACGGCAGGATAATCATCCGCTTGACAGGGTTCGAGAAGCGTCCGAAGGAGAGCATGAAGCCCTGCTGGGTCTTCATCTGGGCGATTTCCGCTTGCACAACAGGCGATTCGCTGCCTTCGATCACACCGATCTGGGTCTGGAGCGTGCGCAGGGCGGGCGCGTTCACCCCAGTGACCACCTGAATGGGACCGGTCTGCGCGCCGATGGGCACACGCACCACAATCTCGTTAGGCGTGTGGCGTTCCACGACTTCTGCGACGACGCCCGGATGGAACACTACCACCGCGTTCTGGGCGGTGCCGAGGTTCACTCCACGCAGGCAGATTTTGCCGCCAATCCCTACGATCTCCGGCTCCACGGATCGGACCGTTGGTGCTGGAGCTGGGGCGAAAGGAGCGCCCGGAACAACCTGCTGACGCGCGGTCAGAAGCGGGTAAAAGCTCCACGCGTGCACCTGATAGGCACCGATCATCCCGATGGCGATCGCCGTTGCGATTCGCATCGCACCTCTACGGATATGTCGCATCGTTTGACCTCCTTACGCTCAGATGGGTAAAGGGCGCCCGTAAGCGGGTCTCCCCTTCCACCTGTGAAGACTCGCCTCTGTTCCAAAGCGTTGCACCCTGCGCGCGGTTTTTGCCCTATTTGCGGGCAAATTTCCAGTTCTTTAGCCCTTTTGCCGACAATTCTCATGAGGTGAGGAGGGATGGCAGAGGGCATTCGCCCAACGGAGCGCGTTGCGCCTCGGGAACCTGTGCGCATCCAGCCCGTGCGGGAGCTACCGACCCGTTCGCAACAGCCGCGTCGCCCAACACCCCCGCGCCCTCAACCAACCGACGAGGCGCCGCCCGAGGAGCAACCCCATCAGCTGGATGTGGAGGTGTAGTGTTGGTGGAAGCCCTCACCCCCTGCCCCTCTCCCACGCTGCGGGAGAGGGGGGAGGAGCGTCGGCGTCCCGCCGATGAAAACTGCGCCGTAGCGTCGGCGTCCCGCCGATGAAAACTGCGCTGTAGCGTCGGCGTCCCGCCGACGAAAACTGTGCTGTAGCGTCGGCGTCCCCGCCGACGGGAAGGAGGCAACTTATGGCAGAACTGCTGGTGCTGCTGCAGGCACTGCTGCTGGTAGCTGGGTGGCTGCTCTTTCTGCGCGCCCAGGCGGAGCTGCGGGCGCAAGCCGCGCGCCAGTCGCTCACAGGTGAGATGGAAGAGTTGCGCCGCACCCTCGAAGCGCTGCTGGAGCGGTTGACCCGCGAAGCCGAAGCCGCCGAAGCGCGTGTGCAGGCGTGCCTCGCCACCCTGATGCCCGTGCTGGAGCGTGTGGAAACTTCTGCGCCCGCCATCGGGTATAACTTATCGGAGAGCGAGACGCGCTCGTTCGGGACCGTGGCAGTGCTGGCGCAACAGGGGCTGAGCATTCAGGAAATCGCCCGCCAGACCGGCTACGCGCCCGGCGAGGTGGAACTCATTCTCAGTCTGCAACGACGACACTTGGAGGAAGAGATATGAGGCATTCAATTGGTGTTTTCACTGTAATCGGGCTGATGGCGGCGCTCGGACTCAGTGCATGCCGATCCGGTGAGCAACCGATAGCCAAGGTCAACGAAACCCCGCTTTCCCGTGAAGAGTATTATCGACGGCTTGAAATCGCGCCCACTCCTGTCCCCATCGGGCAGGGTCAAATTACTACTGCGCCCGCAGGCTACACCACCCTAATGCAAATGATCCGCGAGCAGGTGTTGCTTCAGATGGCGCGTGAGCGAGGCGTTATGCCCACCGACAAGCAGGTCGATGAGCGTGTTGACCGTGAAATGAAAAACAACCCCCAGATCAAGCAAGCCATCACGGAGCTGAAAGTGATGACCCTGGATGATTTCCGTCGGCAGGTGCGGGTTGCGCTGGCGGAGTTCAACCTGATCACGCGCGGGGTCACCGTCACAGAGCAGGAGATGAAGCAGTTCTACGAGCAGAACAAACGGGCGTTCTATCGCCCGACCAGCGTGCGGGCACGCTTCGTGCTGGTGCAGAACCCTGAGATTCGCCGCCAGATCGACGATGACCTCAAGCGTGGCTTCAGCTTCCACAGCATCGTGCAGAAGTACTCTCAGAACCCTGCTGCGGGCATTCAGGCAGGTGAGACCGACATTCCGATCGAGGGACCCATCAACGCCCGCACGCAGCAAGAAGCCGAGCAAGCGCAGCGATTGCGCCAAGTGCTGCAAAACGCGAAGGTGGGGCAGGTAACTGACTGGATCCAATTTGGAGATGTAGCGGCGCGCGTGGAGGTCATTACCCGCACCTCAGGGCGTCAGCAAACCTACGAAGAGGTCAAAGAGACCATCCGCGAGGGGCTGATGCTGCAAGAAGGGCGAGAGAAAAACAAGGATATCAACGCGGAACTGGCACGCGCCGTGCTCAACGCCAAGGTCGAAATCCTCAGCCCGCAGTGGAAGGAACGCTACCAGCGGGATATGGAGCAGCTGCGCAAGGCGTTGGAGGAGTACGAGAAGCAGCAGAAGCAAGCCAGCGGGCGCCCCTGAGTCGCCATCAACTATGATTTATTTAGTCGGGTTGGGGGCGGGTGGCGCGAAAGAGATCAGCGCAGAGGCGCTGGGCGCACTCCGACGCGCACGGCGCGTGCTGTTGCGCACGGCGAACCATCCTGCCGCGAACACGCTCCGCCTGGCAGGTATCGAGTTTGAATCGCTCGATTCGCTTGCACCAGAAGCTGAACCAGCGGCGCGCGCCCGTGCCCTTGCTGAGTTTGTGCTGCAAGCTGCCCACGAAACCAGCCCGATTGCCTATGCTGTGCCCGGACATCCCCTGATCGCGGAGGATTCGGTGCGCCTCGTGATGGAGGGCGCGCAAGAAGCAGGAATCCCCACGCGCCTCGTGCCCAGCCGCAGCTTTCTGGAGCCAGTGCTGGAAGCAGTCGGCTATGAGCTGAGCCACGGCTTGCAACTGCTGGACGCCGGCACGCTCCCCCGCGTGCAGCCGAACCCCAATCTGGCACAGATCTATTATCAACTGGAGACGCCCGAGCTGGTGAACCGCGTCAAAACGCATCTCTTGCGCCACTACCCGCCCGATTTCCCCGTGACGCTGGTGCATGCGGCGGGCGTGGAAGGTGCAACTGAGGTGAAAACCGTCCCGCTGGCGCAATTAGACCAGCAGCCTTATGACCCGCTCACCAGCCTTTTTGTGCCGCCTGCACCCCCGCGCCAGCGCCGCTTCGAAGGTTTTGAGGGACTGGTGGAAATCGTGGCGATTCTGCGAAGCCCCGAAGGCTGCCCCTGGGACCGCGAGCAGACGCACGAAAGCCTCAAACCCTTCGTGGTGGAGGAAGCCTACGAGGTGATCGACGCCATCGATTCGGGCGATCCCGATCGGCTGTGCGAGGAGCTGGGCGACCTGCTGCTGCAGGTGATGCTGCATAGCCAGCTTGCCCGCGAACGCGGCGCGTTCGATATCGAGCAGGTTATCCAGCGGCTGAACGACAAGCTGGTGCAGCGCCATCCGCATGTGTTTGGGGACATCGCGCTGGAGAACGCCGAGCAGGTGCTGCGCAACTGGGATCGGCTCAAGCGCGAGCAGAAGGCGCACGCCTCTATTCTGGAGGGCATCCCGCGCTCAATGCCCGCGCTGCTGCGTGCGCTGGAGGTGTCCAAACGCGCCGCCCGTGCTGGCTTCGAGTGGGACAGTATCCATGGCGTGCTGGACAAGCTCCGCGAGGAGGAGGCGGAGCTGCGCCGTGCCATCGAACAAGGCGAGCCGACGCGCATCGAAGCCGAAATCGGCGACATGCTCTTTACGATGGTGAACATCGCCCGCCGTGCAGGCGTTGACCCCGAGGAGAGCCTGCGCCAGATGGTAGACCGTTTTATCCAACGCTTCCGCTGGATGGAAGCGACTGTCGCCCAGCAGGGCAGGAGCCTCGAATCGCTCACCCCCGACGAGTGGGAGAGCCTCTGGCAAGCCGCGAAGCAGCAGGTGGCGAATGGTGAATAGCAGGTATGCTTATACCAGTCACCATTTCAAGTTCCTTCATCGTCGGCGGGGACGCCGACGCTACGCAGGGCGCGTTCGTAGCGTCAGCGTCTCGCTGACGACCTCATAGCGGTAGCGTCGGCGTCTCGCCGACGATATCACGGCGTTTGAAACGCCAATTGGCATCAGAGAGCTGCCTCCAGCGCCGCAGCGAACCGATCAATCTCCTCGCGCGTGCGGGTCTCCGTCACGCACACCAGCAGCGCATTCGGCATGTCGGGATAGTAGTCGCCTAAAGGCAGCCCTGCGATAATCTGCTGCTCAAGCAATCGCTCGCAGAGGGCATGGGCGGAGCAGGGGAGTTCCAGCACAAACTCCTTGAAAAAGGGCGTATTCGGGAATCGTAGGCGCACACCGGGGATCTGGGTCAGGCGGTCGGCAGCATAGTGCGCCTTCTGGGTACAGGTCTCCGCCAGTTCGCGGAAGCCCGTTTTGCCCAGTGCCGCCATAAACACGGTGCTGGCGAGAGCGCACAGCGCTTCGTTCGTGCAGATGTTGGAGGTCGCCTTCTCGCGGCGGATGTCCTGCTCGCGCGTGCGCAGGGTCATCACGAAGCCGCGTCGCCCCTCCTCGTCAGTGGTCTGCCCCACGATGCGCCCCGGAATGCGCCGTACATACGCCTGCTTGCACGCGAACAGCCCCAGCATCGGACCGCCGAAGCCCATCGCGTTGCCCAGCGACTGTCCCTCCCCCACCACGATATCGACATCGTACTCCCCAGGTGGTTTTAGCACGCCAAGCGCAATCGGATCAACACAGGCGATCGCCAACGCCCCCACCTGATGCGCCGCCGTCACCAGAGGCGCCAGCGGCTCAATCAGTCCAAAAAAGTTCGGATACTGCCCAATCACGCAGGCGACCCGCTCGTCCAGTGCTGCGTGTAGCGCTGCCCCATCGGTCAACCCCTCTGCCAAGGGCAGCTCGACCAGTTCTCGTCCGTTCGCCCACAAATAGGTGCGCAACACCTGCCGATAGTGCGGATGCACCGCCATCGACACCAGCACTTTGGAGCGTCCTGTGAGGTGGCACGCCATCAGCGCCGATTCTGCCAGCGCGGTGGAGGCGTCATACATCGAGGCGTTCGCCACCTCCATGCCGGTCAATTCACACACCATCGTCTGGAACTCGAAAATGCTTTGCAGCAGTCCCTGGCTGGCTTCGGGCTGATAGGGCGTGTAGGCAGTCAGGAACTCGCCCCGACTGATAATCGTGCCCACGATGGCGGGAATGAAGTGGTCATAAGCCCCTGCGCCCAGAAAGCTCAGATAGCGCATCGTGTCGGCGTTCTGCGCAGCGAGCGCACTTAGCCGCCGAAACAGCGCATGCTCATCTAAAGCGGGGGGAATATTCAGCGGCTCACTGATATAAAGCGAGTCAGGAATGTCGGCAAACAGCTCGCGAATGGAGCGGACGCCGATCACCTCCAGCATCTGGCGCACATCTTGCTCGGTGTGGGGGATGTAGCGCATGGCTAATCTTCAATCTGCCGGTAGCGTTTATATTCGTCAGCGGAGAGGAGTGTGTCCAACTGCGACGGGTCTTTGAGGCGGACACGAATGAGCCAGCCTGCCCCGTAGGGATCTTCGTTGATCGTCTCCAGCGCTGCCTGCAACGCGGTGTTCGCTGCCACCACCTCGCCTTCAACAGGCGCGTACAGATCGGACGCTGCCTTGACCGATTCGATCGCCCCGAACGGCTCGTCCACCTGCAGGTAGCGTCCGACTTCAGGCAGCTCCAGGTAAACGATATCGCCCAGCTCCGATTGGGCATAGTCGGTGATGCCGATGACCGCCTCATCTCCTTCCACGCGCACCCACTCATCGGTGCGCGAATAGCGCAGTTCGCTTGGGATCCTCATCGTCGCCTCCTAAGTTATTGTACCTAACAGCGAGCCACTGGGCGATCATCACGCGCGACATGCTCGAAGGACGGGTATACTCTCCTTGAACCATGAGAAATCCGACCTTGCCTGAGCATCTGAGCCTGCAGGTGGAGCTACCGACTGTGATGCCCCGCTC
Organism: Armatimonadota bacterium; assembly: GCA_039630445.1. Lineage (GTDB taxonomy): Bacteria > Armatimonadota > Fimbriimonadia > Fimbriimonadales > GBS-DC > HRBIN15. The sequence goes on from JBCNVA010000190.1 coordinate 7,498, forward strand.
CAAGGTGCGCCCGTCGGTTGCAACGACCGAAGCCACTCGCGCCATTCAGCAAGATCCTGAGATCCCCCACCTGAGCGAGCAGGCGATGATTGAGCGCATCCAGCAGCTGCGCAAGGAGCGCAACGCCATCATCCTTGCCCACAACTATCAGATTCCCATCATTCAGGATCTGGCGGACTTTGTGGGCGACTCGCTACAGCTTTCGCAGCAGGCTGCGCAAACCGATGCGAAGGTCATCGTGTTCTGTGGCGTGCATTTCATGGCGGAGACCGCCGCGATTCTTTGCCCCGACAAGACGGTGCTGATCCCCGATCCTGAAGCGGGCTGCTCGCTGGCGGCGACTGTCACCGCCGAGGAGGTGCGCCAGTGGAAAGCGCGACATCCTAATGGCGTCGTCGTTGCCTATGTGAACACCAACGCCGATGTGAAAGCCGAAGCCGACTACTGCTGCACCTCCAGTAATGCGATCAAGGTCGTGCAGGCAATCCCGGAGGACAAAGAGATTCTGTTCCTACCCGATATGTTTCTGGGGCTGTATGTGCAGCGGATGACGGGGCGCAAGCTGCATCTGTGGATGGGCGAGTGCCATGTGCATGCGGGCATCCGCGCGGAGGATATTGTGAGCATGCTACGGGCGCATCCTGAAGCTGACCTGCTGATGCATCCCGAATGTGGCTGTGTCAGCCAGTGCATGTACGCGCTGGCGGAAGGCGAGCTGCCTGCCGAACGCACCTTCATCTACGGCACGGGCGGCATGGTCAGGCATGTGCGCCAGTCGCCGGCACCCGTGCATCTGGTCGCCACCGAGGTCGGCATGCTCCACCGCCTGCAAAAGGAAGCGCCGCAGAAACGGTTTATCCCCGTGCGGGAGGATGCTATCTGCGAGTATATGAAAACGATCACCCTACCCAAGCTTTACCGCTCGCTGCGCGATATGGTGTATGAAGTGCGCGTGCCAGAGGAGATTGCCTCCCGCGCCCGCCGCGCCATCGAGCGGATGATGGAGATCGTGTAATGACGAACCCGCCGTTCCCTCTGGAGCTGCTGGAGTTGCTGGGGTGTCCTGCCTGTGCGGACCGCCCGCCCCTGCGCTGGCAGAGCGAAATCCCCGTGCAGGCAGCGACGGAACAGACCGCAGTGAACGGCTATCTGGTGTGCGAAGTGTGCCATCGTGCCTATCCCGTGCGCGAAGGGATCCCTGTCTTGCTCGTGGAGGAAGCGATCCCGCTGGGAGCGCCGCCTGAAAACAGCGAAGTTTGCTAATGGCGGCGGCGCAAGATGGAGATAATCAGCCACACGCCCAGCACCACGGCAGCAAGGAAGCCTAAAAAGGTGAGCGCAGGGGCGAAGGGGATTTCGCGCGTGGCAGGCAGCAGCAGCGCCAGCCCCACGATGAACGCCGCCACCAGAATGCTCAGCGAGAGGCGCGTGACCATCGCATCCAACCGATCCAAGGTTTCGGGCGCCGCGCCAATCTGTGCCTCCACGGGCACTTTGCCGCGCTCGATCCCCTGCAGCCACTGCATCACCAGGATCGGCAGCTCGCGCATCAGGTAGCGCCAGGTGTCCACCTGTTCCAGCAGGTCGCGCGTCGACAGGTGGGGTCGCCACACCTGCCGCGCCAGCTGCCGCACGAACGGCTCCGACACCGCAAACAGGTCATAATCGGGATCCAGCTGGCGTCCGATGCCCTCCAGCATCGCCAGCGTTTTGCCCACCAGCCACAGCGAGGTCGGCAGGCGCACATGGTACTGACGCATCAGCTCGGTAAGGTCGCTCCAGAACTCGGCAAAGGAGCTTTCTTTGAGCGTTCGCCCGCGATATTTGCTGATCAGCCGTTCGGTGGCGCGAATCAGGCGGGGACGATCCGTACGCGAGGAGAGTGCCCCCATCCGCGCAAACACATTCAGAATCGCATACGGATCCTGCCGAATGACCGCCACATAGAGGCGAGTGAGATTAATCCGATCGTCCTCGCTGAGCGAGCCGACCATGCCGAAGTCCAGCACGCCGATACGCCCATCGGGTTCCACCAGATAGTTGCCCGGGTGGGGATCGGCGTGAAAGAAGCCGTCCTCCAGCACCTCCTTGATGATGAGACGGGAGGCGTCCAGCGCAATCTGGTGGGTGTCGTGCCCCGCGGCGCGCAGCGCCGCCACATCGTCGACCTTGATACCGCGCAACCGCTCCATCACCAGCATGCGGGGCGTGGTGTACTCCCAGTAGATGAGGGGGATGTGCACCTTCTCCTCGCCCGCGAAGTTTTTGCGAAACTGCTCGGCGTTGCGCCCCTCGCGACGGAAGTCCAGCTCACTGAGCAGCGTGAAGGCAATATCCTCTGCAACCGTTTCTGCATCGTATAGCTCGCCAATCGGTGTGCGCTGTGCCAGCGCCGCCAAATCGTGCAGGATTTCCAGATCGGTCTCCACCAGTTCGCGAATATGGGGACGCTGCACCTTGATGGCGACCTCCGTGCCATCGGGCAGGGTGGCAGCATGCACCTGGGAGAGGGAGGCGGAGCCGATGGGATTCGGATCGATGGTGCGGAACACCTCTTCGGGCGGGCGACCCAGCTCCTGCTCCATCACGGCACGAATCTCGTCCCAGGGCGCGGGCGTGATGCTATCTTGCAACTTGCGCAGTTCCTCAATAAACGGCTCAGGGAGCAGGTCGGAGCGCGTGCTGAGTACCTGACCCAGCTTGATGAAGGTGGGTCCCAGCTCCTCCATCGCGAGGCGCAGATGCTCCGCCGGGGAATAGAGCGGTTCGATCTCGGGCTGCAGCTCGGCGCGAGGCAGCGCGAGCCGCCGATGGACACTCAGATATTCCAGCGCGGAGCCGAACCCGTGCCGCGCCAATACGCTCACTACCTGACGGTAGCGCTGGAACCCCCGCACACGCCGCGTAAAAAGCCGCATCGATGACCCTTCGGTGCAATAGCGAGCCGTGATGAGCGGCTACTCACCCTCTGTGGCTTGCGTTGGCGGCTCGGCAGTGCCCTCTGCTTCAGCCACCTTGCCTTCCATGCGGTGCAGGATGGCGTCCAATCGCTTTTCAATAGCGCGCAGCTCGGAGCGGGTGGGCAGATTCAGCGCCTTGAGCGCGTCCTCGATCTCGGTGCGGATGAGCTGGCGTAAGGCGTCACGCTCCCGCTCCCCTCGCTTGACCAGCCGCTCCACCAACTCGGACGCCTCCTCGCGCTGCGCCTGACCCCGCTTAATCATTTCGTCCACCAGATGCTGTGCCGTCTCGCGGGTCAGCGATAAGGCGCCCAATCCCATCAGCACGCTCTGTTCCAGCAAGTTCCTGATAGTTGCCATGTGCCTCCCTCCAGATTGGTGGGTATCCTGCCAGAGTATACCCGCCTATCGTGCTATATGCGCTCTATCAGGTAGCGCACGATAAACACCAGCGCAAAGACAGTGACCACCCAGTGAACCTCGCGGAACCGCCCCGCCGCGAGCTTCAACGCCACATAGCTGATGAAGCCGATCGCGATGCCCTCGGTGATGCTGACAGTGAATGCCATGACCGCAATGGTGAGGAAGGCGGGCAGCGCTTCGGTGAGGTCATCCCAGCGGATGTGGCGCACGCTCGTGATCATATAGGCTCCCACAAGCATCAGCGCAGGCGCAATAATCGGATACTGCTTGAAGGGGAATGCTACACCAGGTGCCAGCGTCCAGGTGATGGGCGTCTCAGCAGTCATCAGCACAACGAGAGGGTAAAGGAACAGCCCTGCAAGCATCAGCAAGCCCGCGACGATGGCGGTCAAGCCTGTGCGACCGCCGGCAGAGACGCCTGCCGCGCTCTCGATATACGCTGTGATGGTCGAAGTACCCAGCAAGCCGCCCAGCGTGGTAGCAATTGCGTCACTGAGCAGAGCGCGTCC
>JBCNVA010000002.1:0-26928 GCA_039630445.1 Armatimonadota bacterium
TGTGAGGGATTGAAACCTGGTTCCTCTTGAAGTATTTCGCTTTCTCTTTTTAGTTTGTAGCCTACCTGTGAGGGATTGAAACAAATTATTGAGTAGTTCAATCTCGCGTCTACATCTCGTTTGTAGCCTACCTGTGAGGGATTGAAACATGGAAACTGTACGCCCGCTGTTCTATGGGTATGAGGTTTGTAGCCTACCTGTGAGGGATTGAAACCTGACTGGCTGCGGACCCTGAACGACTCCAGCCTCGTTTGTAGCCTACCTGTGAGGGATTGAAACGGATTGTGATGATTGGTTGCTCATCGTTCTGGTCGGGGTTTGTAGCCTACCTGTGAGGGATTGAAACGTTTTTGGTTGTCTCTTGGTTTTTCGATTCTACGTAGTTTGTAGCCTACCTGTGAGGGATTGAAACCGAAGGCTTTGAATCGACCCTGAAAGCCTCCATGCTCGTTTGTAGCCTACCTGTGAGGGATTGAAACCCACCTTGCGCCTTGCCGCAGGCGCACCGACGGAAGGTTTGTAGCCTACCTGTGAGGGATTGAAACTGGTGGATGGAGGCTCGGTACGCTTTGCCCCACCTGGTTTGTAGCCTACCTGTGAGGGATTGGGGGGCGGGGTGGTTGTGAGGGGATGTGGGAAGGAGCAGGAGGCGTGCGCCCGCCGTCGAACAGCCGATGGTGCAGGAGGTGAACCATCAATGAGACGAGGTGGCATGCTGATTCTTGGGGCGTTGCTGTGCGTTGCTGTGTGGGCACAGAACCTACAAGCAGGCGCCGCTGCCAACAAAATCACACCCAATAAGCAGGTCTATCTGGCAGGCTACTCACCCAACCGTCCCAACACGGGGGGTGTACACGACGATATTTGGGTCCGCGCGCTCGTGCTGCAAATCGGTCAGGAGCGCATTGCGCTGGCTGTTTGCGACCTGCTGGGACTGCTGCGGGACGATGTGCAAAAGATCCGCCAGCGCGTCCGCTCCGTGCCCCCGAACCGCGTGATTGTTGCCTGCACCCATGTGCATTCCGCCCCCGACACCATCGGACTCTGGGGACCACAACCGACCGTTTCTGGACGCGACAACGAATATGTGAACTTTGTAATTGACACAGTGGCTCGCACCATCGACGAGGCGGCAGGCAAGCTGCAACCCGCCACGATCGGCTTCGCCAAAACGCGCGTGGAGGGGATTGCCTATAACTATCGGGTCAAGGAGATTCTGGACACCGAGGCGGCGGTGCTGCAGGTGCGCCGCAAAGCGGACAATCAACCCATCGCAACGCTCACCAACTTCGCCTGCCACCCCGAGGTGCTGAACAACGACCAGCTGACCGCCGACTTTCCGAACTGGTTCTACCGGACGATTGAGGCGCAAGGCGGCGGGGTGGCGATTTTTGCCAACGGTGCCCTGGGCGGAATGGTTTCCCCCGCAGCCGACCCGAACTATCAGGGCGAAAAGGGCAAGGACTGGGCACGCGCCGAACGGATGGGAACCCTGCTCGCCAACAAAACGCTGGAAGCTGTCGCCACGATGACCTTCACCGACAATGTGGCTTTTGAGCATCGCAGCCAGACCATCAGCGTGCCGCTGGAGAACGAGCAGTTCAAGCAGGCGCTGGCGATCGGGGTCATCCCGAAGGGTGAGTCGATCCAGAATGACACCCTGACCACCGAGGCACACCTGTTCCGCATCGGGAACGCCGTCTTTTTCACCATGCCCGGCGAGGTGCTGCCCAACATTGGCTTCCTGCTCAAGAAGCGACTGAGCGCGTACGGCGACCCAGTGTTCCTGATCGGGCTGGGTAACGACGAGCTGGGCTACATCCTCTGCGAGGAGGACTACTGGCTCGATCTCTATCGGTACGAGCGTAGCATGTCGGTCGGTCCAGAGATTGGCGAGAAGCTGGTGGCGACCGCCAGGCAGCTCAGCGAGGGGCTGACCCCACTGGCAAAAGGCACGGGAGGCGAGAGCGTGGCGCAGGTTGAAGCGGAGCTGCAGAAGTATATCGGGCGATTCCGCCCGGAGCGCGCGGGCGCTTTGAGAGCAACCTATCGGTTCCTGCTCGAAGGCGCGGGCGAATACTACCTGCGCATCGCGGAGGGCAAGGCAAGCATCAGCAAAGAGGGCAATCCATCGGAGGCGCAGGTGACCATCCGTGCCCCCGCGCAGGTGTTCATCGACATCATCACGGGCAAGCGCAACGCGCTGGATGCCTATAACACAGGCGAACTGCAGGTGGAAGGCGATATCGGACTGGCGCAGTACCTGCTCTATGTGTTCGAGTAGGTCAGGATGCAGAGTGCCAATAGCCTAATACCAATCGCGGTTTCAAGTAGCGCAATATTCCGGTACGGCTGAAGCCGTTCCTGTGCAGACAAAGCCCGCCTGCGCGGGCTATTCAGCCGACGGGGGTCGGTTTCGTTTGCATGGCAACGGCTTTAGCCGTACAGGACGATGCGTCATTTGAAAACCCAATCGGTATAAAAACCAGCGGGGAGTGCCGAGCACTCCCCGCCTTCGGTCGCTCCGTCTTCAGACTGCTTTACTTCGGGACAACATTGCGTGCCTGCAAGCCCTTCGGTCCTTGAACAACCTCGAACTCGACTGGCTGCCCCTCGTACAGCGTCCTGTGCCCTGGCATGTTGATAGCGGTGTGGTGCACAAAGACTTCACGACCGTCGTCGGCTACGATAAAGCCGTAGCCCTTCTGGTCGTTGAACCATTTAACCTTACCCGTAATCATCATTAGCCTCCTTCCGGGCGCAGATGGACGGGTGACCACCTGTCCCGTTGTGATACAACGGCATTATACCCGATGTGCATCGCGATTCCTGCATCTTAGGCGCATCAGCGCGGACAGGTTCGTCGTTTGCTGCGGCGTGCGTAGTGGGCGCGTGCCTGTCCCACATTAGCAACGGGCTTAGCGCCGCTCTGGATTGTACTGCAGGATCAAGTTCACAGCTTCCGTTTCCACTTGGCGTAGCCAGTTCACATCGCCATAGGTCGGCGACGCCTCCACCAGCACCGCCCACCAGTGGTTGTCCTCGATTCGCCCCGTGAGGCGCGTGCGGAGCGTCTGCCAGATTTTGATCCACCGCGCATGGTGGTCGGCGTAGATTACATTCATCCCGCCGTTGTGCCGCCACAGGTCAGCCCCGTGCAGCGACCACCAGCCAAGGTCGGGGCAGGGCCACAAGGTCTCGAAGTAAGCCACGGTCTGGGCGGGACGAGGGATTTGCGCCAAGTCGCGCCCGTTCCACCAGTAGTCGGGGCTTATCACCAGCGCGACATTCACCGCATAGCCTGCTGCCCCGCGACGGTCGCCCGGCGGGAAATACTCGTACTGTAGAGCGTTGGGATCGCCGTAGGCACGGCTTGGATTCGAGGGGCACACCAGCACCTCCGTGTTCTTCATATAGGGCTTATACACATCGTACCAATGGAAGAAGGCAGGTGCATTCTCAGGATGTCCCCAAGTGTTGTGGTAGCAGCTCCATCGTGCCCCCTCAATCTGCCGACTGGGCAGCGGAATGCGGTTCTGGGAGGTGCGCTCGTCAAAGTCCTGCGCGTACATCTGGAACGCCAGCCCGATTTGCTTGGTGTTATTGAGGCACCAGGTCTGACGCGCCTTCTCTCGGGCTTGCGCAAACACAGGAAACAATATTGCCGCCAGCACGGCAATAATCGCGATCACGACCAACAGCTCGATGAGTGTGAAGCCCCTACGCATTGGAAAGAACCTCCACCACTATTATACCCCACTGGCATATTATTCAACAGTATAATAATCCAACTTGCCGCCTATCTGAGATTCCTCGCCTTCGGCTCGGAATGACAGGTTCGTTTTCACCAAGCCAGCGTTGTCATTCCGAGCGAAGCGAGGAATCTGCCCGCTCAAAAATGACAGGTAGCAAGCTGGGTTATAATATGGCTGGAGACGCGCCATGAAGGAGGTTCTGCAAATACTCGGTGTGGTCACCTTGATTTTGAGCCTAATTTATATCGTGGAGGCGATTATCCGCCGCCCAATCGTCCATTTTTGGAGCTATAGGACAGCGGTGCGCCTTTTCGGGGAGGCTTCGGTGCGCTGGTTTTTCCTTGTGCGCAGCGTGGTCATGTTCCTTATCGGCAGCGCCTTACTGGTATGGAGCCGCCGATTGCCATAGCCTACGAACTCGCGCTCGTATAGCTTCTTAGCGCAAATTTCCAGAATAGGCGCCCCGCCACAAAGAACCCCAGCGCCCACGCCGTCGCAAAGAGCAGGAAGCCCCCCGACGCCTTGCCCAACAGCGCTTTGGCAGGGATCGTCGCCAGAAAGGCTACAGGCAGCACATAGGTAAAAATGCGCCGCAGCACCGCATCGAACACATCCGTCGGAAATCGCCCAATCTGCGCAAACACTTCCGACAGCACCCACAAGTTCTCCACCCGCACCAGCCAGATGCTCAGCGTCATCATCATAAAGTGGAACGAGTAGAAGATCAACACGCCCATCACCACCATCCCCAGATAGAGCAGGATGTTCACCAGCGGCGGTAGGTAGCCCAGCGAAAACAGCGCATAGAGACCCAGCAACACGGCTACTACCAGCGAGCCGAGCTGGTCTAAATTCACGCGCCTTAGCGAGAGCCAGAACTGCGAATCGACAGGCTTGAACAGTACGAAATCGAGCGTACCCTGCCGCACCATCGTCGGCAGCTCCGATAGCCCGAAGTAGAAGAGAGTAGAGATGAGCGCATCCAGAAAGTAGAGCGTAGCCGCCAGCACCAGCGCTTCTGGCTCCGTCCAGCCCGCAATCGCCTCTGTGTGACGATAGATAATCTTGAGCGTTGCCAGAAAGAAGCCGAGCCAGATGAGGTTGAACAGCACCTTCGCCCAGAAGTTGGCGCGGAACTCCATCTCGCGCACAAGGCTCGTGCGTAGGAATGCCTTATAGAGGTTCCAGTAGAAGCGCAATCGCTTCACATGCCCACCCCCGTGTATTGCCGAAGCCCCATGCGCCACAGCGCCCAGCCCAGCAACGCCGCTACGCCGACCCAGAGCAGCTGCCCCACAATACCCAGCCAGAGCGCATCACCTGTTAACTTGCCCACTGCAATCTCCACAGGCACCGCGGTCGTGTAGCGAAACGGCATCAGGAACGCCAACGCCTGCAGCCAGCCCGGCATCAGCCCAATCGGCGCGACCCAGCCTGAGAGCAATAGCATCGGCACATAGTAGAGCGAGAACACACTCTGCACCTCCTGCAGCCAGAATGCCAGACACGCCAGCGCGAACGCCGTAAAGAAGGACACCAGATGCCCCAGTAGCACGCTCAGCCAGAACGCCGCGCCCAGCTCCAACGAACCAAGCGTCACCATGCGCCCATAGTAGAGCCACGCCAGCAGCGCTACAGGCACAAACAGCACCATCCGCAACAGGCGCCACGAGATGTTCCGCGCAAACAGCATCCAAAGGATCGGCACAGGGCGCAGCAACCACTGCGACAGAACCCCCTCCTTGATCTCCCACGCCAGATCCCACATCAGGTGGCTCACGATGAAGTTGGTGGTGAATGCCATCATCACATAGTAGTTCACCATCTCGCCCGGCTGATAGCCGCCAATCGCCTCGCGCCCGTTGTAGGCGGAGAGCCACACCAGCGGCATCACTAAGCAGTGCACCACATCGGTCAGCATCCAGATAAACGCGCTGGCGCGATAGGCGAGGCTATCCTCCATATAGATGCGTAGCAGGGCAATGATTTTTGGCACAGTGCGGTGCATCGGAGGGATTGTACCTCATCTCAGCAGACCTGCACGCTGGCGCCCTCAACCGACTCGCACACCATGAACTGAGGCGTATACTCGCTATGGGAGCGATAGGCGGACTCCGCCTCCTTGAGGAAGGCATCGATATGCGCACGCTCGACGATGGCGACGCAGGCACCGCCGAAGCCTGCTCCCGTTAGGCGCACGCCGACACAGCCCGGCGCGTGGCGACACGCCTCCACCATCTGATCCAGCGCATCGCAGCTGACCTCGTAGTCATCGCGCAGAGAGGCGTGCGAGGCAAGCATGAGATGGCGCACCGCGTGGGTGTCGGCGCGTTCGAGTGCCTCGAGAAACGCAAGCACACGCGCGTTCTCGCTGATCACATGGCGGGCACGCCGACGCGCTGGCTCTGGCAGCAACGGCAGGTAATGAGCCGCCGCCTCCAGCGACACATCGCGTAGGGCTTCCAGCGGCTGACCCAGCACGGTGCGCAACTGCTCTACCGCTTGCTGGCACTCCCACCGACGCTGGTTGTATGCCGAGTCGCTGAGCGTGCGCGGTTTGCCCGTATCTGCCACCACAATCAGCCAGTCGCGGGGCAGGGGTGTCTGGCGCGTTTGGAGCGTGCGCGTGTCCAGAAAGAGTGCATGCCCTCGCTGCGCCAACAGGCTTGCTGCCTGATCCATAATCCCGCAGTGAACCCCAGCATATTCATGTTCTGCCTGCTGACATAGCTTGGCAAGTGTCCAGCCATCTAAGTGGAGCTGGTCAAGCGCGTTCCAAAGGGTCGCAAAGGCGGCTTCCAGCGCGGCGGAGGAGCTAAGCCCCGCCCCTGTCGGTAGCGTGCTGGAGACTACTCCCTCGATACCCGTCAGCTGGCGTCCTGTGTGGCGCATCAGCATCGCGGCGACGCCCGCCACATAACGAGTCCAACCTTCAGGCAACGCGGAAGGACTCATCTCAGGGAGCGCAGCTAAGTCGATCTCGATCTGGTCGTCCAGCGTTTCGGAGTAGAGCAGGCAGCGGTGGTCGGAGCGAGGTTGAGCATAGAGGTGGATCTCGCGATCGATGGCAACAGGCAGCACGAAGCCATCGTTATAATCGGTGTGTTCGCCGATCAGGTTGACCCGCCCAGGCGCCCGCACACGCATCATTCTACCTCTCCGTCAGGGGCTTGCGCGCGTTGAAGCCTTTGTCCAGCTCGTGCCAATAACGCACTCGGTCTTCGCCCAGTTGCCAGCAAAGAAATACCTCTTGCCCGTCGCGCAGGTGCGGGAAATCGACAATCCCGTTATCCACATCGCGCAGGATGACGCCCAGTGCGTGCAGCTCGTCGACCGCTTTGTGGATGGCTTCGGCGACAGTTGAAGGCTCCCATTCAGGAGCCAGCCCGTTGCGTTGCTCTCGGTGAGCCACCAGCTGCTCCTTTTCGCGGTACTCTTCGCGTAAGCGATTCAATAAGGCTTGCAAGCGCAGGATATGCTTCTGAAGCTCTGGGATCAAGGCGTTCGCTTCAGATACAGTGAAGTAGCGCTGAAAGGGCTTGCGTCGGCGTCGTCTCATGGCTTGCTTTATGGTGGAGGCGGGGGGAATTGAACCCCCTTCCAGAACAGCTGCTCGCCCAGCTTCTACGAGCGTAGTTCGTCTTTAGCTCTCGCGTTGTGCGTCCCGACGAACAGGGTTTCACAACGCCAGCCCAGTTCTCTGTCCTCCGTCAGCCCTGGGCGCAGCCTCAGGAGCGAGTCGGTCTGACCCACGCCGAATCTTGCCCGGACCGACAACAGGCAAGTCGACGGCTGCCTTCAATTAGGCAGCGAGCGCATAGTTATAGTTCGCACTTCTTTTGCGCCGTTTTTTAACGAGGCCCACGGCACCTCGGCTCGCCACTGAGCGTCAGACCTGTCCTGTCGAACCCTGACGCCCCCGTGTCCGCTACTATTATACCCTATTGGAGGGGCAAATAGTTCCCTTCAGGGCAACTCCACGCTGCTGCTGTCGCCGAGCATCAGGCGCAACGCCCGCGGGCGACGCGCCCTGCCCGAGACCAGCACATTCTTTCCCAGCAAACTATGTTCGATGCGCGGCTCGATCTGCTCGATGCGGCTGCCGTCCAGCACGATGCTGTACTCCACCTCGCAGGCGCGCAGGTATACCCCGTTCCCAATAGAGGTAAACGGACCGATGTAGCAGTCTTCGAGGGTGCAGTTTTGCCCGATAATGGCAGGTCCCCGCACGGTGCAACGCACCAGACGGCTGCCTGCGCCGATTGCCACGCGCCCGTGCAGCTCACTCTCTGTCAGCTCGCCCTCCACGCAGCTCTCCAAGTCCTCCAGCACGAGGCGATTCGCCTCCAGCAGCGCATCGAGGCTCCCTGTATCCTTCCACCAGCCTGTGATGGTATGCCAGCGCACTGTGTAGCCGTGGTCGATCAGATACTGGATGGCGTCGGTGATTTCCAGTTCGTTGCGCCATGAAGGTTTGATGGCGCGGGCTGCCTCAAAGATATGGTGGTCAAACAGGTAGACGCCGACCAGCGCGAAGTTGGAAGGCGGCTCTTTGGGCTTCTCAACCAGCTTGACCACGCGCCGCCCGCGCAGCACCGCCACGCCGAACTCGTGCGGATTGGGCACCTCCGCCAGCAGGATCAGTGCATTCGGGCGGTCGCGCTCGAATTCACGCACCAGCGGCGCAATGCTCGACTTGATGAGGTTATCGCCCAGATACATCACGAAGGGTGTCGTGCCCAGAAAGGGTTCAGCAACCAGTACAGCGTGCGCTAATCCCAACGGTTGGGGTTGCGGAATGTAGGTCACCTGCAAGCCCCATCGCGTGCCGTCACCAACCGCTGCCTGAATCTCGGCGGCTGTGTCCCCAACCACGATGCCCACTTCGCGGATGCCCGCCTGCGCCACCGCCTCTAACCCATAAAACAGCACGGGCTTATTCGCTACAGGCACCAGCTGCTTCGCCATGCTGTAGGTGAGGGGGCGCAGGCGCGTGCCCTTACCCCCTGCCAGAATCAGGGCTTTCATGGAAGCAGCCCCATCAGCCACTGACGCAATGCCTGCCAGAAGGTAGGTAGGTAGAACGCCGCCAGCGCGGCAGCGTTTCGCAAGCGGTCGCGCCACTCCTGCCACAGGGAGGTGCTTTTCGCCTGACCCTTGAGATGTTCGTTCAGCCAGTTGACCACAGCATTCAGCAGATTGGGCATCTCGGCAGGTGGTGGCACATGCCCACCCTTGTACCAGATAATCTTTTTCGGCTCACGCGCCGCCTCATGCAACGCTTTGTTCGAATCGACAGGCACTACATCGTCGGCGTCGCCGTTAATCATCAGCACAGGGCGCGGGCTGATACGCCCCACCCAGTGGACGGGATCAACCACATCCATCGCCTTCAGCGCCTGCTCCATCTCTTTGGGGGAGCGATTCTCGCGGAAGACCGACAGCACGCTCTTTTCCATAATGATTTTCCAGTTGCCGCCGGCAACCAGCAGCACGGGCGCTTGGACGCGCTCGTCCACGCCTGCAAATATCGCGCCCAGCATCCCGCCCATGCTTGCGCCGATATAACCGATGCGTTTGGGGTCAATCTCGGGGCGCGTCTCCAGATAGTCCACTGCTCGTCGCAGGTCAATAACCGTTTGGATGAGTGCGTCGCGCGAATAGTAGGGGTAGACCCCGAAAAAGGGTAGTGAATCTTTCGGCTTGCGCTCGCCATGATACTGCGCATCGATGGCGAACAGGGCGTAGCCTGCATTCAGAAGCAAGGGCCAAAGCATTTTGAGCATCGACTTATCGCCCCCCAGCCCGTGCATCAGAATCACGCAGGGCAGTTTCTGACCCTCCTGACGGTTTTTGGGCAGCACGAGGAAGGCGGGCACGCGCTGATCGCGTGCGCTACGATAGACCACCTTATAGCAGATGTAGAGGGGCGTCTCCTCCGCTATGCTCACTTCGGCACCGAGCGGGAGATTCTTGTCGTAGCCGAAAATCCAGTCGGGGTCAGGGAGGCGCGGGTTATGCTGCGCCTGCGTGCAACCTGCCAAGCCCAGCAGCATCATCACGCTAACAATCGAAAGCCGCCTTGCCATGCGCATCATAATAGAGCCTTTCGGCAGGATACCCATGAACTCCTGCTGAGGGGCTTGCGATCCGATGCCTGCAGGTATAGTAAAAGTCATGCGCAAGGCGATGACGATTGCTGGCTCCGATTCGGGTGGCGGAGCAGGTATTCAGGCAGACCTAAAGACCTTTGCGGCGCTCGGCGTGTATGGCACAACCGCCATCACCGCGCTGACAGCCCAGAACACTCAAGGGGTGCAGGGCGTGTTCCCTGTGGAGCCAGAGTTCGTGGGGCAGCAGATCGATTCGATCATGGCGGACATCGGTGCGGACGCTGCCAAGACGGGCATGCTGTTCAGCGAAGCGATTATTCGGGTGGTGGCAGAACGGGTGCGCCGCTGGAACATCCAGAACCTGGTGGTAGACCCCGTGATGGTCGCCAAGAGTGGGGATCGGCTGTTGCGTGAGGATGCGATTGATGCGCTGCGCCACCTGTTGCTGCCGTTGGCGCTGGTTGTCACGCCGAATTTGGGTGAGGCGAGCGTGCTGGCGGGCTTTCCTGTGCAGGACAAGCCCGCGATGCAGGAGGCAGCTCAGGCGATCCACGCTATGGGCGCACGCTGGGTCGTGGTTAAAGGCGGTCATCTGCCCGACTGTGCCGACGACCTGTTGTATAATGAGGAGCAATTCCTCTGGTTGCCGGGGGAGCGCGTCGACACGCCCCACACGCACGGCACAGGATGCGCCTTCTCGGCAGCGATTGCGGCGTTCCTGGCGAAGGGCTGCGATGTGCCCGAGGCGGTACGCCGCGCCAAAGCCTATCTCACTGCTGGGTTGCGTGCTGCCGTGCCTATTGGTGCGGGGCATAGCCCACCGCACCATTTCCATCCCTTCTATCGCGCGGAGGAGTAGCCCGTGGAGTACCTCGTGGAGATGCGCGGCATCACAAAACGGTTCGGCACGCTCGTGGCGAACGAGCGGGTCGATCTCCATGTGCGCGCGGGCACGCTACACGCGATTGTGGGCGAGAACGGAGCGGGCAAAACCACGCTGATGCGCATCCTCTACGGCTACTATCAGCCCGATGAGGGCACTATCTATCTCAAGGGCAAGCCTGTTCACTTCACCAGCCCCGCCGACGCGATTGCGCACGGCATCGGGATGGTCAGCCAGCACTACAGCCTGATCCCTGAGCTGAGCGTGCTGGACAACTTGATGCTGGGCGCGGAGGTGGCAGGGATAATAGGAGTGCTGAACCGTCGAGAAGCGCGGCAACGGGCAGAAAAGTTAGCCAAAAGCCTCGATTTTGAAGCTGATTGGAGCCAGCTTACTGAGGCACTGAGCGTCGCCGCACGCCAGAAACTGGAGATCCTGAAGCTCCTGTGGCGTAACGCCGAGATTTTGATCCTGGACGAGCCGACGGCGATGCTCTCGCCCACGGATGTGCAGGCGCTGTTTGAGGTGTTGCTGCGTCTCAAAGCCGAAGGGCGCACCATCTTGCTGGTGACGCACAAGCTGCAGGAGGTGCTGGAGTACGCCGACATGGTGACGGTGCTGCGCGGGGGGCGCAAGGTCGCCGAGGCGCCTGTGAGCGAGACGGACGCTGCAACGCTGACCCGCTGGATTGTGGGAGAGACTACGCCCGATCTCTCCGAACAGCCTGGGCAGGTGGAGGAGCCGCAGGGCTTGGGCACAGCGACGCCACGCCTGAGTATTGAATCGCTTTTTGTGCGTGCCGATCGGGGCGGTTGGGGCGTGCAAGATTTGAACCTGCAGGTCATGCCGGGCGAGATTTTCGGGCTGGCGGGTGTGGACGGCAACGGGCAGCAGGAGCTGGTCGAGGCGTTAGCAGGGTTGCGCCCTGTAGCGCGTGGACGCCTGCTGCTGGACGGCACGCCCTTCGAAAACTGGTCGCCTGCCCGACGCCTGCAGGCGGGCGTGCGGTTCCTGTTCGATGACCGTTTCCGCCGCGGGATGATTGCCTCGTGGAGCGTGATGGAGAACGCGATTTTAGGGGCGCAGCGCGAGGCGGAGCTGCAGCGGTTCGGTTGGCTGCGTCCGCGTGCGGTTCGCCAGCGCGCCCAGCGGCTTATTGAGCGGTTTCAGGTCAAAGTGCCCTCGCTGCGGGCGCCGATGACCGCGCTGTCGGGCGGGAACCAGCAGCGGCTGGTGGTGGCGCGCACCCTGTACGGTCAGCCGCGCCTGCTGGTTGCCTACGCGCCCACGCGCGGACTGGACATTCGCGGCACCGAGGCGACTTATCATGCTATTCGCGAAGCGTGCCGACAGGGCATGGCAGCCCTCATCCTCTCGCTCGACTTGGATGAGCTGATGGACCATTGCGATCGGATCGGCGTGCTATATCGCGGGCGCGTTGTGAAGGTGTTCGGACGCGATGAGTTCTCGCGCGAAGCGATCGGCGCCGCGATGGTCGGGGTCAGCAAGTGAGCGCCCTCAGCGCGGTGGAGGCTCAAACGGCACGCGCTTGCCCTGCAAGTAGAGCTGTACCTCGTTCTGCCGCATCATCGCTGCAAACTGTTCCAGCCGTTTTTCGAAGTGCACCTGCGCGATCATCAGCCCGTTCAGCGCCAGTAAGAACACCAGCCCCACCACCGTCGCAAAACGCCACAATATCGGCACACTCTGCTCGGTGGCTAAACGCCGCGTGGCGGCTAGCCAAAGCAGTCCGAGACCGAGCAGCAGCCCATTGATTAGAAAAGCAAAGAACGGCAGCCCCCAACGCCCGGATCGCGCGAGTCGTGCCGCTGCCTCCTGGTACGCATCTATCCCTTCACGGAACCCGCTTTCCGCTGCACGCGCCGATTCGCGCGCACGCCACATCAGCTCCGCCGCTGCCGATTCGGCAAACCAGATCGTTGCCAGCAACATCACCGCCAAGGCAATCATCAGGGTAGCCGGGAGGGAGAGATGCCAACGCGCAGCGACACCCAGCGCAAGCCACATCCAGCCCAAACACCAGAGCAGCCCCAGCGTGAAAAAGAAGCCAAACAGCCACCAGTAGTACCTTCGGATTAGGGGGATCAGGGTTTTTTCATTAAAGCGCTTGAGCGCCTGGTATGTCTGTGTGAACATCGCATCGGCTCGTTTATATTCAGCCGCGAACCAGTGCGCTTCGCGCTCAAATCCGTGTACCTTCAGATACAGCAAGAATCGTTGGTTTTGCCACTCTACATGCCCCCTAAAGGCTGGGAAGCAAATGCCTCCAGAACAAAGCGAATCGGAAGCCGTTTGCTGCGCCCTGTTTGCCATGGCGGTCAGCCATAGGGGTGGCTTTACCTTTTCACCACCAGGCACGGCGCTGGTAATCTCTGTGATGCTTACGCTTGTCAGCGCGTGGCTAAGCCATGAGGCTTTGGAGCGCAGGCGCCCGCTGTATTCCGCTAAGGCGAGGCGGATTGCCAGCCCGTCACGAATCCGCCCTTGCCGCTCATGCGCGGCAGCGAGGACGACCATTACACGCGCCATTAAACGTTGATAGCTTATGTGAGGAAACAGCGCAGCCGTTTTGAGGGCATAATCCATGTCGGCGGAGCGACCGCCTGTGTACAGCCGCATAAACCGCACCTGCGCTTCGACTTCCTCATCGAGATAGTCATCCCATTTTGGCTTGCGGGCAGCCGATTTCAGAGCACGGATCGCCTCCTCGTCCCTTTTGAGAACCAGCAGTGCGATGGCTCGCATCGCGCTGAAAAAGCTGTTCTGGGCGTCCAGCTGCTCGCCGCGGCGTGCCCATTCCAGGATGCGTTGCGCCGCCTGGCGATCCGAAGGACGAGCAGGGGAGATGGGGCGTGGTCTGTCCTCAAAGTACCCTTCCTCCGCACGCCCCAGATGGAGCTGGCGACACTCGTTGCGTATCAGCCCCGCATAGACCTCTGGGCGATCCCCAAAATCCACAGCGAGCTGGGAGAGTTCTTGCCGTGTGCGCTCGGTGGATGACTTCGCCTGCGCCAGTGCCGCTGCCCAGTTGATGTTGAAATCGTTGGGGAACTGCTTTCGGACCACCTCGATCCGCTGGAGCTGCGCCGCACTGAGCGGTGTATCGTTCTCTGAGAGGTGGTCGTACATCGTGAGCCGATCCACCTCGCGTTGAAAGAGAGTGGCGAGCTTCCAGCGCAAGTAAGGGGCTGTCGCGGGATGCACCAGCAAGCCACTCCCCACAAGCAACGCGACCACCAGCAAGCCCCACACCACGCGCATCAGCGAGTATAATACCCAGTCAAGGGGATTGAAATGGACCCTACAACGATCGTTCGTACGCCGGCACGCTGGACAACGCGCATGCGCTTTTTGTTCTATGCGCGCCCCGTATTTCGCGTTTGGGAGGTGTGTTGCAATCACCTTGCCCGCTGGTTGACCGATAAGCAGGCGCTGCAGGATGTGCGCTATCAGCGTCAACTGGCGCAGCTCAATCTGAGGCGGATGGAGATCCAGCGCGCGCTGGGTCAGATCAGTCGCAGCCATGCGCATGTGTGCGCGGCGTGCGGCTACTGTTGCAAAGGGGAGCGCGAACGCGACGCCTTTCTGGACAGGGTGCTGCAGAACCCGCAGACGGAGCATCTGGGGGCGCGTCGGCGCACAGGCGAGATGGTGGGCTTCCAGCTGGCGCGAGCGCAGAATCGCCTGCTGCATATCGAAGCTCCTCGCCCACCTGGATGCTGCAACGAGCTGACCTGTCAGGGCTGCCGCCTGCCGAACGAGCTGCGCCCGATGCAGTGCTTAGCTTATTTTTGTGGAGCCGCTGTGCGGGCGCTCTCACAGGAGGAGTGCGAACAGGGTATTCGCCTGATACGCCAGCTCCTACGCCTGCAGTGGGACGCCGTGCGCACCGCAGCACGCTCCCGCTGGCGACGCCCGCAGTGAGAGGTATCTCCCCATGCAGGGAAACCGTGACTGCTCAGTGAATCACATGGTGCAGTGATGAAGGCAGTCGTTATGGCAGGGGGCGAAGGCTCGCGCTTGCGCCCCATCACGGCGAACCATCCCAAGCCGCTGGTGCCCGTGTGCAACCGCCCGATTATGGAGCATATCCTGTTGCTGCTGCGGGCGCAGGGCTTCACGCAAGTGATCGCCACGCTCCACTACCTGGCAGATGTGATCGAGGGCTACTTCGGTGACGGCGCCGACTGGGATCTGGCGCTCCTCTACTCGGTGGAGGACACCCCGCTGGGCACGGCAGGCAGCGTCAAGCAAGCGGAGGCGTTGCTGCGTGAGGGCACTTTTTTGATTATTAGCGGGGACGCGCTTACCGATGTGAATCTGCAGCCTGCCATAGAGTTCCATCGGGAACGCGGCGCACTGGCAACGCTGATTTTGGCGCGCGTGCCCAACCCGCTGGAGTTTGGTGTGGTCATCACCGATGAGACGGGGCGCATCACGCGCTTCCTGGAGAAGCCTTCGTGGGGAGAAGTGTTCTCCGACACGGTCAACACGGGGATGTATATCCTGGAGCCTGCCATTTTTGACTATATCGAAGCGGGCAAGCCGTGCGACTTCAGCCAGGATCTGTTCCCGCTGCTGTTGCGAGAAGGCAAGCCGCTCTACGGCTATGTGATGAGCGAATACTGGAGCGATATTGGCACGCTGCAGCAGTACCGCGAGGCGCACCACGACCTGCTCACGGGCAAGGCGCGGCTCGCCCTGCCTGGTGTGGAACAGCTGCCAGGCGTGTGGGTGGGCGCAAACACCCAGATTGAACCGAACGCCCACATCGTGCCGCCAGTGTGCATCGGGAGCAACTGTCGCATTCGCAACGGCGCAACAGTCGGACCTTTCACCACGCTGGGTGATAACTGCATCGTGGAGCCAGAGGCGATTGTGGTGGACAGCGTGGTGTGGGACGATACCTACATCGGCGCGGGCAGCCATCTGCAGGGCACTATCGTCGGCACGGGCGTCACCATCAAGGAGAATGTGCAGCTGCAGGAGCATTCAGTTGTCGCCGATCGCTGCCATATTGAGCGCGACAGCGTGATTCGCACGCGCGTGAAGCTCTGGCCAGATAAATACATCGAGCGCGGCTCCACCGTCACGATGAGCTTGGTGTGGGGCACGCGCTGGCGCGGCGCGCTGTTTCGCGAGCTGGGCGTCGAGGGGCTGTCCAACATCGAGATCACACCCGAATTAGCGACGAAGTTAGGCGCGGCGTATGGGTCGGCGCTGGCACGCGACTCGACGGTAGTCGTCGCTCGCGACACCTTTCGCGCCTCGCGGATGATCAAGCGTGCCTTTATCGCGGGCGTGCTGTCCACAGGCGTGGATGTGCTGGACTTGCGGGCGATGCCACTGCCCATCACGCGCTTCACCATCTGCACGGCGGGTGTCGCAGGCGGGGTCAATGTGCGCATCGCGCCTCACAATAGCCGCACGACCTTGCTGGAGTTCTTCGATCGGCGGGGCGTTTACCTGCCGCGCCGTGTAGAGCGCAAGATCGAGCACCTCTTTTTCCGTGAGGATTTCGCGCGAAGCGATCCCGAGGCAGTGGGTGTCATCCATTTTGCCTCCCGCGCCATCGAGCAGTATCAAGATCAGTTCTTTCAGTTGCTGAGCCTGCCGCTGGGCGGACGACGCTGGCGCATCGTCGCCGATTTCGCCTTCAGCCGCGTGGCTGCCATCTATCCCACGATTTTGGGGCAGCTGGGCTATGAGGTCATTTCACTGAACGCTTATCCCGATCCGACGCGCACGCCGCGCACCCCCGACGAGCATACCGCGTTTTTGAGCAATCTGCGCCAGGTGGTGCAGGCACTGCGCGCCGATTGCGGCATGCTGATGGAAAGCGAAGGGGAGCGCCTCGCTGTGATCGATGAGCAGGGGCGTCCGATTGAGGGCGCACGGCTCTTAGCCCTGCTGGTGTACCTGATGGCGCAGGTGCGTCGGAGCGGAACAGTGGTCGTGCCTGTGCATGCACCTTCGGTGATTGAGTCGCTGGTGGCTCCGCTGGGCGTGGAGGTAGTGCGCACCCGCGCCGATATACGCTCGCTCACAGCTACCGCTGTGGAACAAGCGGAGCAGCTACTGCTGGCAGGTGATTTGCGGGGCGGCTTCCTCTTTCCTGCGTTCCATCCCGGCTTCGATGCGATGTTCGCCTATGTGAAGTTGCTGGAAGCGGTGCAGCAGATAGGCTGTAGCCTTGCCGAGATTCACGATCAGATCCCGCCGTTTGCGCTGCTGCACCAGAGCCTACCCTGCCCGTGGGAACAGAAGGGGCGCCTTATGCGCCAGGTGGCGCAGCAGGTGCAGGGGCGCGTGGAAACGATCGATGGGCTAAAGATCTACGCTGATCCCCATCGTTGGGCGTTGATCTTGCCCGATGCCTCGGAGCCGATGGTTCACCTCTACGCCGAGGCGCCTACGGAAGACGAAGCCCAGCGCCTGCTGGAGCAGTACGCTGGACTGGTTCAGAACTTGCTTCAGGCAAATAGTTAGTAGCGCGGATCGTGATGGAAATGGTGGTGAGTTGTCAACCAGCGGATGGTGCCGCTGCGCGAGCGCATCACCACAGAGTGGGTAATGGCGCCCCAACCCGTGTAGCGTACGCCGCCGAGCAGGTTGCCACCCGTGATGCCTGTTGCAGCAAACACCACATTGCCCCACGCTAAGTCCTCCAAGGTCAGCACGCGATCCACATCGTCGGTGCCGAGCAGCTGGCGGGCGCGTTCGCGTTCCTGCTCGTTGCGGAACACCAGTCGCGCCTGCATCTCGCCACCCATGCAGAGCGCGGCGGCAGCCGACAGCACCCCTTCAGGCGCGCCTCCGATGCCCATCAGCACATCGATCTCGCCGTTGGGATCCAACGCTTCCAGTGCCAACGAGAGATCACCATCGGAGACGAGCCGAATGCGCGCCCCTGCTGAGCGAATCTCACGAATCAGCTGCTCGTGGCGCGGACGATCCAAGATCCCAACGGTCAGATCTTGCACCTCCTTGCCGAGGCTTTTGGCAATCACCTTGAGGTTCATGCGTGGGGGCAGCGTGATGTCAACGGCGCCTTTTGCTGCTGCGCCGACCACCAGCTTGTCCATATAGATGTCGGGAGCATGGAGCAATCGTCCCTCGCCTTCGATGGCAGCGGCGACCACGCTGATAGCGCCGGGCATTCCGTTTGCCACCAAGTTGGTTCCCTCCACGGGGTCGACGGCGATTTGCACGCGATAGCCGTTGCCTGTGCCCAACTCCTCGCCGATGTAGAGCATAGGCGCTTCATCGCGCTCGCCTTCCCCGATGACGACCACGCCGCGCATGTCGATATCAGCCAGCGCGCGGCGCATCGCCTCGCAGGCAGCTTGGTCGACGGCATGGCGGTCACCTTTGCCCACCCAGCGCCCGGCACTGAGCGCTGCGGCCTCCGTCGCCCGCACAAAGTCCATACCAAGATTGCGATCCATACAGATTGCCACCTCCTTCGTTGAGTCGTTGCCGATTCAGGCTGTTCGTTTTATTTGCCTCGGTTACCCCTCACCGTTTAGGGCGAAACTGGGGTTTGGGCAGGTCTTCCATCGGCTCGGGTCGGCGTTCCCGCCGCGGCTCGCCCTGGGGCGGTCGCGGGGGTGCGGGGCGTTGCGGGCGTCCTGTGGGGGGCGGACCTCCCGCGGGGCGCGACGGCTCCGTCCCACTGCTTCGGAGCGTCTCCAGCGTCTGCTCCAGCCCGCGCGCGGTTAGATTAACCCGCCCCAGACTGTCGATTTCCTTGACCCGCACACGCAGCAGGTCGCCCACCTTGACCACCTCATCAGGGCGACTGATGCGCCGATCAGTCAGCTCGCGCAGTTCTACCAGCCCCTCTTTGCCAGGCAGCACCTCCACGAACGCGCCACGGGACATCAGGCGCGTCACGCGCCCCACATAGACCTCACCGACCGCGATCTCTTTGGTCAGCGCTTCGATCATCTGGCGGGCGCGCTCACCCGCTTCCCCATCGGGCGCCGAAATGAATACCTTGCCTGTCTGCTCGATCTGGATTTGGGCACCTGTCTCCGCAATAATCCGCTTGATGGTGCGCCCACCTGGACCAATCACATCGCCAATCTTATCGGGGCTGATCTCCATCACGAAGATGCGCGGGGCGCGTGGCGAGATCTCTGGACGCGGCGCGGGGATAACCTCCAGCATCTTCTGCAGGATGAACAGTCGTGCCTCACGCGCCCGCTGAAGCGTCTCCGCAATCAGGTTGCGTGGCAAGCCTGGGATCTTGAGATCGAGCTGGATGGCAGTGATGCCCCGCTCCGTGCCCGCTACCTTGAAGTCCATATCGCCACAGGCATCCTCCATGCCTTGAATATCGGTCAGCAGCACATAGCGGTCTTCGCTTTCGAACACCAGTCCGGTGGCGATGCCGGCGACGGGCGCATGGATCGGCACGCCCGCGTCCATCAGCGCCAGCGTGCTGCCACACACGCTCGCCATAGAAGTAGAGCCGTTCGATTCCAGCACCTCTGAGTAGAGCAAAATCGCGTAGGGGAACTCCTCCTCAGAGGGGATCATGCGCATCAGGGCGCGCTCCGCCAGCATCCCGTGTCCGATTTCGCGCCGCCCGGGTCCGCGCATGGGGCGCACCTCGCCCACGCTGAACGGCGGGAAGTTGTAGAAATGCATGTAGCGCTTGGTCTCCTCAGCAGTGAGGGCATCCAAGATCTGGGCTTCGTGCAGCGCGCCCAGCGTGCAGGTGGTCAGCACTTGAGTTTGTCCGCGCTGGAACAGCCCGCTGCCGTGCGTGCGGGGCAGGATGCCTACTGCGCAGCGAATCTCGCGGATCTCGTGCGGCGCACGCCCGTCGGGGCGCACACCCTCCTCCAGAATCATGCGGCGCACTTGCTCCTTGATGACTTCATCGACCGCCATCGAGAGTTCCAGCTCGCGTCCCTCGTAGGGTGGGGGCGATTCGGGGTCAGGTGGGGTGTTCATCTGCACCACAATCTCCTCTTTGAGCTGCTGCAGCCCTGCCTCGCGCGCCACCTTGTCGGGGTTCAGGATCGCCTCGCGCAGGCTCTCCCCTGCAAAGTCACGCACCGCCTGCTTTAGTTCGGAGCTGACCAGATAGAGGGGCACATCCGCCTTCGGCACACCCACCTGCTGGCGCAGTTCCTCGATCAGCGCGATAATCTTCTGGTTCTCCTCGTGCGCGAGGTCGATCGCCTGCATCATCAGCTCCTCGCCGATCTGGTCTGCGTCCGCCTCGATCATCACCACATGGTCGGGACGGCTGGCAACCACCAGCTCCAGCGAGGACTGTTCGGTGAGTTCACTGGTGGGGTTGATGATCAGCTCGCCATTAATGCAACCGACGCGCACTGCACCCAGCGGACCATTCCACGGGATGGGCGAGATAGTCAGCGCGGCGGAGGCACCAATCAGCCCCAGCACAGCGGGCGGATGGTCGAAGTCGACCGAGAGGGGCATCACAATGACCTGCACCTCGTTGCGCATCCCCTTGGGGAACAGGGGGCGGATAGCGCGATCCACCAGTCGCCCTTGCACAATCGATTCGTCGGAGGGGCGCCCGCCCCGCTTCACGAACCCGCCAGGGATTTTGCCCACAGCATATTTACGCTCCTCAAAATCGACCACCAGCGGGAAGAAATCGATCTCGGTCCGTGCCTGAGGACTCATCGTGGCGGTGACCAGCACCACGGTGTCGCCATAGCGCACGACGACGGCACTGGTCGCCTGACGCGCCAGCAGCCCCGTCTCCAGCGAAAGCACACGCCCGCCAATCTCGGCGGATACAAAGCCGTATTCGTTCATCCGTTCAACCTCCATGTCAATGTTGCGCTCGCAGCCCCAGACGCTCCACGAGGGTGCGGTAGCGCTGGATATCCTGCTTCGCCAGATAGTTGAGCAGCTGCCGCCGCTGGTTAACCAGCATGACCAGCCCGCGCCGCGAATGGAAATCCTTGCGGTGCCGTTTCAGATGCTCGGTCAAATAGTTGATCCGCGCGGTCAAAAGCGCAATCTGCACCTCTGGCGAACCCGTATCGCCTTCATGACGCTGGTACTCTTTGATAATCTGCTGCTTCTCCTCTGGTGTAAGTGGCATCTTTTAGATACCTCCATCGTTGCGTGCTGTTTTTTGTGTATCGGCGGGGTACACTGCCGCTTTGGGGAGAGGCTCGCCCAATCAAGCCCCTGCCCAAAACGACAGCGTAATCACCCACCGACACACGCTAAGAGTATACCCTATGCAGAGGACTGTCAAGGGGGACATGAGGGTGTTCGAAAGAGCCTCTGTTTCCCGCTATTCGGTACTCCTTTCCCCTCGGCGGCGCCACAGCTGGCGCACATAAGCAACTTCTGGCAGGCGCAGCCAGTAGGTCAGTCCGAGGTAGAGCAGCCCGCTCGTGCCCCCTACCACCACGATCCGAAGCAAGGCTGCGAGGTTCGGCTGCCAGCCCGCCATCAGTGCGGTCAGCAGGGGATACACACCGAACGCCCACACGCCCATCCCCAGCGAAGCGATGCCGATCAGCAGCACGGGGCGTGCGAACGGCTCGCTTTCGGGCGAATCGGCAGCGGGCAGGCGTCGGCGCAGCACAGTGAGCATCCAGACCATCTGCAGCGTCGCCGCCACCGAGGTCGCCAGTGCCAGCCCCACATAGTCCAGCCAGCGCATCAACACGAAGCAAAGCGGAATAAAAATTCCCGTGGTTGCCGTGCCAATCAGCACAGGCGTGAGCGAATCGCGCAGCGCAAAGAACGCCCGCGAAATCAGCGCCTGCCCCGACCAGGCAAACAGCCCAAGCTCAAACCCGCGCAACGCCGCTGCTACCCTCTGCGTATCCTCTGGGCGGAACCTGCCATATTGCAATAGCACGCGTCCGATGTCCTCCGCCAACACCAGCAGCAGCATGGTGGCAGGCGCGGTCAGGAACCAAACCAGTCGTAGCCCGCGCTTCAGCACTACGCGCAACTCCTGCCACCGCCCGGTGGCAGCCAGTGCGGTCAGCGCAGGGAAAATCGCCAGCGCCACCCCCTGCCCCACGATGCCCAGTGGCGCCTGCATCTGACGGTTGGCGTTATCCAGCGCGGAAATCACGCCCGGCGGCAACCACGACGCAAACACCCGCAGAATCAACATATAGATTCCGGGCAGCGACAGTCCAAACATCACAGGCAGCATCAATCGAAATACTTGGCGCACGCCCGGATGACGCCAGTCGAACAGGGGGCGATACGCGCTGCCCAGCCGCGCCATCGCCCAGATCGGCATTAGCACACTGCCCACAAACGCGCCCAGCAGAGCACCATACGCCAGCCCCGCAATCCCGAATGGGATTGCCAGCACCAGCCCCCCAAAGATAATCCCCAGATTGTAGATGTTCGGTCCCAGCGCAGGCACAAGGAAGTAGCGACGAGCAAAAAGGGTCGCCATCATCAACCCGCCCATCAGGAAAAAGATTTGCGAGGGCAGCACGATGCGCGTCAGTATAGTCGTCTGCTCCCAGCGAAAGCGGTCAAAGCCCGGAAACAGCAGCGCAACCGCCCAAGGCGTGATTAACTCCAGCAGCAACACCAGCGCCACTATTAGGCTCACCATCATGGTGAACACAGCGGAGAACACACGCCACGCCTCCTCTTTCTGATCCTTTTCCCAGTAGCCCGAAAAGATGGGCATTAGCGCGGAGGAGAGCGCGCCGCCCGCCACCATAAAAAAAAGCAAGTCGGGCAGCTGAAACGCCGCGCGATAGGCGTCCGTCCACTCGTTCTGCCCGAAGCGATAGGCGATCACCGTGTCGCGCAGCATGCCGAGCAGGCGACTGGCGGTAATCGCGCTCATCATCAGCAACGATGCGCGCGTCCAGCTGTAGCCCGAACTATTTTCCATCGCTTGCGGGGGACGCTAAACGCAGCCCGATCACCCCCACCACAATCCACCCGATAAAGAACAGGCGCCAGAAATCGCGCGATTCGTGAAGCCAAATGATGCCCACAAGGGCGACGCCCGCTGCGCCGATCCCTGTCCAGACGGCATACGCCGTGCCAATCGGGATGTGCCGCGCTGCCAGTGCCAGAAAGAGCAGGCTGAGCAGCCCCGCAACAATCACCACCACCGCAGGCAACGGGCGCGTGAACCCGTTCGAGAGCTTCAGCGCCACTGCCCACACAATCTCCATCGCGCCCGCAATAAGCAGATAGGTCCACGCCATCGCTTTGCCCTGCCTAATCATAATCTTTTCGCAAGCAAGCGGCTTACTCGCTCTCGGTCAGATACTGCACGCCTAAATGGATAAACGCCTCACGCTCCACGCCAGGGGGCAACTCATAGCGGCGGGCGAACTCACGCCACTCCTCAACAAGGGTCAGGCGTCGTTCGCCGTCCTCGCCCGTGCTGGAAATAGCCCGTGCCTCGCGATACATGCGCAGATCCAAATAATAGTGCAACGCCCGCGCCCGCAACTCGCGCAGCAGGTTCCCGTCCAGTCCCGTGCGTTGCTCAGGCATCAGGTTGTAAATCCGCTGACGCACAATCGCATGGGTGATATCGACCGATTCGGCGCGCTCTTGAATCGCGTGGTTGATCTCGGTGGCGGTCAACTCCCGTGCATCGATAGGCGGCAGGTCATACACGGGGCGTGTGCGAATGGTCAGGAACTGGTGCTGGCGCGTTGCCGTGTCGTAAAGGACAAATCCTTTGGGCTTGCCCACCTCCTCCCAGATATTGGTACTGGTGAACTCAGTCGCACCCGCATAGATGGCATTCGGGGCAACAGGCGTGTAGAGATGCCAGTCGCCCAGCGCGATATAGTCCCAGTTCTCATTCAGAATCTGCTGTCGCGACACGGGTCGCTCGATGGCAAAAGAGGTTAGCCCTTCCAGAATGCCGTGCAATAAGAGTAGGTTGACCTCCGCGTTCGGGTTGGGTTCGATGCGCGTCGTTTGCAAGGCGTGGATGCCGCGGGAGGGGATGCAAAGTGCGTGCAGCGTTCCGAGGGTGAGGCTTTCGATCTTCTCTTCGACGACAAGCACGCCGGGAATATGGGTAAAAAGTCGCAGGATGCTGCTGCTCTCGGAGGAGCGGGGCGTTTCGTGATTGCCCGCGATGAGAATTAGTGGGGCGCCATGTCGTTCCTGTTGTAGCCGGCTTAGCAACCGATAGGCATGCACGAGGCTATAGTTGGGTGGGCGCACCGAGTGGAACAGGTCGCCCGTGATCACAATCAGGTCGGGCTGCTGCTCCACCGCGAGGCGTAACGCCTCCCGAAACGCCTGCAGCACATCCCACTCCCGCTGGTTGATACCCTGCGGGGTCAGACGGCTGTAGGCGCGATAACCCAGATGGACATCGCTGAGATGTGCAATTCGCATATTTAGCGTCGTGCGCCTACCCGCTGCTTGAGATGATCCTCCAAATACACCTTGCCGTTCTGGACGGTACTCATCACTTTGGCGAGGGCGCCCTCCAGTTGGGTGAGAACCTCGTAGGCATACTCATCGGCGCCCTGACGGATTTGCTGCGCTTTCTGGCGGGCGGTTTCGATCATTTCGCGGGCTTGTGCCTCTGCCAGTTGATACACCTCCGTTTGCGAGAGCATGCGCTCCTGCTCAGCACGGGCGCGTTCCAGCATCGCCTCCGCTTCCCGCCGTGCCTGCTCGATGATGCGCTGCGCCTCCTGCTGCGCCTGCTCCAGTGTCGCCCGTGCTTCCATCTGCGCACCGCCCATCAGCCGATCCGAGTCGCGCAGCACCCGCTCCGCCTTGTCCAGATCGGAAGGTAGGTTCGCCAAGATCTGCTGTACCAAGTTGAGACATTCGCCCTTGTTCAGCCCGAACACGATGGGACCAAAGCTACGGCTCTTTTCAAGCATCTGATCCAGCTCACGCAGCCATCGCCTAATCGTGATGACATCCGTGTTCATCATCGCCCGGTCCTCCATTCAACTTGTGTGTTAGGCGAGACGCTGCCAAGCCACCCACTGTCTGTTTGCTATTTTGCCTGAAATATTCGGCTCGCCAGACGGCTCGCCCACCGCTTGGATTCGCCTTTTAGCGATTCGCTCCTGCTGGCGACGCGGCAAATTTCCCTTGCAGACGGGCATGGACATTCGGGGGTACTAACTGGCTCACATCGCCTCCCAGACGCGCTACCTCCTTCACGATGGACGAGGAGAGGAAGGCGTATTGCTGATGCGTCATCAGGAAGCAGGTGTCCACCTCCGGGGCAAGCTGGCGGTTCATGGTCGCCATCTGAAACTCATATTCGAAGTCCGACACGGCGCGCAGCCCGCGCACAATCGCGCATGCACCTACCTCCTGCGCGAAACGCGCCAGCAGCCCCTGCAGCTGCATCACGCGCACATTGGGCAGGTGGTTGCAGCATTCCTGCAGCATCTCCACACGCTCCTGCAAGCTGAACAGAGGCTTCTTATCGGTATTGACCGCAACGGCGACGATGAGTTCATCGAACAGCTGCGCCGCGCGCACAATCACATCCACATGCCCCAGAGTGGGTGGGTCGAAACTGCCCGGATAGACCGCCCGTCGCACCGTTTTGCTCGCGTCTGCCATCGGCAAGAGTGTACCCCACCCACCCCCTCGAAAAAATCCCGGAAAATCCCCCAAAAAACCCCCGATTCGCCCTCGAAAAAGGGCAAATTCCCCCCTTGGCCCTTGACAAAGCCGTCATCGATGTGCTATAATATAGGGCGGTTATCGGGGAAACCCGATAACCTCAGCCCGAGCTGAGGCAGGTGTCCCTGCTGTTGGGAGCCTTGCAAGGAAGTATCCGGCGTCGGTTGCGCCGGCGATCGACAAAGGATACAGACCGAGCAAGGAGTAACGCGCCAAAGCCTGTGCCCCAGCATTAGGCAGAGGCGCGGGCAGCAGATAGGAACCGCTTCGAGCAGACCGCTCACTCTTGGAGTGGCGGCGCCTAAGGATCGGCAGCAATGTCGGTCGAGGCACCGAGCCTGCAAGGCGGCGGCATGCAGAGCGGAACCGAAAAGGGCAGACCGCTCAGCTCGGGCACTTTTTTATTTTAACTCGCGATGCGACGCTGGCTCCTTTATGCAATCGGAATTCTCGCGGTCTTGCTGACTGGGTGTCAGCCGCGTTTGGTCTCCTCACCCGCCCTACAACCGCCTCCGAAAGGCACGCTGCAAATCACTTTCTTTGATGTGGGGCAGGGCGATGCCGCGCTCATCCAATTCCCGAATGGCAAGACGATGCTTGTAGATGGGGGTCCACCCGAATCGGCAGCCGTGCTGATGGGCAAACTACGCCAGCTGAAAGTCGCCCGCATCGACTACCTTGTCGCCAGCCATCCGCACAGCGACCATATCGGTGGGTTCGTCAAAATCCTCAACACGCTGTCCGTGGGTGAGGTGTGGGATACAGGCTTCGTGTACGACTCGCCCATCTATCTGGACTATCTGCGCACGATCAAGCGTCGCGGCATAAAGTTCCGCACAGTCGGTAGGGGCTATTCGCTCAACCCAGCACCCAATTGTCAGATTGAGGTGTTCGCGCCGAGTCAGCCATTCCTGCGCGGCACGCGCTCCGACGCGAATAACGCCAGCCTCGTGATGCGCCTGCGTTGCGGCAAAGTGCGGGTGCTGTTCACAGGCGACATCGAGCGGGAGGGTCGGACGCGGCTCTACCGACAAGGGGCCGATTTGCGTGCGGAGGTGCTGAAGGTCTCGCATCACGGCTCCTATAACGGCACCGATATGGCGTTGTTGAACCGCGTTCGCCCGCGAATTGCCATCATCTCTTGCGGGTTCAGAAATCTGTATGGACATCCGCACAGGGAAGCGTTGCAAGCGTTGCAGCGGGCGGGCGTGACGGTCTACCGCACCGACCTGCATGGCGACATCACCGTGAGGGTTCAAAGCGATCGGCTGCAGGTATTCACCACGCGCAAGGGAACACCCGCTCCGACGCCCATAGCCTCTGCAGGGAAAGCCGCTTTTATCGGCAACCGCAAAACCCAAGTCTATCACGCGCCCGATTGCGCCCGGCTGCCCAAGCCCGAAAATCGGGTCTACTTCCAAAGCCTTGAGGAGGCGGAACGGGCAGGCTATCGCCCCCATAAGGAGTGTGTGGAGAACTAACTTGTTGGGTTAATATTAGGCTCGATGAGCAAGCGATGGCGGCTGGGGCT
>JBCNVA010000020.1:0-2652 GCA_039630445.1 Armatimonadota bacterium
TGCCGAACACCTTATGCCGTTCGCTGGAGGGCTGCCATGCCCAGCTGCTATCGGGGCGCTGGGCACGCAGGAGGGCGTCCGTCGCGCGTTCCCAACTGTCCAGCAGACGCGGCAGCCTGCCCAGGTAGAACGCCATCTCCCCACCCATCGATTCGGGCGCGACCGCCTCAACGGCTTCACGCACCTGCTGAATGGCACGGGCGCGATCTCCAGCCTCTGGCGGAAGCCGATGCGCCAGCACCCATAGCCCCAGTGCCACCAGCGGGTCGTAGAAGGTGGGACCCGTGTTGGTGTGGCGCCATGCACGCTGGTTCGAGTCCCAGCTGTTGATCAGCCCGCGCAGGCTCAGCTGGAGCGCGGCAGCATCGTTGCGCTGGGGAGCAGGCGGGTAGGGCACGCCATGCCGCTGTAAATAAGCTTCAACCGCCTCGCTAATGTCGCGCGAATCATGGCGCACAAAGAGCGTTGCTTGCAGCTGCACCGATTCGCCCTTGAGCAAACGGAACGGTTCGCGTGCTCGCAGCGTGTTCTCGTCTGCCCAGCGCGGAATGGTGGGAACCCAGAGCGCGAAGCGGTGGTGCGCTCCATATGCCAGCCAGTTGGGCGAAAGGAGCAGCGCGTTTGGTGCACGCAACGCGCCAGACCAGCCCTGCTGCACATCCCAGTGCATCCCTATCAACCAGTTGCGCCAGCGTACTGCCATTAGGGGCACAGTGACTTTGTAAGGATGGGGCACAAAGCGCAGGTTGTACGGTGGTGCAGCGTTCTCCTCGCCCGATGAACGCTCCTCATCCAGCAGGTACTCCAGCCCTGGGAACAGCGCCTCGTCCTTACGCTCGCCAAAGGAGCCATCCCCGATGCGCCAATCAGGGAAGCAGAACCGATAGAGGTGGGCATTCACCATGCTGCTTAGCCGCGCGACGCACTCCAGCCGATTCTCGGCAAGCCGAAACTCCACGCTGAGCTGCCCGACCAGCCCCATTTGACCCTGCAGCGTCAGGCGCAGGTTCGCTTCATCAACGGTCGCGTTCTCCAGCGCGAAAAGCGCAGGCTTGGGCGGTGCGCCTTCGGCATTCAAAATCGCATCGGCAACCGACGGCAAGCTGGCTAACGGCACCCAACGGTTGCCGTGCCTGCCGAACAGCCGTCCACATAGCCCTGTCCCCCAAGCAGGGCTGACCACGAATCGCAGCTTGTCGTTCTGGAGTACGAAATGATCTCCCAATCGCCGTGCGACACGCCCCGTGTCGGGGATACCAACGGGCAAACTGGACACAACGGGCATCAGCACGAAGGCATCGCTGCCTGCCCCTGAGCGCAGCATCAGCGCGAGCTTGGGACGCGCTCCCACCCGTATCCGAAAGCGCACGGCACGACGCTCACCGGGAGCAAGCAGCGTGAAGTCGGCGTTAGGTCTCTCGATCACCTGCACATCTTGCAGCACGGTCAGCTCAAGGCGTATCGCGTCGTTGCGCCATGTGCCCAAGCCACTGTTGTAGATGACGGCGACAACTTCCGCTATTTCGCCCGGACGCAGCAGCGACTGGCGTGTGTAGACGCCCTCGAACTGCAGGCGCGGCAGATAATCATACACGCGGGCATCCAGATTCGCCCCCTCCGCCTCCAGGGTTGCCTCCGACACCCCCTGAAAGCCATATTCGAGCCAGACCGTTTGATTCGCAGGTAGGCGCACCTGCAACGGTTGAGAGAGAGTCGTACCACCTCGAAGCGGTACAGGTTTAAGGCTCAAAGTTATACTCTTGTCGCTACGCAGCTCCAGCACACCCTCTGGCGGTAGCAGGCGGGCGACCTTGCGGGCAAATCGTTCGCGCAGGCGCACCAGGCGCGGCTCCGCAATGTATGCCCAGTCATAATTGGTGTTCCCTTTCCCGTCGATGGAGAACTCCAGCCTTACTGTTTGCCCGCTGAACGGCGACAGATCGGCAGAAAGCGGTTTCCAGCCCGCCTCATCGCAGTCGGTTTCCATCAGCACCTTTTCATTCACCGCCACACGCGCGCGGACGCCATTATGCGGGTTCGCAGTGTCATCGCGCGGGATGTTATCGTCCACACCCGCCCATGCGAGCAGCACCAGCTTCTCACCCGCACTGATGGCGGGCAGGCTCAGCGTGAATCGGATGCGGGCAGGGCGCTGCGTAGGGTGCAGATAGCCCCCCTGCTTGCGCACACCCCCTGAGCTGACCGTGCGAACGACTGTGGGCGCGAGCAATCCGTCCGTCTGCCCCGTTTGCCACAGAGCAAGCAGGTCAACAAGGCGGTGGACACCGTCCGCAGCGGGCTGTGCCGTTGCGCCCAGCAGCCCTATCAGCAACCACAAAATTGCGCCTCGCATCAGCCCATACCCATGTTCCCTTCGGGATCGCCCATCATGCGTGGGGGTGGCGCGCCTTGCGGCACCTGATCAGGGCGATAGAGGTCAACATGCGTACCAAAGCGGGGACTGGCATATGGCAGATGCGTGCTACCGCGCGCCAAGATGTGCAAATAGTTCGCGCTGTCACCCTCGAACGGCTCGCCATGGTTCCACGGCACCCACGAACGCGCGTTGCAATAGTGGCACACGAAGGAGCGACGCCAGCGGTCGCGCGTGCGGTTCGGATAAGAGCGGTGCAGCAGATGCCCGTCGAAAAA
>JBCNVA010000021.1:0-19962 GCA_039630445.1 Armatimonadota bacterium
ACGCTATCAAAAATGCCTCACTTAATCCCGATTCTTCTGAAGCCATTTCTGCTTGTATCGAATCCAGCGTTCGCAAGGTGGATGTGGTTCTGCTTTCTGCCACATCTGTTTGAAAAATTGATAAAGCATCTCCAGCGCGCCTAATCGCTGCTCGGGTGTCATCTGCATTCGCTCACGGCGCGCTTCCTCACTCACCCTTCGATGCCCTTCGCGCCAGCGACGCAGCACCTCTTTAGAGGGCATCGGCAAGCGCTGGACAGGTTCCATGGCAAGAATTATACCTGTGAAATCTGATCGAAATTAGACCTGAAGTCGGACATGCTGGTCGGGAGGGATTTTGTGACCTTGGATGTCGGTGCAGTAGAAGCTCAGCAAGGTGCGTCCTGCCCACTGTCCGAGCCGTGCGCTGTGGATGTTCCAGCCCAGCTGCGCGAGGCGATAGGCAGCCCGATAGAGCGCTCCCGGATCGGGCGGCGTCTGCATATCGACCACTGTGTAGGTGTCGGAGGCATCATCGTGAATTTGCAGCTGCTGCAACACCAGCGGGCTGTCAGGGTCTTTCTGATGCTCACGCAGCAGCTCACTCACGGACTGTTCCCCCGTCAGCACACGACGCAGCGCTTTTTCCAGCACAGCGCACTGGTTGGGCGAGAGGGGACGGTGGCGCATGGTGATCCAAAGGGTATCCAACGCGACGCGCGGCGCATCCTCACGGGTCAACACCCGTGCCGCGCTCACCTCCGCATCCAGCGCGTACAGCACCCCCGCAATCTTGCTCAATAAGCCCGGCTGCGGATCGTCGAAGGTGCAGATGGTCAGCTCCGTGTAGGGCGACCCCTGCGCCTGATGGAACTCAATTACGGGACCCTTGCCCTCGCGCACGCGCTGGATGTAGTGGATGTGCAGCATAATCTGATCAGAGGGCGTGTTGAGCAGGTAGGCGGAGGGCATCTGCTGGATGTGCTGCTCGATTAGTTCCTGAGGCAGCGGATGGCGCGACAGCTCCCGCATCAATCGCTTGCGTAGCGCGCCGATGTTCGGCGCGGTTACGGTCTCGCCTTCCTCCAGCATGCGCATCGCCCGGCGATAGAGTTCCTGCAAGAAAGCGGCTTGGGCGGGTGTCCAAATCCGTTCGCCCACCGCCTGAGTGTCGGCACAGGTGAGCAGATAGAGCATCTGCAGCCGCTCAGGATCGTCCACGATGCGCACGAATTCGCGGATCGTCTCCGGCAGATAGAGGTCGCGCTGGCGGGCGGTTTGCGCCATTAGCAGGTGGTGGCGCACCAGGAACACCAGGTCCTCCGCATGCTCATCCCAGCCGAGCAGGTGCGCCGTCTCGCGAGCGATTTCTGCGCCCACCTCCGCGTGCGGGCGCGAGCCATCCTGCTTGCCCACATCGTGCAGCAGCAACGCCATATAGAGCCGCTCAGGGCGCGTGAGCTGGCTCATCAGGAGCGTGGTCAGCGCTGGCGGATCGGAGGGTTGCTGCACAAAGCTATCCAAGATGCGGATTGCCTGCAGCGTATGCTCGCCGACGGTGAACTCGTGAGTCGGGTCGCCCGCAGGTAGATCCATCACCCGCCCAAACGCCGGGATCGCCCAGCCCAGCACGCCCAGACGCGCCATCGGCTCTAAGACCCGATAGACCTCTCCGGGCTGACCTAAGATCTCCTTCAGGCAACGCCCCGCTTCATAGGGGTCGGGCGGGCGCGGGCACTCCTTGAGTGTCTTTTCGATACGCGCTTCGATGGCGGGGCTAAGCGTCAGGCGGTACTTTTGTGCCAGTCGGAATACCCAGAGGCACCATTCGGGCGCTTCGCGCTCCAGCACGGGTGTCGGCTCAATCTGTAGGTTCACGCTATCCAGTCCCAGTCCCAGCACGAGGGGTGAGCGGATCAACCGTTCGATGGCGCGTTGCGTAAGGCGGGCGTGTGTGCCGAGCGCGTCCATTACCCAGCGGGCGAACACACCTTGCTCAATACCCAATCGCTCTGCGATTTCCGCCTGGCGCGTCAGAGTAAGCAGGTCGCGCGGCTCACTTGCAACGGCATGCAGCCAAGCGCGCACACGGCTCAGCCGCCGAGTTGCTTCGTCCAGCGCGTCCGCCTCGGTCTGGCTCAGAACCCCTTCCGCCACAAGCGTGGCGAGTACCGCGTGGGCTGGCACGCCGTAGCGCACTTGGGTCAGCCAGTTGAGCGTATGGCGGTCGCGTAGTCCTCCACGCCCCTCCTTCAGGTTCGGCTCCATCCGCAGAATGCCTTCGCCTTGCTTCGCCCAGCGCGCCCGATACTCCTGATAGCGATCCAGCATGAAGCCTGTCGGGTCCAGCGTGTGCCAGAAGCGCGTTTCGAACTCGCTGTAAATAGTGCGACTGCCTGCCACCAGCCGCATATCGAGCAACCCTGTGCGCGTTTTGTCATCCAGCGTGGGGCAGTCGTCAATCAGGCGATAGGCATAGCCGACTTTCAGCCGTGCCTGCGTGTGCAGCACATTCATCAGCGCCTGAAACAGATGCTTCACCAGCCGCTCGGTGAACGGCTCATTCTCTTGCATGGGTACGAAAGTGAGGTCGATATCAGAGCAAGGGGCAAGCTCAGCGCGTCCGTAGCCCCCTGTGGCAAGGATCGCCAGCGAGTCGTTTGGGATCAGGGCGACCTCCTGTGCTGCCTGTTCATACGCCCATTGATAGAGCGCTTGCAGCGCCTTATCGATGAGGGCAGTATAGTCGCGGGCAAAGCTCTCACCTCTTATCTCCGCAGCGCAAGAGAGCGGCGCCGCGTGCCAGAGGCGTTCGATTAGGCGGGCACGCTCCACACTTAACCATTCGCCCACCTGTTCTGGCGTTTGCACTCCACCCTGAACCGCTTCAATACCCACCAAGCAGATTGTACCTCTCTGTGAAGGCTTGGCACTCTTGCTAAGTAGGGAATTCGTGGTGAATGGCGAACGCCTGAGGAGGCTATGGCAAACTATCTGCTGAAGGGCGGGCGCGTGTTGGATCCCTCTCAGGGGATAGATCAATACGCCGACTTGCGGATCCGTGAGGGGCGTGTGGCTGAAATCGCGCCCGATCTGGCGCTTGAGGGGGGTGAGACCTTTATCGATTGCACGGGATGCTGGGTGGCGCCAGGACTGGTAGATCTGCATGTCCACCTGCGTGAGCCAGGTCAGAGCTACAAGGAGACGCTCCAGTCTGGCGGTGAGGCGGCGGTGGCAGGCGGCTTCACGACCATCTGCTGCATGCCGAACACCGAGCCGCCGCTTGATAGCCTCGCGCTGGTGCGTGAACTTCTGCAGCGGGCGGAGCGCGAATCGCCCTGCAGAGTCTATGTGGTCGCTGCGCTCACACAAGGCATGCGGGGCGAGCTGCTGTGCGACTATGAGGGTCTGAAACGCGCAGGTGCTGTGGCTGTCAGCGATGATGCGTTCCCCGTGCAGTCGGCGGCGGTGATGCGCCGGGCGATGCGTGCCTGTGCCGCTGTCGGGCTACCCGTGCTAACCCACTGCGAGGACACGAGCCTCACGGAGGGCGCCAGCATGCATGAAGGTGCGGTGAGCGCGCTGCTCGGATTGCGCGGGATGCCCGCCTCCGCCGAAGCCATCCTCATCGCCCGCAACGCGCTGCTCGCCCTCGAAACAGGCTGCCACCTACACATTCAGCACCTGTCTACTGCCATCGGGT
The DNA here is from genome assembly GCA_039630445.1 of Armatimonadota bacterium. GTDB lineage: Bacteria > Armatimonadota > Fimbriimonadia > Fimbriimonadales > GBS-DC > HRBIN15. The sequence goes on from JBCNVA010000021.1 coordinate 3,683, forward strand.
TGGAGCTGATCCGATTCTTTCGTCAGCGTGGGGCATCCATCACCACCGAGGTGACGCCCCATCACCTGCTGTTGACCCATCACGCCTGCGAGGGGTTTGACCCCAACGCGAAAATGAACCCGCCGTTGCGCACGGCTGCCGATGTCGATGCGCTGAGCGACGGGCTGATACGCGGTGAGATAGAATGTGTGGCGACCGACCATGCGCCGCACGCCCGCTTTGAGAAGGAGCAGCCCTTTGGGCTGGCACCCTTTGGCGTGGTGGGGCTGGAGACCGCGCTGAGCTGCGTGCTGTACTGGAACGCTGCGCGAGGCGAGCCGCTGACCCCGCTGGAATTAATCGCCCGCCTCAGCACGCGCCCTGCACAGCTACTGGGATTGCCCGCAGGCACGCTGCAAATCGGAACTCCTGCCGATGTGGTGGTGATCGACCCCAACGCCCGTTGGCAAGTCAACCCTGAACAGTTTCGCTCGATGGGCAGGAACACCCCGTTCGCTGGCTGGGAGCTGCCTGGCAGGGTGAGGCACACTTTTGTGAACGGCATACGGGTCTACACCAGCCCAGCCTGACGCGCCGCCTGATGCAGGTCGCGAATCAGGTCATCAGGGTGCTCCAACCCCACATAGATTCGGAAAAACCATGGGCGTTTGCCCGCAGGATCGGGTTCACCGTTTGCCCATCCGATCATAAGGCTTTCGTGTCCGCCCCAGCTTGGTCCGAATCGAAACAGGCGGAGGTGGTCGGTGAAGGTGTAGGCTTGCTCGTCGCTGATCGGATGCGTAAGCAGGCTAAAGAGACCGCCGTAGCCGCGCATTTGGTGCTGCGCCAGCGCGTGTTGGGGGTGGGAGGGCAGTCCGGGATGGTTCACTTGCGCCACGAAGGGCTGCTCCGCCAGCCAGCGGGCAACTTGGAGACCGCTCTGCTGCACGCGCTCCATGCGCACCGCCAGTGTGCGCAGCCCGCGTATCAGCAGCCACGCCCCGAACGGCTCCAAGATGCTGCCCAGCAGCTCGCGCGTGCGGGCGATTTGCGCTATCAGCTCGGCGCTGCCTGCCACGACGCCCGCTACCAAGTCGCTATGCCCGCCTAAATACTTACTGGCGCTGTGCAGCACCAGATCGATGCCCAGTGAATGCGGCTGCTGGAATAGCGGGGTCGCCCAGCTATTGTCGCACAGGGTCAGCAGCTGGTGAGCGCGCGCCCACTCAGCAACCGCCTGCAGGTCTTGCAGCTGAAAGGTGAGGCTGGTGGGGCTTTCGAGATAGACAAGGCGTGTGTTGGGGCGCCGTGCGTCCATAAAGTGTTGTAGCTCAGTGCCTGGGATGAAGGTGGTCTCCACGCCGAAGCGGGGCAGCCATTCGCTAAGCAGCGTGCGCGTGGGCGGATAGGCGTTCTCTACGCAGATCACATGGTCGCCCTCATGCAGAAAGGTGAGCAGCGTGCAGGAAATGGCAGCCATCCCAGAGGCGAACAGCAGGGCGCGCGCCGTACCTTCCAACGCCGCAATCTTTTGCTCCGCCAGTTCCACCGTCGGATTGGACACGCGCGAGTAGTAGTAGATGCCTTCCATCCCCGCGCTGGTGTGGCGCTCGCGGAGGGTACGTGCCGTAAACAAGGAGGTCTGCACGATTGGGGGCACGACAGCACCGTAGGGAAACGGCTCCTCCTCACCTAAGTGCTGGATTAGGGTTTCCAGATGCTCCATTTCGCGCATGGCGCGAGTGTACCTGATATAATAACTCAACTTGCCACCTATCCGAGATTCCTCACCTTCGGCTCGGAATGACAAGCTCCTTGCCACATAAAAAGTCTTGTCATTCCGAGCGGAGCGAGGAATCTCACTTGCTCAAAGACAACAAGTAGCGACTTGGGTTATAATATCAATCAGGATTTCAAGTATCGTCGTGTCGTCGGCGGGGACGCCGACGCTACGAACGCGCCCTGCGTAGCGTCGGCGAGATGCTGACGCTATGAATGCGTCCTGCGTAGTGTCGGTGTCTCGCTGACGCTATGAGTGCGTCCTGCGTAGTGTCGGTGTCTCGCCGACGCTGCGAACGCGCCCTGCGTAGCGTCGGCGTCTCGCCGATGCTATGAACGCGTCCTGCGTAGCGTCGGCGTCTCGCCGACGGCATCATGGCGTTGAAACGCGAATTGGTGTATAACAAGGGCTATGGGACACCGACGCAGGAACGCTGCACCCTCGCAGAGTGGGGAGGTGCAGAAGCCATCTGCCTCGCTCAAACCGCGGCAAGAGGCGTTCTATCAGCGAGTGCGCGCCTTGTACCGTGAAGCGGGGATCACCGTGCCCTCTATTAAGGCAGCCTCACGCCAAATCGGGGCGCCGCCCGATGCCATTCGCGCCATGATCCGCATCGGGATCGAGCGAGGCGAGTTTGTCGATGCAGGAGAGGGTGTTTATTTTCCCATAGAGACCCTGCAGCAACTGCGGGAGGCGTTGCGCGCGCTGCCTCCCCCGCTCACCGTGGCAAAGGTGCGCGACTTCACCCGCAGCTCACGCCGCTATGCAGCCGCCGCGCTCCGCTGGCTCAGGCGTCAGGGCTGGCTGGTTGGGTAAAATCTCAAAACGGAGGTGCGCGATGCGGGTCGAACTGCTTTACTATCCTGAGTGTCCCTCGCACGAGCGGGCGCTGGAGCTGCTGCAGGAGGCACTGTGTGCCGAGGGCGTAAAGGCTTCCATCAAGATTATTCGCATCGAGACGCCTGAGCAGGCAGAGGCGTACCGCTTTATCGGCTCACCCACCATTCGCATCGAGGGCATCGAGGTCGATCCGCATCCTGAGCTGCCCTATCGTCTGACCTGTCGCACCTTCGTGCATGAGGACGGTCGCCTGTCGCCCCTTCCCTCGCTGACGATGCTTCGGCAGGTGATCCGCCAAGCGAAGGAGGTGAACAACGATGGCACTTGAGATCGGTCACTCGGCTTACGACTTTTCGCTGCCCGGCGTGGACGGCAAGACCTATTCGCTGCAGGATTTTGCCGATAAGCCCGTACTGGTGCTCTTTTTCTGGTGCAATCACTGCCCCTATGTGAAAGCCTACGAGGATCGGGTGATTGCGCTGGCGAAGGAGTTCGGCGACCGCGTGGCGTTTGTCGCCATCAACTCGAACGACCCGAAGCAGTACCCTGAAGACAGCTTCGAGAAGATGAAGGAGCGCGCCCAAGAGAAGGGCTATCCGTTCCCCTACCTGTTCGACGAGACGCAGAGCGTGGCACGCGCGTATCAAGCGACTCGTACGCCTGAGTTCTTTGTGTTCGACGAGGAGCGCGAGCTGAAATACCACGGACGCTTCGATGACAACTGGGAGCATCCCGACCAGGTGAAACAAGAGTTTGTGCGGGACGCGATCGTTGCCCTACTCGCTGGCGAAGTGCCCCATTACTCCCAGACACCACCCATCGGCTGTACCATCAAGTGGAAAATTTAGGGCGTTGATACAGAATGCCCTTTAGAACCCCCTCCTGTAGGTTCCCCCTTGCTAAGGGGGAACCGAATCTCTTTGGTTCCCCCTACTGGGTAGGGGGAACCTTACGGAGGGGGTCAGAAGTTGCATGCATAGCTCAGCGATGAGTCTTTTCCAAGAGTGGGATACGCGGCTGTTTTACTGGGTGTTTGAGGGATTGCGGGCGGACTGGCTTACGCCCCTGATGCTGCTGCTTTCGGAGGGGAACAAGTGGTGGAGCGTGCGCATCGGCATGTTGTTGCTCTGGCTCTTTTTGGTGTGGCGAGGGGGTCGGGCGCGCCTCTTTGCTTTGCTAATTATTCCTACGCTGATGGTAACGAACGAGTGCTGTGATCTGCTGAAGGAGTGGGTGGGGCGGGTGCGTCCGTGTGTGGCGCTACCGATCGAGCCGCTTACGGGACGACTTACTTCGCCCTCCTTTCCATCGGCGCATGCGGCGAACATGGCAGCGCTGGTGGGGCTGGCAGGTGTGCTGGGCAGCTGGCGCGTCGCGCTCGCGCTAATCGGGCTGCCGCTGCTGGTGGGGTTAGCACGCATCTATGTGGGCGTGCATTACCCCTCGGATGTGGTGGGCGGTTGGGTCATTGGCTGGGCAATTGGCGCGGGCGTCGGCTGGCTTTGGAGATGGATCGCGGCGCGGCGCACATCCAAGCCATCGGTCTCCGAATCGGACACCCGCGGCACATAAGGCACCACGCGCGACACACCCCCCGTCATGGAGATTCCTATCCACTGTTGCGCCACTGCTGTGGTAATCGGGTTGTGCGTGACGATCAGTACTTGCGTCTGCTGCGCCATCTGCTGCAGGTGATCGGCGAACCGCTGCACATTGCGCCCATCGAGCGCAGCATCCACCTCGTCCAGGATGCAGAGCGGGCTGGGCTTGACCGCCATAAAGGCGAGCAGCAAGGCGACGGCGGTCAGGGCGCGTTCCCCGCCTGAGAGCAGCTCCAGTCGCTGGCGTCGCTTGCCAGGCGGCTGCGCCTCGATCAGCACGCCCGTGCTGAGCGGATCGCGCGGGTCGGTCAGGCTCAGGTCGGCATACCCGCCCTCAAACAGCTGCTGGAACCGTTCGCGGAACGCGATCCGCGCCGCTTCAAAGGTCTGCTCGAACCGCTGGCGTGCGTGCAGGTCGATCTCGCGCAGGGCATGCGCTAACTGCTCGCAGGTTTTGAGCAGGTCATCGCGCTGCTGGGAGAGCGTCTCGATGCGTTCGGTTAGGCGGGCGTACTCCTCCGCCGCGCCGAGGTTCACCTCGCCAAATGCTTGTAGCGTGCGACGCAGCTTTTCAACGGCGCTCCGAGACACGGTTTCGCCTTCCATATGCTCCCCTGCATTGCCTGCAAGGGGCATCGGTTCATCGGGGAAAAGTCGCTGCCACTGCTCGGTCAGCTCGCTGAGGCGCACTTCGATGCGGGCGGTTTGCAGCTCGAGGGCGCGGTCGCGTTCAGCAAGCTGTTGGAGTTGCTGACGCAGCTGGCGTGCTTGCTCGCTCGATTGGAGGCTACGCTCCAGCCGTTGCTGGCGTTCCATGCGCAGCTGCTCGATGCGCTCCTGCGTCGCCTCGATCTGGGCAAGCAGCGCCTCCCGATCGTGCTGGAGGCGGGCTTGTGCCGTCTGAATCTGCTGGCGCTCGTGCTGAATCGCTTGCAGCCGCTCGTGGCGGCTTTGCAGGCGCTGCTGTGCCTGCTGGAGTTGTTGCTGCTCGGTGTGGAGGCGGGTGCTGGTCTCCTCCACTTCGCGCTGCAGGCGTTCATGCTCTGCCTGAAGGCTGGCAAGGGTTCGCACCGCTTCGGCGTGGGCGTGCTGAAGTTGATTGCGCTCGGCTTGCAGCGCGCTCAGGTCGGGCAGGGGCTGCTCCTCAAGTTGCGCTGTGATCTGCTCAAGCCGCTGAAGCAGGTGTTCCCGTTCCCTAAGCAGTTGCGTGAGGGCATGCTCGGCGTTTGCCCGCTCGGCTTCGGCAGCAAGCCGCGCCTGAATCGCTTCGTGCCGTTCGCGTTGCAGGCGTTCCAGATGCGCCTTCGCCGCTTCATATTGCTGGCGCAGAGTGCGCTGCACAGCTTCATCGGCTTGCTGCTGCTGAGATGCCTGATGCAGGGCATCGCGGGCGTCATCCAGCTGGCGTTTAAGCGCGAGCAGACCGCTGCGTTCCTCTCCGTGCCGCCCCCCCGTGATCGCCCCACTCGGCTGAACCAGCTCGCCTTCTAAGGTCACCATCCGCACGCGCTGGATTGAGAGCAGGCGGATGGCGTTCTCTAAGGTGTCCACGACCAGCGTGCGCCCCAACAGATGCTGAACAGCGCGCTCGAAGCGCGGGTCATACTGTACCAGTTCCGCCGCGATGCCGAGCACGCCCTTCGCCCTGCCGTCGATGTTAGGGGCAGGTGGAGGGGTCAGGATATCCAGCGGTAGGAAGGTAAGTCGTCCCGCACGAGTCTGTTTGAGCCATTCGATGGCGGCGCGCGCCTCCGCCTCTGTAGGGGTGATGATGTCGTTGATGCTGCCGCCAAGCGCCGCTTCAATAGCCAGTTGCAAATCGGCTGGCACGCTGAGAATGCTACCCACAGGGTAGAACTCGCCATGCAGCGCACCCCCTTGCACCGCTTGCAGGAGACGGCGCACAGCAGGCGAGGCGCCCTCACCTGCCTGCAGGCTTGCCTCCAGCGTCTGTACCTGCGCCGTGAGACTGGCAATCTGTGCATGGCGTGCGGAGAGTCGCTCCTGATGGGTAGCGAGCTGCTGGTTTAAGGTAGCAAACGCTTCCTGAGCGCGCTCAAATTGCTGATGAAGTTGCTGTTCGCGCTCCTGGGCGGCTTGGAAGGTTTCGGTTGCCCGTTGCAAGCGTGTGCGGACTGCAGGTTCCAGCTCATTCAGCTCCAGCAGGCGGGCTTGCAAGGTCAGGCGTTCGCGCTCCTGCTGTTCGCGTTGGAGTTGCGCTTGCAGAGCCGCTTGATAGTGTGCTTCCAGCTGCTGGCGCGCCTGCTCCTGCTGTTGCAAGGTCGTGCGGGCGGTCTGCAAGCGAGGCTGTAGCTGTTCCAACGCGGCGCGGGCGGTCTGTAATCTGGCTTGCAAAAGGTGGATAGTGCGCGTTGAGTGCGCTTCGCGCTCCCTAAGTGTGCCCGTTTCCTCCTCGATGGCGTGCGCGAGTTCCTGCAAGGTGCGCTCGCGCTCCTGCAGGGCTTTCAAGTCGCCTTGCAAGCGCTCCTCCGCGCTCAGTTGGCTTTGCAGGATGGTGCGCAGGGTGTCCAACTCGGCGTCAACGCGGGCGACCTCTTTGCCCTGCGCTTCGGCATCCGATTCGGCATTCTGCAGCGCCTGCTGGTGCTGAGCCATGTGCTGGCGCAGGTGCAGCCGTTCCTGCTGGAGCATGCCCAGCTGATGGCGCAGCTGGGCGAAATCGTGCAGGAGCAGCTGGCGTTCCATCTGTTGCAGTTGCTGCTGGAGTTCGCGGTAGGCGCGGGCGCGTTCGGCTTGCTCACGCAACGGCTCGCGCTGACGCTCCAGCTCGCGTAGCACATCCTCAAGGCGTTGCAGGTGCATCCGCGCGGCTTCCAGGTCGCGCAGGGTATCGCGTCGGCGGTTGCGGTAGAAGGCAACACCCGCCAGCTCCTCCAGCCAGCGGCGACGCTCCTCAGGGTCTGCGCTCAGGAACGCCTCGATTTCGCCCTGCCCCACAATTGCGTAGCCGCCGCGCCCCAGCCCCGTGCCTGCGAACAGGTCTGCCACATCCCGCAGGCGCGCGGGCGTGCGGTTGATCCAGCACTCCCATTCGCCCGAGCGATAGAGGCGACGAGTAATCTGTACCTCGTCGGCATCCAACGGCAACCAGCGCGACTCGTTGTCGAACCAGAGCGACACCTCCGCCATGCCGAGCGGCTTTTCGGTGGTGGAGCCGTTGAAAAGCACCTCTGTGGGCGTTGCAGCGCGCAGGGAACGCACACTTACCTCGCCTAATGCCCACACGATGGCATCGACGAGGTTGCTCTTGCCGCATCCGTTCGGACCGACCACCGCAATCAGTGGGCGCGTTAGCTCGATCTCCACGCGCTGTGCGAAGGTCTTGAAGCCATGTATCCGTATCCGTGTCAGCGTCCGTGCCATTCGGGGTGTTCCTGCGTTTTGGGTTCGCTCCAGCGCCCGTTTCTCCTGCTATGGCAGCTCCAGATCGCGGAAGCGGTCGGCGGAGGGGTCAAGATGGCGCAGCAGGACGCGGTACGCCTGCTCGATCTGGGCATGGATCTGCTCCGCTTTAGCGCGTTCGGGTGAGCCTTCAGGGAAGCGGCTCGGCTCGCTCTTGGCGCTAAGCTGGCGATAGGTGCGTCGGATAGTTGCTAGGTCGGCGTTTTCGGGCAGTCCCAGCACTTTGTAGGCGTGCCGCACAGGGTCAATAGAGGGGGCTTTTTGCGGGGTGGTGCTGGGCGTAGCAGTGAGTGGGGTTGGCGAGTGGGAACGGCTCAAGTCATGCTCCAGCTCGCGCATCGCTTCGGCGCGAGCGCGCGATTCCGCCTCCTCCTCGCGTACCAGTGCCTCCAGTCGCTCCCACTGCTCCTCGATGAAGGTACGCATCAGACGGCTGATCCGTTTGCCCAGCGCCATCAGAGTTCACCTCGCAGTCCGATGCCCACAAATTGAAGTGTACCCTGTCGACCACGCACCACCAGATTCAGGCTGAAATATTGATCGAGTCGCTGGTGGAGTGCCAACCGCCAGCTGAGCTGCTGGCTTGCCGTCTGATAGGTCAGCAGGAGTTCAGGTTGCAGCGCCATCTCCAGCGGTTGCCAGCGCAGGGCGAACCAGTGGGTGTCGACGATGCGGTTCCCACAGCTGTGGATCCACTCCAGCTGGAAGCGGTGGCGTCCCAGCTCGCGGGTGATGTCCGCGCCATAGAGTTGCTGGTAGCCTTCGGGGTGGCGCGGCGCTTCGGGCAGTGCCCAGGCAGCAAAGGCGTGCGGATCGGTGCCGAAATGTCGCCCAACGCCCACTGAGATGCCGCCGTTGGCTGTGCTGACGCGCACATAGAAGCCCTGCTGCCGCTCCTTGCTGTTGAATAGATAGGCGACGCGCATCGGTAAGTCGCCTATTGCGAAGCGCGCAGGGGATTGCACCGCCATCACGCTTTCGCGCAGCAGTAGCCCTGCGCCAAAGGGGGCATAGAATCGCCCAACACGCCAGCCTTGCTCCCTCTCGAGATACACCTCGTCGAGCGCGGTGCGCGTGCGGTCATGGGGGATGTTCTGCAGTCGCTGGGCGATATAGGCGCCGTAGCCCGATTCGTGATAGAGTTGCAGATAGACCACCGAGTGGTGGGCGAGGTCATCATACCACCGCAGTTGCGTCGTGCGGTTGTCGGTGCGAATCTGGCTGTGCAGGTGTGCGCCGAAAAAGGCGATCGGTTGCTGTGGCTGTGCGCTCAGCAGTGTAGCGGTCAGCCCCACGATGGCGACAGTTCGCTGCATAAAATAGCTTAGCTGCCCTGCTGGCTGTCGGTGCTGGTCTGCCCGCTTTGCAGTTTGCGTTCCAGTTCCTCCAGTTCTTTGAGGACATCGCTCTCGGCGACGGCGGTGGGCTGAACGGCGGGTGCAGCGGCGGCTTCGGCGGGGCGCAAGCCCAGTCGCTGCTCCATCCGCTTGAGTTCTTCCTCGGCTTCCTGATCGATCTGGGCGTCCTGTAGCGCGGCGATGCGCCCCTGCAGGCTCTGGGCTGCCATCTCCTGACGCGCGGCGGCCTCGGCTTCCGCCCGCTCGATGCGCTGTTCAGCAGCACTCCAGCTCGATTCGAGCGCCTCTATCGAGATACCCTCCAGCGCCTTGTTGATAGCATTCTGGATCTGTGCCTGTTTCCAGCGCGCTTTGAGCGCGAGGGCTTGTGCCGTTCGGACGCGCACCTCTTCTTCTTGGCGGCGAATGGCTTGCTTGACTGACTCGACGGTCTCGATTGCCTGCTGGAGGGAGGCGCGCAGCGATTCGAGGGCGCCCTCTTGCGCCTTCTTCTCACGGATGATTTGCAGCGCGAGGTCGCGCTTGCCCTGCTGGAGAGCGAGTTCCGCTTTGCGCTCCAAGTCGCGTACCGTTTTCTCCAGCTTGTCGACCTCGGCTTGCAGCAGGTTCTTCTGGGTGATTGCCTGGATGGCGCGCTCGCGATTGCGTGCCAGCGTCTCCTGCATCTCGCGCCGCGCCTGATCGAGCAGAATTTCGGGGTCTTCCAGCTGCTCCACCTTGCCCGTCACCCACGCGACGAGATAACGCCACAATCGTGCCAGTGCCTTTAGCATGTTGCTCCCCCTGTGTGTTTGTTCAGCAGAGTATACCCTGCTTTTGGCAAACGAATCAAGGGGTTTCTCCGTATTAAAAAATGCCGGGGCTTTTCAGCCCCGGCCATTGGGGGGTGAGTGGTCTGTGTGTCAGTAGGGGGAGGTAGAAGCCTTCTTCTCCTTCTCCTCGGGCACTTCGGCGACCAGCGCCTCGGTGGTCAGCAGCATAGAGGCGATGGACGCCGCGTTCTCCAGCGCGGTGCGAGCGACCTTAGCGGGGTCTACGATGCCCGCTTTGACCATATCGGTGAACTCGCCCTTTGCTGCGTCGAAGCCGTGCCCGACGGGGAGTTCCTTGACCTTCTCCACAATCACGGAGCCTTCCACGCCCGCATTATGGGCGATCTGGCGCAGTGGCTCTTCAAGGGCGCGCCGCACGATGTTGACGCCGATGCGCTCATCGCCCTCCGTTTGCAGCTCGTCCAGCGCTTTGATAGCGTTCACCAGCGTGACGCCGCCGCCGGGCACAATACCCTCTTCCACCGCGGCTTTGGTCGCGTTGATGGCGTCCTCAAAGCGCGACTTCTTCTCTTTCAGCTCGGTTTCGGTGGCAGCGCCCACCTTGATGACGGCGACACCACCTGCCAACTTCGCCAGACGCTCCTGCAGCTTCTCGCGGTCGTAGTCCGACTCGGTGGTTTCGATCTGCTTGCGGATCTGGTTGATGCGCCCTTGAATGGCTTCAGGCTTGCCCTTGCCACCGACAATCGTGGTGTACTCCTTCTCGATAATCACCTTCTCGGCGCGCCCAAGCTGCTCCAGGCGGACATTCTCTAGTTTGATACCGAGATCCTCGGTGAAGAAGGTGCCGCCAGTGAGGATGGCGATATCTTCCATCATCGCCTTGCGGCGCTCGCCGAAGCCGGGCGCTTTGACCGCCGCGCACTGCAGCACGCCGCGCAGCTTGTTGACCACCAGCGTCGCCAGCGCCTCGCCCTCCATATCCTCACAGATGACCACCAGCGGCTTGCCCGCGCGCACCACCTGCTCCAGAATGGGGATCAAATCCTGGGCAGCACTGATCTTCTTCTCATAGAGCAGGATGTACGGCTCTTCCAGCACCGCCTCCATCCGCTCTGGGTCGGTGATGAAGTAGGGCGAGATGTAGCCGCGGTCGAAGCGCATCCCTTCCACGAGTTCGAGGGTGGTCTCGGTGCCTTTGGATTCCTCAACAGTGATTACACCGTCCTTGGTGACCTTTTCGATGGCGTCGGCGACCACTTTGCCGATAGCGGGGTCATTCGCGGAGATGGTAGCCACTTGCTCGATCGCTTCGCGCCCCTCCACGGGGATTGCCGCCTTGCGGATGTAGTTGACAGCGGCTTCTACCGCGCGGTCGATGCCGCGCTTCACTTGCACGGGGTTCGCGCCGGCAGCGACGGCTTTCAGTCCCTCCTTGAAAATGGCTTGCGCCAGCACGGTTGCGGTGGTCGTGCCGTCGCCGGCGACATCGTTAGTCTTGGAGGCGACTTCACGCACCAGCTGGGCGCCCATGTTCTCAAAGCGGTCTTCCAGTTCGATTTCTTTTGCAATCGTTACTCCGTCATTAATCACGGTTGGGGAACCGAACTTCTTTTCCAGCACCACATTGCGCCCGCGCGGACCAAGCGTGACCTTCACTGCATTCGCAATCGCATCGACTCCGCGCTCCAGCGCGTGGCGTGCCTGCTCATTATAGAGGATTTCCTTCGCAGCCATCGTTACTCACCTCCTTAGTCTTGCAGAATCGCAAGGATGTCGTCTTCACGCAGAATGATATACTCCTCGTTGCCTAGTTTAATCTCTGTTCCGCCATACTTAGAGAAAAGCACCCGATCACCGACTTTGACTTCCAGCGGAACAACTCGTCCATCGTCCAGCACACGCCCTGTACCAACCGCCATCACTTCACCCTCTTGCGGGCGTTCCTTTGCTGTATCGGGCAATATAATACCGCTTTTTGTCATTTCCTCTGCCGTTTTGGGACGGACAACCACGCGATCGCCTATCGGTTTGAGCATGTTTTTTTTTACACCTCCTTCGTTTTTGGGATTAGGAATTAGGGATTAGGCATTAGGGAACTGGGTTCCTAATGCCTGACCCCACCCAAAACCCATAAAATTAGCACTCGCAGGGATGCGAGTGCCGAATGCGCCTTAATATATACCCGTTCCCAGACGGCTTTGTCAAGGGGGGTACAGCCTCTATGTCCTGCATGCAAACAAAAAGGGCGCGAGGACAGGGTATCCTCGCGCCCAGCTTGTTTTGCGCAACCGTTTTGGCGTTTCAGGCGGTGTGACGCCGACGCCGAATCAGCCCAAGCAGTCCCGTCAACCCCACGCCCAGTGCGATCACCGAGGCGGGTTCAGGGATCACCTCGCCGCGCACCTCCACCAGGTCATAGCGCAGCGTGCCTGTGGTGCGGTAGCCTGCCGCGTTGCCATCACGTGCCCCGTGATAGGCGTTCTCGTTCGGTGCGAACTCGGCGAGGATGCGGAACGCGAAATTGGGGTTGTTATCCGCCTGGGTATCACCATAGAGGCTGAAGTAGAAGCGCGTGTTGCCGTTCGGGTTGGTGATGTTCTGGCTGCTCCACCAAGTATCCCCGCCTGGCGCCACAAGCTGTGGCCCGTTAAGCCAGTTCGTGCCGTCGTAAGTATACTGGAAGCGCAGGAACTTAGAAGCCGTGTTGCTCCAGCGGATATCGAACTGGATGGTGATGTTCATGTAGCCAGTGGTTGGGGTGTTGAACAGGATACCTGCGGTCAGGTTGCCTGTTCCTTGAGCCGGGTAGTTGGTCGTGTTATAGCCGCGGTTGGGCGAGGCGGCATCGAGGGGCGAACCGGTGGCGAAGGTCGCGGTTGTTCCGCCGACCAGCGCAATCGTGCCACCGTTCACGCCACCGTCCACGATGGTGTTATCGTCGTTGAAGTTCCAGAAGGCGAGTTGGACCGGTTGTGCATAGATTACCGCCAGCGTTGTACCAAGCATCCCAAGCGCGCTCAACGCGCGCACAATCAAAGAGCCTCTCATTTCCGTCAAACCTCCTGCTTCGATAGCCGAAGCACACCTATTAAAGCCCGCTCAGGGTTAACGGCGGGTTAAAGCACACCCCGAAGCAGGATACTGTTCGGGAATGGCGTTAGCGACTCGGGTTAGTATAATATTAGTATAATATCAGAGAGGGGATGACGATGTACGCGCTGAATGTGCAGGATATCGTGCGGTTTTTGAGGCAGTTCGCGCCGCGCAGCCATTTTGAAGGCGTGAACGATGCTGCCCTGAATGCTCAACCAGCGAATGGCACGACGCAGGGTGCAAGCGAAGCAGAACTGCCAGAGGCGCTTCAGCCGCTCTATGTGGAGGTGCGCCTTGAAACAGGCGAGCGGGAGGGCAAGGTGTATACGCGCTGGCATCTGTTCCCTGACGGTGCACCCATCTACACGATGGAGATCGATCCCGAACACGAACGGCAGCTGCTGGCGTTTCGCTGCCGCAACCTGCCACTTGTGGAAACGGGGACGCCACTCGCCCGCCCCGAACTGCTGGATGCCATTAACAGCGTGAACTTGCTGATGGAGCCAGCGCACTTTTTCCTCGATGATGGGCACGGCGAGCCTACCTTGAACTTTATCTATACCGTGCCTGCCGATAACAATCACTTCTCCTACGAGCAGCTCAAGCGGATGGCAATCGAGACGATGCTGTGGGTCAGCTGTCTTGTTCCTGAGCTGCAGCGCGTGGCGCAGGGCGCGATGTCGCCGGAGGCATTCCTCCACTGGCTTCAGGAGCGCTCCGAGCAGCTATTCAAGGGCAGTGCGGATGAGCGCATGCGCTGGTGGCTGGAGCGCTGCCTCGAAGCGTCAGGTGAAGGAAAGCCCATGTCCTGAGCAGGTATCCTCTGCACCGAGGGCTTCGAAATGCGCAAGGATAGTCTCACAGTGATTCGGGAACGAGCCAAGGTTCGTTATGAGCGCATCCCGCGCAAGGTGCTGGCGTTCTACTACGGCTGGTACGGCAACCCGCAGACTTCAGGACGCTGGTTTCACTGGGAAGGGGTAGACCCAGAGCGCAAACAGATTGCCAGCAGCACGCACTATCCCGTGCTGGGTGCGTATGATTCGCATGACCCGCAAACCGTGCGCCAGCACTGCCAATGGGCAAAGGAGGCGAAGCTGGATGGCTTTATCGTTAGCTGGTGGGCGCAGGGTGACTTTCACGATAAGGGCATCCCCTTGCTGCTCGACACTGCCCGCCAATACGGGCTGCAAATCACCGTCTACTACGAGATAGTGCCGACACCAGGCAACCCCGATTCTGCCGTTCAGGACTGGCTCTACCTACTGCGTCAGTACGGCTCGCATCCCGCATGGCTCACAGTGGACGGCAAACCTGTGATTTTCGTCTACGGGCGTGCGCTGGGTCAGCTTAGCCTGATACAGTGGGCGCAGGTGCTGGAACGGGTCAACAGGGAGCATAAGGCGGGCGTGTGCGCGATTGCCGACCAGCTGGGCAAGGGCGCGGCGCGAATCTTCGATGGCATCCATACCTATAACATCTGCGACCGCCTGCAGGGTAAGCCGATCGAAGCGATTCGGGCGGAGATGGAGCGCATCTATCGCGAACCGCTGCAGATTGCTGGGCAGTTCGGGCGTATTAGCTGCGCCACGATTATCCCTGGCTATGACGACACCAAAATCCGTAAGCCGGGCATTCGCGTGGGGCGGTTTGGAGGCGATTTGTACCGACGCCAGTGGGAGGCAGTCCTGGGTCTCAACCCCGACTGGGTGCTGATTACCAGCTTCAACGAGTGGCACGAGGGCAGCGAGATTGAGCCGTCAATAGAGCATGGTGACCTCTATCTGAGGCTAACTGCTGATTATGTGCCGCGCTTTCGTCGCTTAGCGGAGCGTCCGCGCCTCGCGCCGCCGCTGACGGCGATCACGGGCGAGCAGCTGAACGCGCTGCGTCGGCTCTGGCGGGGCAAACGCATCGGGATGTTGCCCGATGGCGTGTCGGAAGCGCTGTTCTGGCTGCTCGATTCGGGGCTGGAGATTGTGTCGCTCAGCGAGGAGCAGGCGGTACAATCGGGTGAGCTAACGCCCACGCGCTATGCCGCGCTGGTCTATCTGGGTGGCGAGCGTTATCGGGCGACGATCCGCGAGGCGGGCGATTTTGATCGCGCCTTGCGCACCTATCTGCAGGCGGGCGGCACGCTGATTGTGCTGCCATCCGAGCCGCTGCCGTTCTGCTACGATGGCGAGCGGGTGGTGAATCGAGCAGGCTTTTTCGGGTTGCCCATCGCAAGCAGCAGCCTCACGCCCGTCGCGGGGCAAACAGGCTTTGAGCAACCGCCAGAGGGAGTTCAGCTCTCCTTTCGGTGCGACACGCGCCACCTGCCCGATATGCCCGCACGCCTGCCCTTCCCCGAAAGCGGCGACCGACGCTGGCGACCGATGTTCAAACAGGGGCTTGACCCACAAGATGAGTACCTGCCGCTGGTGACGCTGCTCGATTCGGAGGGACGCGACTGGGGCGAGGGGGCTGCCGTGATACGCTATCGCGCCGGTGAGCTAAAAGGGGCACAGGTCGCCTATGTCTGGTTCCGCCTGCTGGAGATACCTCAAGCCCCCGTGTTGCTGCACAACCTGCTCACCCTGCTTGGCAAGGGGCAACGCTAAGCTGGTGGACGGAAAGGGTTCGTGTCGCTGAAAAGGTGCCCATCGGTCAGCATCAGCACCTTGTATCGCATAGCCAAATCGTGCGCTTCGGGCACAAACCCCTCACCAGCAACCGCAGTGTAGGCGTTGACACCGCGCGCACGGAGCATCTCCGCCCGCTGATACGCCCGCTCCACATCATCGGGGACAATCATCCACGAGACCTCCACCGCCAGATAGATGGGTTCCCGTCGGAACCTGCAAAAACTCGGGACCGAGCAACGCTTCCAGCACCGCCTCCCGCCATTCGGGATGCTCTTTCAGCACCCGCACAAGGTCTTCAACCGTGCGAATCTCGATGCTCATCAGCTGGATTATACCCCCCCTCACGGTTCGGGCAGACCGAGTGCGGTGAGCCATTCGATGAGTTTGTGGCGGCGCAGGGCGTCATCGGCGGGCAGCTGCAGTGGGCGTCCCCGTGCATCGACCACGACGCCAACTACCCCACCTTCAAGGCGCACCTCGCGGGCGCGTCCTCTGCCTGCGCCCACATCGAAGCCGCGTGCGGGCTTCAGTAGCGCCTCCATCGTCTCGCCCACGCCCATCGGCAGCACACGAATCTCGCCTACGCGGAAGGTCTCGCTTTTGCCGTTATACTCGATTGTCAGGCACGGCTCGCCCTCTTTGCCCTGCCCGACGGGCGCGATGCATGTGCCCAACCGAATGAGGCAGTCGCGGTCGAACACTTGTGCCGCTGCCTCTGGATGTACCGTCGACAGCACGCCCAGCTGCGGCATCATAAAGATCGAGTCGACGGCTAACATCGTCACGCCTTCGGGCTGATAGGC
>JBCNVA010000022.1:0-17442 GCA_039630445.1 Armatimonadota bacterium
AGCATCCAGCGCTCCAGCCTGTCCACCAGCTCGAACAGGTGGTCAAACGAGTCGACAATGAACAGCAGCGGCTGATAGTGGTGAATCTCGAAGTGCTGATTGATGACCCACTCCAGCTGGATGGGGTAGCGCTGCACTTCGGGCGATTCGATGGCGTGCGCGATTTCGCCATAGGAGCTGAGCAGCCCGCTACCGTACACCTTCAGCTCGCCGTTTTTGCCGCGCATCAACCCGAACTCGATGGTGAACCAGAAGAAGCGTGCCAGCGCTCGGAAAATGCTCGTTAATCGCTGGATTCGCAGCTGCTCATCCTTGATTTCGCGCACCAGTTGTGCGGCGGTATGCGCTGCCTCACCGAAACGCACCAGCGTGTCGGCAAAGCGCGGGTCAGTATGCATCGGCACATGCCCCGCCACATCGTGGAAAATGTCTGGCTCTGGGATGTAATCCAGCGAGTCGAGGCTGCGTACGGTGATGGTGGTGGGGAACTCACGGTTGCGCAAGCAATCAAAGAAGATATAGGCAGGCACATAGCCCGTGACTGCCTTCGCCTTGAACCCCGTCAGCGGCGCAAGGAAGCGGTTCACATCCTCCAGACGGGGCACGCGGTTCGGATCGAGGCGCAGCTTGGAGACACCCTCCAGAAACTTGTCGGTGGCATAACGCTGCCAGCGCTCCTGAATACGCGCGTAGAGCTGACGCCAGGCTTCGTGGTTCTCCTCCGAGTAGAGTTCGTAGGGCTGCTCAATATAGAGTTCGCCCTTGCTGCGCGCCACCTCGATAAAGGGGGCCTTCGTCGTCGTCAGACCCATGCCCGGATAAAACTTCGTTTCGGTTTGCGCCATTGCAATGCACCTCCACTTGTCGTAAGGATACCCAATCGCGGGGTATAGTATGCAACGGGTGAGACCGATGGAAGGCACGATTCTGCCCACCAAGACTGTGCCAGAGGGTGAGATTACTTTTGAAGAGTTCCTTGCCTGGAGCGATGAGAACACCCATGCGGAATGGGTCAAAGGGAGGGTGATACTCAAAACGCCGGTATCGCGCACACATCAACGGTGTAACGGTTTTCTGTACGCGATTATTTCTGCGTGGGTAGACCATTATCGATTGGGAGAGGTCTACCTTCCGCCCTACCCTGTTCGCCTGACACTGCCGAATGGGGAGCAACTCGCGCGCGAGCCTGATTTGATTGTGGTGTTGAACGAGCATCTGGATCGGTTGCGGGAGCAGTATCTGGATGGTGCGCCTGATTTGATCGTGGAGATTGTCAGCCCGAAATATCGCGCGACCGATCGGGGCGAGAAGTTCTATGAGTACGAAGCGGCAGGCGTGCCCGAATACTGGATTGTTGACCCAGACCGCCAGCATGCTGAGTTTGCCCAGCTGGATGCGCATGGGGTCTATCAGGTGGTGTTCAGCGGCTCAGCAGGGGTCTATCGCAGCAAGGTGCTGAACGGTTTCTGGCTGCAGGTGGAATGGCTCTGGCAGCAGCCCGCCCCTCTTGAAGTGTTCCGGGCATGGGGGCTTGTGTAGCCTACCGATTCGCCACTAAGAAGTAGATACTGAGCAGCAGCCAGACGATGCGCAGGGGTTCCTCGATAGAGCCGCCGCGTCGTCGGGGCAGTGGCACATCGATCGTGTCGCCCGGCTGAAGGACTTCATCGGCGCGTGTACCCTGCGCAATCTGCAGGAGATTAACCCGAATACGCTGGGTTTTGTTGCCACTGGGTCGCTGAATCGTCACGCGCTCCAACTTCGCTTCGGGCAAGGGTCCCCCTGCCGCCTCAATCGCCTGCGTGAGGGTCATGTTCTCCACATAGTTGAGCAATCCCGGTCGGCGCACGCCCCCACGGATGAGGATGAACTGGCGCACTGCCCGATAGGGCACAGTAATCTGGTCGCCCGGTTGCAGCGGAATATCGCCTTGCAGCGTGTTGAGGTTGATGGTCTGGGGCGTAGCGGCGTCGGCGCGTTTGAGCGTGATTTTGGTTGTGTCGGCTTCGGGCAGCGTGCCGCCCGCCTTGCCAATCGCACCGATAAGGGTCAGCCCCTGTTCATAGGGCACGACGCCGGGCTTCTGCACTGCGCCCAGCACGATCACATTCTGCCCGCCCGGCTGCAGGGGCACAAAGATGCGGTCGCCCGGTTGCAGCTCGGGGTTCGCGTTCTGGTCACCCTCCTGCTGGAACTTCAGGAAGTTGAGGGTGAGTTTCGTACCGTCCAATCGTTCCAGTCGGATTGCACTCAGGTCGGCGACATCGCTCGGCTCCGCCTCGCGCAGGGCATCGGACAGCCGCCAGCCCGGCTGCAGGGTGAACTCGCCTGCCCTGCGTACCGCGCCCGTAACGCTCACTTTACGCTCCGCCCGCCCCACGATTTCCACTGTCACCCGCGGGTTGCGAATGAAGTCCCCTTCGCGCAGGCGACGGGCAATCTCATCGGCAAGCTCTTTGGGGGTCATGCCTGCAGCTTTGATGACCCCAATTAGCGGCATCTGCAGGTTGCCCTTTTCGTCCACTTGATAGACGCGGGAGAGCGACGCATCTTGCTGAATAGTGATTTTGAGCGAGTCGCCCGGCAGGATTTTCTGCTCCTGCGCCGCCCCTATCAGCAGCAAGAGTAGCCCACAAAGCCCCAGTAGGACGCGCATCGTCCGCACCCACTTACAAGGATACCTGAATCGGCAAGAGGTGATTGCCCAAAAGCCTTGCGCTCAACCACCTCTTTTTATGGGATGCTCGCGGGCGACGAGGGCGCTGTGCGGAGTAGACTGCCATAAGTGTATTCGTAGCGCATCGGGTCGTAGCGCCGGTAGCCTTTGGGCGGAAACATCGTTTGCGAGATGGGGTTGTCAGCGTACATACTGCGCCCGTGCCGTATGAAGTATTCAAATTCCTCACGGTAGTTTTTGATGAAGGCGCGGATGGGCCAAGCGGCGGCGTCGCCCAGCGCACAGAAGCTACGCCCATCAATATGGTTGCAAATCTCCAGCAGCAGGTCGATATCCTCCATGCGTCCCTTGCCCTGCAGGATGCGTTCCAGAATCTGCACCATCCAGCGTGTGCCCTCGCGGCAGGGCGTGCATTTGCCGCACGATTCGTGGGCGTAGAACTCCGCTGTGCGCCATGCAAAATGCACGATGCAGGTATGCTCGTTCAGCACGATGCAGCCCCCAGAGCCAACCATGCTGCCCTTTTCCATCAGTTCCTCGTAGCCAATAATGGCATCCTCGCACTTGTCGGCAGGCAGGATAGGCATCGAGGAGCCACCGGGGATGATCCCCTTGAGCTTGCCACCTGCCACACCGCCTGCCATCTCAATTAGCTCCATCAACGGCGTGCCGAACTCCACCTCATAGTTGCCCGGCTTGTTCACATGCCCGCTCACGGAGAAAATTTTGGTGCCGCGGCTGTTCTTGGTGCTGGCGCCGTACTGCGCATACCATTCTCCCCCATTCAGAATGATGTGGGGCACGCAGCAAAGTGTTTCGCAGTTGTTGATCAGGGTGGGGCAATCCCACAGCCCAGCGACGGTGGGCAGGGGCGCGTGGGGAAACTTCAGGCGGGGCATGCCGCGCTCGCCCATCAGGCTGGACATCATCGCCGATTCCTCGCCACACTCATAGGAGCCTGCCCCCATGTGAATGTAGATGTCATGATCGAAGCCGCTGCCAAGGATATTCTTGCCCAGATAGCCCGCTGCATACGCCTGATCGATCGCTTTGCGCACCTTGCGGGCACACTCCACATACTCGCCACGGATGTAGATGTAGCCGGTTCGCGCCCGGACGGCATAGCCCGCGATGATCATGCCTTCAACGAGCAAATGGGGCGCGCGATACATCAGCTCGAAATCTTTGAAAGTGCCCGGCTCGCCCTCATCGGAGTTGCACAGCACATAGTGAGGCTTCTCGTCGTCCTTGGGGAGACCGTTCCACTTAATCCATGCGGGGAAGCCCGCACCACCGCGCCCGCGTAGCCCCGACTTTTTGACCTCCTCGATCACCGCTTGGCGCTCCATCTGCAGCGCTTTGCGCAGCGCTTGGTAGCCGCCGTGCGCCTCATATACTTTCAGCTCATCATAATCAGGAATATCGCGGCATTTGAGCAGTATCCGTACTTCGCCCACGGTCAACCTCCTTACTCCTCAGGTTCCTCCTCATTGTCATAGGGCACGATAGCTACTTCGACACCTGTCTGATGCGCCAGCTGAGTC
Source organism: Armatimonadota bacterium (assembly GCA_039630445.1). Lineage (GTDB taxonomy): Bacteria > Armatimonadota > Fimbriimonadia > Fimbriimonadales > GBS-DC > HRBIN15. Next base: position 4,222 of record JBCNVA010000022.1, read on the forward strand.
GCTTCAGGCGAGATCCAGCTGCCCAACACGGCGGGCATCGCGCGCTTGCCTGTGCGGGCAAAGAGCCGTGCCCGACGCGCCGCCCGCTCCACATCCTTGATGCCAAGCCCCCAAGAGGCTTCAATCACCACATATAACTCCTGCCTGTCCTGTCGGCTACGCCCGTACACAATAAAATCCGCCAGTCGGATGTCGTCCGTTTCCGCATCGCTCAGTCGCCCCTCATCGACCGCCTTCTCCAGAATCTCTTCCAGCTCCTCATGAGAGAGCAAGCGACAACGACGGACAAACCGTGCCAGATAGGCAGGTGCATTGCGGTAGATACGCCACTCGATCGCCATACCTTTGAGAGGGGCTATATCGCGTTCGAGGCGTTCCAATCGCCGCTCGTGGCGATACTGTACCTCCAGAATTTGCTGCAACAGCTGCTCATGACGCTGGAGGATCTCCTCGTGGCGTTGGAGTGCCTGTTCGTGGCGCAACTGCGTCTCCAAAATCTGCTGCAACAGCTGCTCATGACGCTGGAGCGTCTGCTCGTGACGATACTGCACCTCCAGAATCTGTTGCAGCAGCTGCTCGTGGCGTTGCAGAACCTGCTCATGCCTTTCTGTAGCGTAAACCAATCGCTCCACTTGAGCAGCCAGTTGTGCAACCAACTGTGGGAGGCGCAAAAGTTCCTCCGTCAGGAGCACCCTAAGGAGTTCCGCCTTCCAATCAGGATGCTTTTCCAAAAACTCGATCAGGTCACGGATGTCCATCTCATCGAACGGCATCGGCTTCCACCAGAAGGATTATACCTTGTGGGCAGACTACCATCAGCTAAATAGGTTAGGTTCTCTCGGTTTAAAACTGGAAGTTGAGGTTAGCATCCAGGGAGCGGGCGCGGTAGCTATACTGGCGGTACTGCGGGTCGAGGTTCAGCTGCTCGCGGAATCGGTAGCTCAGCACGAAGGAGAGGTTGCGCGTGATGCGGTACTCATAGCCGAAATTGAACAGGGTGTCGCGCGACGCCAGGTAGCCGCGCAAGTCGGTGCGCTGCCACTCGGCAAACAGGCTCTGGTTCTGAGCAATCGCGTAGCTGGCACGGAACGCCAGCCCCACTGGCTGCTGCGTGAACGCGCCGGGAGTGCCACTAAACCCCTCGCCCAGCACGCTCTGCGTAGTCATCTGGTAGAAGTTGATGTTAAAAGTCCAGCGGTTGAGCGGACCAATCTCTGCCGAGAGGGCGAGGTATTCGTTTTTGGAGCTGCCCGATGCCGTGAGAAATTCCACATCTTGCTTCGACCATGTGGCGTTCAGCGCGAGCCACTCAAAGGGCAGGTAGCTCACGCCTACTGACAGGGCGCGCTGCTCGCTGTTGGTCTGGAAGTCGCCCGCGGCGCGCTGGATGCTCGCCTGCACATCGACTGAGACGGTATCAAAAGGTGTCCAGCGCAGGTTCAGTTCGTGTCCCTTGCCGCGCACGCCGTAGTAGGTGTAGCCGCTGAAGGAGGGCGCGCCCGATGAGAAGCCGTTGCCGTTGTAGCCTACACCCCACGGGTTCTGGAATCCGCCGCCAAGCGGTGGCTGGAATCCACCCTGGCGCGTGCGTCCAAAGAAGTCGCGTCCCAGCGTGCCTGAGTCCAAATCACTCCAGCGGTAGCTCATCTCCAGTCGGTCGGTGGGACGCCACGATGCGCTCAGGCTGAAGTCGCGTGCCCGTGTAGCGGAGTTCGTTTGGCGAATGTCGCTGGTCGCCGCTGTGCCCTGAATGGTCAGGCGCTCATTGACTGTCCAGTCCACTCGCGCACGCAGGCTCTGGATGCGATAGGTTTGCTCAGTGGGCGAGCCACCCGAACCCCGAAAGCGCGAAACGGCATCAGTACGGTCATAGCCCAGCGTGAGCGTGAGATTTTTCCATGTGCGCCCGATGCTAAGGGCGTCTATCGTCTGCTGGTTGTGGCTGCTTGTGGAGGTGGCGCGGTTCTGCGTGCGGGTCAGATTGATTGAGAAGCCATTTGCGGGCGTGTGCGACAGTGTATAGGTGCGAATGTCGGTATCCGTGAAGCTGGTGCTGAAGCCACCGCTCAGCGGGTTAAGCGACGCCACACGCGACTGGCTCCAGTTCAGCTGAAACTGCGTTGCCCTGCCTAATTGATAGGACAGGTTGCTCCGATGTCCCGTCTCGTTGCGACGGAAGCCGACCGACTCGATGCTAATGAACTCGGCTGGGATGCGGTGATACACGGTGTTCAGGTTCATGCGTCCGAAGTTGAGTTTGGCTTCGGCGATATGGGCGATGCCTTCCAGCGACGCGCCCAGCGTCTGTGCCCGACTGCGTGCCACATTCCACACGATGTTGCCGATTTTGCCCAGCGGGAAGGTAATGTCCGCCCCGATCACTTCCCGATTGCCCCCAATCGTCGAGCCGGGGTCGGGCAGCGGCGTGTAGGTAACCTGCACGATCAGGGTCTGGGGGATGAAGCGCGTGAAGTAGAAGCGATAAGGCAGCACAGGGTCAAAGTAGTAGTCCTCTCCTTCCCGCTGGGGTGCGCCCGCTACCAGCACCACGATGGGGTGCGCGCTGTCGCGCAGGGGTGGGAAGTCCAGATCGTACGGCACGCTGGGCGCGCCGCGCCCGTAGAACTGCTCCGTGCGGGGGCGCAGTCCCAACCCACCGCGCACCTTCTGCGACAGCATGCTAACCCCTAAATTGATGCCTCTCCCCAGCTGCGTCTCGAACCGCCAGCCATCCAGTCGGCTGGGGCGCGAGTTGAAGGCATAGGTCTCGTAGGTCACCACAATCGTGGAGGTGCGCGGGATAATCATGCCTTCGCGGAACTGCAGAATGCCCGCGTAGTAATCGATGGTGTAGTCCTCCCCGCGACGCTTCTCGACCCCATCGACCTGCACGCGCTCGCTGCCGTCCACAATCTGGCTACCTTGCAGGTAGTAGGGACCAGGGCTGTCGTTGCCTTGAATGGTGATGGTGCGGGCAGCGGCTTTGGTCTCGGAGGTGATATAGCGCAGCGAACTCCGCCCGAACTTCGCCGTAGCGATTGCCCCTTTCAGCGTGCGGTGGAACGCCACCAATTGATTTTGCCCGCCCAGCACAGCATTAATGTCGCCCCATTCCATCGTGAAGTTGGGTGATTCATAAGTCCAAGTGATGCGCGTATCGAAAGGGTTGCGGAACCGACTGTTGCTCCAGCGCCAGTCGAAGCTAAGCAGACCGAACAGCCTATCCACGCGGATACTGAGGTCTGTGTAGTCGGTGGTGCGTTGCCCGCCCTGTCCGTAGTAGTTCTGGTCACGGAACGAGGCGGCGTCGCCCTCCACTTGATGCAAGTGGAAGCCCATCGTTTTACGCCCGCTAATGGTCACGCGCGTGCGCAGCTCCTGCTCAAAGGCATCCCACGAGCGTAGGGCGTTGCGGATAGCATCGAAGGTGTTCCGTCGTTCGGCGCGGCGCGTTGGTTCAGGCGTAGCAGGCGGTCGGTTGGCAGGGGGTGTTTCCCTGCCGAGATAGTCGGTGACCTCTTTGGGCAGCGTCAGCAGAGGCAGCGGCGGCTGCGCCCCTGCATCAGCAAAAGGCAGCATTAGCAGGAGCATCAGCCCCGCCCGCATGACGCCAATCCGTCGCCATCGCCACCGAAAACCGCGCCTTGCCACTCCGATTAATATTTTAGACGCCTAAGGGAGCAGCGTGAAACGCATAGAGGCAATCGCTCCCGTTTCGCTATTTCGCCATTTCGCTACTTCACCATTTCGCCAGACCCAGTAGACTTCTTTTGCTCGGGCTGAATCGTCACTCGGCGAGCATAATCGTTGCCCTGCTCGTCGCGCTTGCGATGTACCGTCACAGGCACAGGTGGTTTGATCCGCTCCACCTCGATGGGCTTGCCTTTGAGGGTGAACACCGTTTGGTCGTCGTATCGGAACTCGCGGAGGTCGCCCGCGCGCGTGCGCATGCGCAGCATCTTGTTCTCCCTGTCGATTGCCAGAAGCGTGCCGCTAACGGTGGGCAGACTGCGTTCGCGTCCAATCTGGGCATCCTTCTCCATATTGCTGACTGCTAACGCCATCGTGTCCAAGTTTGAAAGCAGGCGGGGCGCGATGTAGAGCGTCTCTCCAACAGCAAAATCCTCTATGGTGGCGGGTTTTCCGTTGCGCGTGAAGCGGGTGTTTTGGGTGAACTTATAAGCAAATCGCTGCTTGTCAGGGAACTCCACGATCAGATAGTCCGACTCGATGCTGACCAGCACGCCTTTAATAATGCCACGACGCACCTTCTCGAGCCATTTCCATGTGTCGGGGTCTGCCATCTCACGGATGATGGGGCGGGTGGCTGTGCCCACGCTCATCCGCACCATCACCTGCTGCCCCACCATCTGCTGGAATTGATCGGCAGAGACGGGCTGCTTGTTCAGCCAGAGGCGCACGCGCTTATGCAGACTGGCATTCACCTCTGGTCTGCCCAGACGCTTCAGCACAATCGTGTCGCGCTCGGGTTCGAAGGTCTCCAGCCTCGCCAGGAAAATCTCCGTGTCTGCCCAAGCGCATAGCCAGAGCCAGCCGAATAGGATTGGCAGCAGCCGTCTGCCTTTCATCGCCTGTCCTCCCGCAGGTGCAGAATTCGAAGGTGCGCCCATCTGTCCTGCCCATCAGGGGGTATACTCATAGCCACATCCCTTTAAGTCCGTCCAGTGAGGCGACAAGGGAGGAGACGATGCCTATCGATAAGTCGCTAAGAAAGGTTATGGTGATCGGCTCGGGCCCGATCGTGATCGGGCAAGCTGCCGAATTTGACTACTCAGGTTCGCAGGCGTGCCGCTCGCTGCGCGAGGAAGGTCTGGAGGTTGTGCTAATCAACTCCAATCCCGCCACGATTATGACCGACCCCGAAACCGCCGACCGCGTATATATTGAACCCCTGACGGTGGAGTTTGCGGAGCGCGTGATTGCGCAGGAACGCCCTGACGGGCTGCTGCCCACGCTTGGGGGGCAAACGGGGCTGAACCTCGCAACGGAGCTTGCCGTGCGCGGCATTTTGGATAAATATGGCGTGCGGCTGCTGGGCACACCCCTCTCTGCCATTCAAGCGGCGGAGGATCGCGAACGGTTCCGCGAGCTGATGCGCCAGATTGGCGAGCCTGTGCCCGAATCGTGGGTGGTGGAGAGCGTGGGCGAGTTGCGGCACATCGCGACGCTTGTACCCTATCCCTGCGTGGTGCGCCCTGCCTATACCCTCGGTGGCACGGGCGGTGGCATCGCCCGCAACCCCGATGAACTCATCGAGATCGGCACAAAAGGGCTGCAACTCTCCATGCGCCACCAGATCTTAGTGGAGCGCTCGCTGCTGGGCTGGAAGGAGATCGAGTACGAAGTGATGCGCGACGGTGCCGACAACGCCATCGTGGTCTGCAATATGGAGAACATCGACCCGATGGGTGTGCATACGGGCGACTCCATCGTGGTTGCCCCCTCGCAGACACTGAGCGATTTTGAGTATCAGCTGCTTCGAACCGCCTCGCTGCGGATTATTCGGGCGCTGGGGATTCAGGGCGGGTGCAATGTGCAGTTGGCGCTGAACCCGAACGGCAGCGACTACTATGTGATTGAGGTGAACCCGCGCGTGAGCCGTTCCAGCGCGCTGGCGTCCAAGGCGACAGGCTATCCGATCGCCCGCATCGCTGCCAAAATCGCCATCGGGCTGCGCTTAGATGAAATCCGCAACCCCATCACGGGCACTTCGGCAGCGTTTGAACCCGCGCTGGACTATTGTGTGGTCAAGATCCCGCGCTTCCCGTTTGACAAGTTCCCGACGGGCGACCGCACGCTGGGCACACAGATGAAGGCGACGGGCGAGGCGATGGCAATCGATCGCACCTTTGAGGGCGCACTGATGAAGGCGGTGCGCGGGTTGGAAATCGGTCTGAGCGACCTGCGCTATCCCCCCGCAGCCCGTCTTAGCCCGATGGAGCTGGAGACACTGATAGCCACCCCAAACGACATGCGCCTCTTTTACATCGCTGAAGCCTTCCGCCGCGGCTGGCTGGTGGAGGAGGTCTACGGACTGAGCCATATCGACCCGTGGTTCCTGCACAAAATCAAAAGCCTCGTGGAGATGGAGCAGGAACTGATCGCGCGCAGCGGGGCACTCCGAGAGTTATTGTGTCGAACGCTGAATGATGCTTATCAATCGGCGATTGATACCTATCGATCGGCGATCGATACGTATCCATCGACAACTGATGCCTACCAATCGTCGACCGATACATCGCCATCGCCGATTGATACATCCCAATCGATGGATTCGAAACAGACACTCCTAGCGTCGGCGTCCCCGCCGACGGATGAACCCGAAAGTCGTCCGCGAGACGCGGACGCTACGGTAGCGTCGGCGTCCCCGCCGACGGAAGGTCATAGCGTCGGCGTCCCCGCCAGCGATCGAACGCGCTCTGCGTAGCGTCGGCGTCCCCGCCGACGGAAGGTCATAGCGTCGGCGTCCCCGCCGACGAATTGAACGCGCTCTGCGTAGCGTCGGCGTCCCCGCCGACGGAAGGTCGGCAGCGTTAACGTCCCCGCTGATGAAACGATAACAACCCTCTATTTTCCTTCCTTCCGCGAAATCACCCAACTCTCAGGTGCGCGCCTACCCCACTGGGTAGCAGAAAACGCCACATATTTTGTCACCTTTCGCCTTGCCGACTCTCTCCCCCACGAGGCGCTGCAGAAATATCTACAGGAGCGAAACGCACTTCTCCAGCGAGGCAACCAAGCACCCGCTCAACTTACCGCTCAGGAACGCCAGCGTATACGATGGCTTCTTTCGGAGCAGTTTGATGCTCTACTCCACGCAGGACACGGCGGGTGTATACTTGCTGATGAAAACAACGCCCAAATAGTCGGGGAGGCACTTCAGCATTTCCATCTGCAACGATATATTCTCTGGGGCTGGTGCGTGATGCCCAACCATGTCCATGTTGTTGTGCAGCCTTTGCCAAATTACCCGCTCAGCCAGATTATTCACTCTTGGAAAAGCTATACAGCGCACCAGTTTACGAAGCGTAAGGTTGCTCGTGCGCCTGTTTGGGAACGCGACTACTTCCAGCGTCTGATTCGAAATCAGCAAGAGTTCGAACTCGCGTTGATTTACACGCTCTTGAACCCAGAATGGACTTTGCTCCGTCATCGCATAGGCAGCTTTGTTGGTAGCTCGTTTGCGGTACGCAGACGCTACGCTCAGGATGTCTCGGTTGACGAGCCAGACACTCATAGCGTCGGCGGGGACGCCGACGAGCAATCCCGTTCACGAGACGCGGACGCTACGAAAATCGGCGTCCCCGCCGACGAACTTGCCCGAGTGCAAATCACTCTCCGCGAAGATGTCCAGCGCGGCTGGTGGGATGCAGATGAATGTTCGCTGCGCAAAGGAGTGCCTGACTGGTTGATGAGCTGGTTCGTCGGCGGGACGCCGACGCTACGCGGGGAAACTTTCGTCGGCGAGGACGCCGACGCTACGAATCCTGCTGTCGTCGGCGAGGACGCCGACGCTACGGACTCCACTGTCGTCGGCGGGGCGCCGACGCTACGCGGGGACGCCGACGCTACGATAGGTCTTCTGCGCCGTGCCAAGGAGTGGCAGTTCCCCGACAAGTTTTTGGCACAAATCACGGGGCTAAGCGAAGCGCAGGTACGAGCCGCGCGCAAGGCGTTGGGGATCCTGCCTGCCTTCAAGATGGTGGATACCTGCGCGGGCGAGTTCGAAGCCCAAACACCCTATTTTTACAGCACCTACCATGGCGAGCATGACCGCCTGACGCCCCCACACCCCCGCAAGGTGCTGGTGCTGGGGTCGGGACCCATTCGGATCGGTCAGGGCATCGAGTTTGACTACTCTGCCGTGCACGCGGTCAAGACCCTGCGCGAGCTGGGCTACTATGCGATTATCCTGAATAACAACCCAGAGACCGTTTCCACTGATTTCGACATCTCTGATGCGCTCTATTTTGACCCCGTCACGCTGGAGGATGTGCTGAATGTGCTGGAATATGAGGGCGGTATCAACTTTCCCCTTAGCCCAGAGGAGGACGCGGCGACGATTCCCGTGTTGGTGCAGTTTGGTGGTCAGACCGCCATCAATCTGGTCAAATCGCTGCAGGCGTTCGGCGTCTCGATGCCTGGCACGCCGCCCGAATCGATCGACATCGCAGAGGATCGGCGTCGGTTCGATGCGCTGTTGGAGCAACTGGGCATCCCACGCCCGCCTGGGTGTGCTGTGCTGACGCTGGAGGAGGCGCTGCGGACGGCACAAGCGATTGGCTATCCTGTGCTGGTGCGTCCCTCCTATGTGCTGGGGGGGCGTGCGATGGAAATTGTGCGGTCCGATGCCGAGCTGGAGACCTACTGGCGTTCTGCCGTGATGGCGTTCCCTGGCGCGCCCGTGCTGGTGGATAAGTACCTGGAAGGCAAGGAGGCGGAAGTCGATCTGATCGGCGACGGCGAGCGGTTTCTTATCCCTGCGATTATGGAGCATATCGAGCGGGCGGGCGTGCATTCGGGGGATAGCATGACCGTTGTGCCGCCGCAAACGCTCAGCGAATCGGAGCAGGCGCAAATCATCGACTACGCTCTCTGCCTGGCACAGGCGCTCAAGGTGTGCGGGCTAATCAATGTGCAGTTTGTGATCGCGAACTGCGAGGATGAGGGAGGTAAAGTCTTTGTGATTGAGGCGAACCCGCGTGCCAGTCGCACTGTGCCCTATCTATCCAAAGTGACGGGCGTGCCGATGGTGAAACTTGCTGTGGCGGCGCAGATGGGAGTTCCGCTTCGTGCCTCGATCCCCGCTCTTGGGGAGCCTGGGAAGGCAGTATGGATTGGTGAGAAGCCCAGCCGCGTGGCGGTCAAGGCGCCTGTGTTCTCCAGCCTCAAACTGAAGCGAGTGGAGGTTGCGTTGGGACCCGAGATGCGCTCCACAGGGGAGGTGATGGGCATTGACCGCACCTATGCCGCTGCCCTTTACAAGGCGATGGTGGCGGCGGGCATCCATATCCCCCGCAAGGGCAGGGTGCTGCTCACGCTGGCAGACAAGGATAAAGCAGAGGGTGTCGCGCTGGCACAGGCGTTCCACGCACGAGGGTTCAAGCTCTACGCCACCTATGGCACGGCACGCGCCCTTCAAAAGGCGGGATTGCCCGTGCAAATCGTGCCCAAAATCGGGCAGGGGAAACCTGACCTACTGGATTACCTCGTCAATCGGCGCATCCAGCTGCTCATCAACACGGTCAGCCCCGATCGCAAGGCGGAACAGCAGGGTCTTGTCATTCGGCGTGCGGCAGTGGAGTATGGCATTCCATGCCTCACGGCACTGGACACCGCCTGGGCACTCCTGCAGGCGATGGAGGCACGCCAGTTTGAGGTTCAACCCATCGCTTGAGATATAGCGCAAAAGAAGGGGGGCGGCAGAGGATGCCCCCCAGAGGGTACTTCGCTGGCGGAAAGGAACCTTATCGGCGGCGCCGACGCAGGGCGATCAAGCCAACCAGCCCCGTGCCCAGCGCGATCAAGCTCGCTGGCTCCGGCACCACGCTTATGGTCAGAATGTAGGAGCCTGTTTCGGAGTGGGTCACACCTTCGTAGTAGCTGAGCTGGTTCTGACCTGCAAAACCGTGATAGCCCGTGATGGCAAGGAAGTAATAACCCGATGCAGTCGCCTGCCAGCGGATGGCAGAACCAAGACTACCAATGGAGCCTGCGTCGTCGTTGAACACCAATGCCGTTGTGCCGACAGCATCGAAAAGTGCCATCACGGTGTCAGGACGGGTATTGTTTTGCGATATTGGGAAGGTGATGGCGGTTAGCCAATCGCCTCTGTTCAGCCAGATCTTGAAGAAGTCGGAGTCGTTGGCAGTTAGGCTCAACAAACCAACATCCGACCACGGAACATTGTAAGCAGGTGGTTGAAATACCAACGGATCGGGCGCCGACCGAGTGTTGTTCGGTTCCGTCTCGCCAAAGAACGCAAATGCGTTCGCAGCCAACAGGGCGCAAAGCGCTATACCTGCAACGCGCGTCAACATGCTTATATCCTCCTCTCTGCGTTTTTCTACAGACTGTTCAGGCGGGGGCAGATCCGCCTTACACCCCTATTATAGCACATCTTACCCCCAAATGTCAAGAGGTCCGGCGCGATTTTGGGGCGAATCGGGGGTGATTCGCTCCCGATTCGGGCAAAAACAGGTAATTTTTCGAGGGGGGTTCACTCGGGCACAATCTGCAGGGGCTGTTCATCAGGCTTAATCCAGCCCTTCTCGCGTGCTAGTGCCTCTTTGCCCGCGGGGGTGGAAAGCCGCTGCAGCTGCTGGCGCAGCGCCGCCTCCTCTTGTTGCAATTGGCGTACCTGCGCCTCGAGGGTGCGTACCTCCGCACGGGTGCGCTGCCACTGCGCATAGATCGATGCGGAACGCGGCATGAGCGCGACGCTAAGCACCAGCGCCAGCGCCCAAAGCCCCCATCTTAATCTCCCCATCCGCCTTGCGCCTACCATCCCCCTTCCCCTACAACATATAGCCCCTGATTCCTGCCTTTTGCGCAACAGAAAGCGGTGATTTCTCAGGCAAAATGCCAGATTCGCACCTGAGGGTGACACTGCCAGCGTTCAATCAGCGATTGCCCACCGACAAACAATGCCGTGCTGAGCGCGTCGGTCAGCGTCGGGTCAGGCGCACACACCGAGACACTGAGCAGCTTGTCCGCGGGATAACCTGTGCGGGGATCGAGAATATGTGCATAACGCCGTCCATCCACTTCGAAGAACTGTTCCGTGCCCCCAGAGGTAGAGAAGGCGCCGTCGCGTAGATGCACCACTTCGGCAGGCGATGTGGCATCCTCTGGATGGGGGATTTCTACTGCCCAACCTTCCAAATCGGGAGGCGCTCCCACTGCATAAAGTGTGCTGCCACCCGCTGAAAGCAACGCAGCGGCAACGCCAAACTGCTCCAGCAGGCGTACACCACGCGCCACTGCCCAGCCCTTGCCTATCGCGCCAAAGCTCAGTTCGATGCCTTCGCGTGCGTAGTAGACCCACCGCCCTTCTGGCTCCAGCAGAACCCACTCCATTCCGACCCGTTCCAGCGTCTCGGCTATCTCATCGGGTGAGGGCACCCGATAGCGACGCTCCACAAAGCCCCACAGGCGCAGCAGCGGCGTGATGGTCGGGTCGAACGCACCTTCGGTCTGCTCCCACAGCGTCTTGCAGGTCTGCAGCAGCTGGAACAGCCCCGGCTCGACGCGAACAGGCTCCTTTGCAGCACGCGCATTCAGGTAGCAGACATCACTGTCGGGTTGATAGAGGCTCAGCTGACGCTCCAGACGCTTCACTTCCTCGCGCAAGGCTTCTGCGATTGCCTCAGCACGGGCTGGGTCCGCCTCGACAAGATGGAGTTGATACTCCGTGCCCATCGCCTGCCAGCTGAAGGTGCGGATCATGGCGTCAGCACCGCCCTCAAGGCGCTCTCCAGCTCAGGATACTGAAAGGCATAGCCTGCATCCAGCAATCGTCTGGGCAGCACGCGCGAACCCTGCAGAAGCGATTCAGCCATCTCGCCCAGCATCAGCCTAAGGGCGAAAGCGGGCACGCGCATCCCCGCAGGGCGGCGTAAAACTTTGCCCAGCACACGGGCAAACTCGCTCATCGTCACAGGGTTCGGCGCGGTGAAGTTGAACGCGCCCGAAAGATCGGGACGATTCATTAAAAAGTAAGCCGCTCCGACCACATCGTCGAGGTGAATCCACGAGAGCCATTGCCTGCCGGAGCCGAGAGGACCTCCGACGCCCAGCCGAAACGGGAGCACCATCTTTTCGAGGGCGCCACCCCCTTCACCCAGCACGATGCCGATCCGCAGCCAGCAGACGCGCACACCCTGCGCTTCGGCAGGGCGTGCCGCCGCCTCCCATGCCACACACATCTCCGCCAGAAACCCCTCGCCTGGCGAGCTGTTCTCGTCCACTTCAAGCGTGGGGTTCTGGTCATAGAAGCCGATCGCGGACGCCTGCAGCAGCGTCGCGGGGGGCTGACGAAGCTGAGCAAGTGCCTCCACCAGCAGGCGCGTGGGTTGCAGACGGCTCTGGCGCAAGCGCTCCTTGACGGCAGGCGTCCAGCGCTGTGCGATGCTCTCACCCGCCAGGTTAATCAGCACATCAGCGCTTTCCAGCACGGACACCCACTCGCCCAGCGTCTCCCCATCCCAGCGCACGCACGCCACGCCCTCTGGCAGCCGCTGGCGCGCACGCTCCACCTCACGGGTCAGCACAACGACCTCATGCTGCCCCACCCACGCTCGCGCCATCGCCCGCCCGATAAAACCCGCACCGCCCGCCAGCACGATTTTCATAGGAGTTTTTGTTATTATAACCCAACTTGCCACCTATCTGAGATTCCTCGCCTTCGGCTCGGAATGACAAGTTCACTGCCGCATAAAACGCCCTGTCATTCCGAGCGGAGCGAGGAATCTCGCCTACTCAAAAATGACAGGTAGCAAGTTGGGTTATTATACCAATTACCGTTAGGGTTCTCTGTGTGGCACTCCCTCTTATCATGCCGTTAATTCGCGGTGGCGTGGGTTAATTCGAAGTCCCGTTAAGCAAAAAAGAGCCGGGCGGCAGTTAGCCGCCCGGCCGGCAGGCACGGCAGGGACGATCCCCTGTCTGGAAGGAAGCCTCGCGACATCCTCGGGCGACCTGTACCCCTAAATCGCCTTCCCCTCCCACACGGTGCTGTCTCAGTTATATCCTGTCGATACTACCACATGCAAGGGACTTTAGTCCCAATTTATAGGTCTAGGCTTTCAGAAGTTCCAGATTTCCTGCTTTTGCGGATCGTCGCGAATCCGCAAAGAACCTTCACCCATCGACATGGAGCTTGTGCTGCTTTCATATAGTCTCCATCGCGGGCATCTGTGACAAGGGATATAACCTCCCATTCTGGTCATGCTACATGCTCCCCTCCCACCCTCTTCTTGGAGGGGAGAGAGGAACTTCTTGTATTCTAACCCCCAGTATAATCGATGGAGCGGTCAGGATGCAAGGGACTTTAGTCCTAATTTGCCCTTTTGGAAGGGGTATACTTCCCCTGATGAGGCGAGTTTGGTTGCTCATTGGTTGGGTGAGCCTGTTGATGGCGCTGGCACCTGCGCAGTTGAACAAGGGCAACACACCCTCCGATGTCAAAAGTCTTCAGCA
>JBCNVA010000023.1:0-27640 GCA_039630445.1 Armatimonadota bacterium
GTTTTGATGCGCTTTGCGCAACGCACGGGAGCGGATTTTCTGCAGAATTTGTCTGGCAGGAGTGGGAGCGGGTGATTGATGCGTGGAATATTCGCTCTGTTGAGGAATATCTCCGTTTCGAGCGGATAGGTCGGGGCGTCCCCTTAAACCCGCGACAGCGGGAGCAACTTTGGAGCCTTTTTGCGGCGATGCGTCAACGGCTGCTAAATGCCGGGATAATGACGCCCAACTTAGCCTGCTACGAACTTGCAAATCGCTTCCAGAAGAAACCGCCCTTCCGCTGTGTGATTGCGGATGAGGCGCAAGACTTTGGACCCGCTCAGATGCGCCTGCTGCAGAGCCTCGCACCTGCGGACCAACCAGACAATCTCTTTTTCTGCGTCGATGTAGCACAACGCATCTACGCTCGGAGTGTGCCTTGGGTGCATTACAATATCGATGTGCGCGGGCGTAGCATGCGCTTGCGCATCAACTACCGCAATACGCTGCAGATTCAGCGGGCTGCTGAGCGTGTGCTTCCCCCAGAGCGGCAAGCGGAACTTGCTCGAGCATGGGACGAGCAAGAGGATATCCAGACTGGACTGCGCCCTGTGCCGTGCCTTCGCGGTTTGGATCCTGAGTTGGTTGCCTGTGAATCGTATGAAGAGGAGCGGCGACGCCTGACCAATTGGCTGCAGCGCTGCCATGCTGACGGCATCCCCTATAATCAGATAGCGATCCTGGCGCGTAGCAAAGAGCTGCTTAGTGAATTGGTCGAGCCTGCCCTCCGCAAACTGGGGCTAACCTCTTGCCCGCTTGGGCAGGGCATCGTTGCATTGGATTACCAGGTGTATGTGGGAACGGCTCATGCCAGCAAAGGACTGGAATTTCGCGCCGTTGCCATCGTGGGTGCTTCTGACAACATGTTCCCTTCGCAGAGCGCTATAATTTCGTGTGCTGACCACCACGAACTACAGGAGGTTCTCCAACGGGAACGTAATCTGCTTTATACTGCGATGATGCGTCCACGAGAGCGTCTTTATATTAGTTGGACAGGGAGGCGTTCACGCTTCCTGCCCGCAAAGGTTTGAAGTGGGTTGAATTAGCCATGAGATTTCCTCGCTTCGCTTAGGCATAGTGGCAGCCCTTGCTTTTTTTGCTTAGGACGAGCGGGAAGCCTAATCCCCGATCCCAGCAAACGCCAGCGTCTCTTGCAAAGGGCGCACACCCGTTGTCGCGCCCAGTTGGGTGACGCAGAGTGCACCAACCGCATTCGCCAACCGTGCGGTTCGCTCTAAGTCCCAACCGAGGGCAAGTCCTGCTGTGAATCCTGCGCTGAAGCAGTCACCTGCCCCCAGTGCGTCTACCATCGCCACCGGGTAGGCAGGCAGATGGAAAGCAGTGTCACGATTCTTGACGAAGCAGCCGTCGCTCCCCATCTTGATAACTACCGTGCCGACACCTGCCTCAAGCAGCCGATCGGCAATTCGTTCGGGTTCGGTTTCGCCAGTGAGTTGCGACGCCTCGCCGTAGTTCGGCACGATGTAGTCCAGATGGGGCAGGCAGGGCGCCAGCGTGCGCATCCAGCCACCCGTCGCGTCCCAGGTGGTGTCGAGGCAGGTAATTAGCCCCATCGAACGCGCCCGCTGCAACACCTGCGCCGCTGGCTCACCGTCCATCGAGGGCATCAGGAACGCACCCGCCAAATGGAACACCTTGCACCCTTGCACTAACTGCCAGTCGATGTCGTCGGGTCTAAAAAGGGCATTCGCCCCCATGTAGTGGATGAAGGAGCGTTCGCCATCGGGATGCACCATCACCATCGTGCTGGAGGTGCCCGCCTCACGGGTGCGACGGATGCCTTCAGTGCGCACGCCATGTCGTCGCAGCTCATTAATCAGAAAATCGCCGAAGGGGTCGTCGCCCACCTTGCCGATGACCACGGTATCGATGCCCAGTTTGGCAAGGGCAAGCCCTGTGTTGGAGGCGCAACCGCCCACATGGAGTTCCATGCGCTGCACATGCACGCAGACCCCCCGCTCTGGATAGGTTGCGACAGGATATGCCACCACATCGGCTACCAAAATCCCTACCGAAGCAACCTGGGGCATGCGCTATTCCTCCCGTTTCAGCGTGCGCTTGAGCTGCTCAAGGAAGCTTGCCGGCTCAGCGTCGGCATACTTTTTGAGGCGGATGCCGCTTGCTTCAGCATATTGGCGCAGCAGGTTGCGCTGGGCATCGGTGAGCTTTTTAGGCATTTTCAGCCCGATGCGCACACGCAGGTTGCCGCGCCTACCCGTGCGCGGGTCAGGCAAACCCAGCCCTTCAATGACCAGCTCGCTGTTCGGCTCGGTCAGTTCGGGGACCTCCAGAGTATATTTGCCGTCCAGCGTTTCGATTTCGATCGCGTCGCCCAGCACAAGCTGGGGGAACGAGAGATTGAGCTGGGTAATCAGGTCGTTGCCGTGCCGTTTGAAGCGTGGGTGGGGGGCGATGTGCACGACCACATAGAGGTTGCCATCACTGCCACCGCGCAGTCCTGAGTCGCCCTCGCCGCGCAGCATAAAGACCGTTTCCTCCTCCACGCCGGGTGAGATGGTGAGTGGTAGATGGTCGCGTTGCAGCACGCGCTTTTCGCCACGACATTCGCGGCAAGGCGTGCGGATAATCTCGCCCTCACCGCGGCAGCGCTGGCACGGCACCACGCGCGTGATGGTGCCTAAAATGGTTGTTTGGGTGAAGCGCACGCGCCCAGAGCCGTGACATTCGGGGCAGCGTTCGGGTGAGGTGCCCGGTTCAGCACCTAAACCTCGGCAGCGGGGGCAGAGGCGCAACCGCTCCACCTCGATCTCACGCTCCACTCCATGCAGCACCTCTTCGAGGGTGAGCGTAATATCCACGCGCCGATCGGCACCATCCACCACGCCGCGTGTGGCTGTGCCGATGCCCCCACCAAAGAACATCTGGAACAGCCCTTCGACCGTCTCGAAGGGGTCGCCTGCTGCAGTAGAGGGAGGATTATGTCCGAAACGGTCATAGAGCGCCCGCGACTCAGGATCAGAAAGCACCTGATACGCCTCGTTGATCAGTTTGAATCGCTCCTCCGCTTCGGGATCCTCCTTATTCACATCGGGGTGGTAGCGGCGTGCCAACTGGCGATACGCCTTCTTAATCTCCTCCTGCGAGGCATCCCGTCTGACACCGAGCACCTCGTAGTAGTCGGGTTTACGCATAACCTAACCAGAGCAACTATTCGCGGAAGGTGGTCTCCTCCTCGTAGACCTCGGCGACTTCTTCCTCTGCCTCTTCCTCTTCCTGGGCGCGGAGCTGTTTGATGTCGCGTGCCACAATCCACGCGCTCTCAGGCCCCTCTACCAGCACCTCCACGCGGTCAGGAGCCAGCACCAGCGGCTTGATTTTGCCCTGAGCAATCTCCTGCAGGGCAACAGTTAGCGGGTTGAAATCGACGCCGTCCACCGGCACCAGCGGACGCGCGCCTTCACGCAGCAGGCGTGCACGCTCCGCTGCTAACAGCGTCAAGATGTAGCGTGGGTACTGATTCAGTTCATCATTCTCCGGATAGATCATCCGCCTATCACCGTCCTTTTTGGATGGGTGGGGTAGGTTCAGTAGGTTGTGTTGGACGCAATCGAAGGAGCGGGTACGCAACGAACCCCGCTCGACCCCGCTCTACGCCCCATTTGGCGTTTGCCCATAATGCTGAACCCTTATTATACCCCAAATGCTCGATGCTCTTGTCAAGGGGATGTTTGAAAATGCCTGCCTTATACAGGGCAGATATGGGTATCTGCCCTTACAAGGAGCCTCTGCAAGTCGGGTCAGGTATACTTTGGCGCAGGAGGGTTCGCTGTGCGCTACATTCCGAGTATCGGCATGGAGGTGCATGCGCAGCTACTAACTGAGAGCAAGATGTTTTGCGCGTGCCCTACCCGATTTGGCGACGCGCCAAATACGAATGTGTGCCCCGTGTGCCTTGGGCTGCCCGGCACGCTGCCCGTGCCGAACAAAAAGGCAGTTGAGCATGCGATTCGCACCGCGCTCGCGCTCAACTGCCGAATTGCCCCTGTCGCGCTGTTCTATCGCAAAAACTACTTCTATCCCGACCTGCCCAAGGGCTACCAGATTTCCCAGTACGGTGAGGTGCATCCCATCGGCACGCATGGGTATTTAGAAATTGTGGTCAACGGCGAGCGGCGGCGCGTGCGCATCAAGCGCGTCCACCTGGAGGAGGATACAGGCAAACTGTTCCATTACCTGCCCGGCGAAAGCGAAGTGGACTACAATCGCGCGGGTGTGCCCCTGATGGAGATTGTCACCGACTTCCCGCCTGATCTGCACTCCCCTGAGGAGGCGAAAGAGTACCTCCTCCAGCTGCGTGCGATTTTGACCTACTTGGGCGTGTGTGACGGCAAAATGGAGGAAGGTTCCCTGCGCTGCGAGCCAAACATCAGCGTCGCCCCAGAAGGCGCGCCGACGCTGGGTGTCAAAACGGAGCTGAAGAACCTCAACTCCTTCCGTTCGGTCGTGCGTGGTGTTGAGTTCGAGATTAACCGCCAGATTAGCCTGCTGGAGCGAGGCGAACCCGTGGTGCAAGAGACACGCGGCTGGAACGAAGAGAGTGGTTACAGCTTCCCCATGCGCACCAAAGAGTATGAGCAGGACTACCGCTACTTCCCTGAACCCGATATTGTGCCGATTCGGATCACAGCGGACTGGCTGGAAGAGCTGCGAGCAACCCTGCCCGAACTGCCCTTAGCCAAATGGGAGCGCTATCAACGCGAATATCACCTGTCTGCCTACGACGCAAGCGTACTGACCGCCGACTATGAGACCGCCATGTTTTTTGAGGGTTGTGTGGCGCATGGGTGTGAGCCGAAAGCCGCCTGCAACTGGATTACCGTGGAGTTGGCAGGCAGATTAAATGAGGACAACAAGCGGCTTCGCGACACGCCCCTGACGCCTGCGCACCTTGCCGACCTGCTCACACTCATCAAGGACGGCACCATCAGCGGGCGTATTGCCAAAGAGCTGTTCGATGAAGTCTATCAAACGGGGCGCATGCCCTCCGAGATTGTGCGCGAGCGCGGCTTGACACAGATTTCCGACGAGCAGGTGCTGCGGGCTGCCGTGCAGAAAGCCATCGACGAGAATCCTGATGCCGTCCAGAAGTATCGAAGCGGCAAAACGGGCGTGCTGGGCTTTCTGGTCGGACAGGTGATGAAAGCCACACAGGGACGCGCCAATCCGCAGCGCGTGCAGGAACTGCTACGCGAGGAGCTGGAGCGAGTATAATAGAGTGTGCCTAAGATTGGAACCCCGTCCAAAGGGCGACTGACAAAAAGAATCGATGGCGTTTCGACTGTTTCGGCGTGGCAAGACCGAATCAGCGGAGCGGCGGGAGGGGCTACCTACCCACCTGCTCGTGCCCTACAGCAACACCACAGAGGATCGGGAAGTGCTCCGATTCGCTTGCGAGCTGGCGAACGCCTTTCAGGCGAAGCTCACCGTCCTGTGCCTCGTGGAAGTGCCGCGCTCCATCAGCCTGCAAAGCTGTCCGCAAACACGGCTGGAAGAGGGCGAGCAGGTTGCCCAGACCGCCCGCGAAATCGCCCAACAAGCGGGCTGCCGCCAGTTCGAAACGCTGGTGAAACCTGCCTATCACTGCGGACATGCCCTCGTCGAAGCCGTTCAGACCCTCAAAGCCGATATGGTGCTGATGGCGGTGCGCTATCGGCGACGGCTCGGATTACAAACGCTGGACGACACCGTCGAAACAGTGCTGCGCCGTGCGCCCTGCTATGTGTGGCTCTACGGCGAACCTGAAGGGGAAAAATAGCCATGCGAATCGTGATCATGGGCTGTGGACGAACTGGTTCCATCCTTGCCCTGCTAATGAGTCAGACAGGGCATCAGGTGACGATCATTGAACGCTCGCAGGATGCCCTGTTGCGCTTGGGCAGGCATCATACCTGTCGCATCGTGCTGGGCGACGGGCTGGATGAGGACACCTTGCGCCGCGCCGAAGTGGACAAAGCCGATGCCTTCATCGCCTGCACACAGGGCGACAACACCAATCTCATGGTCGCCCAGATGGTGCGCGAGCTGTTTGGCGTGCAGCGCGTGGCGGCTAAAGTGAATGACCCGGTGCGCGCGGAAGCCTACCGCCAATATGGCATCTTCACACTGACCTCTGGCTCCCTACTGGCGGGCTATCTGCGCGACTGGTTGCTCAATCGCCCCACGCGCAACATCGAAGAGTACAATCAGTTCTACCCCGAACTGCAAGTGCTGCTACAGGATTAGGTGGGTGGCAAAAGGGGATGCCTCGCACTGCGCCTGCCCGCGTAGGAACGGGTATACTCTCCTCGACGGAGAGCAAGGCATGGAGAGCGCAAACCCGAAATCGGCGCGATGGCAGCGCGTGCTGGTCAAACTCAGCGGTGAAGCGTTTGCGGGCGAGAAAGGCGTGGGCTTAGACCCCGATGCCATCGACTATCTGGCACGCGAGCTGATCAGCGCCTACGATTTGGGCATCCAGCTCGCGGTTGTAGTGGGCGGTGGCAACATCGTGCGCGGTAGCGCCCTCGCCCAAACGGGTATTGAGCATGCAACCGCCGACTACATGGGCATGCTCGCTACTGTGATTAATGCCCTTGCCCTGCAAGCCACCATCGAACGCTACGGTGTGGACACGCGCGTGCAGTCTGCCATCGCCATGCAAGCTGTTGCGGAGCCGTTCATCCGCCGACGCGCCATCCGCCACCTTGAGAAAGGGCGTATTGTCATCTTAGCAGCAGGCACAGGCAACCCCTTCTTCACCACCGATACTGCGGCTTCACTGCGTGCCGTGGAGCTGAACGCCGACGCCCTGCTCAAAGCGACCAATGTGGATGGCGTCTACGACCGCGACCCACGCCAGTATGCCGACGCTATCAAGTTTCAGACCCTCTCTTTTGAGGAGGCGCTTCGGCGCCAGCTGCGCATTATGGATTTGACCGCCTTCACCCTCTGTATGGAGCGCAAGATGGAGGTGGTCGTGTTCAACATCTGGGAGCCGGGCAACCTGCGCCGCGTGGTGCAGGGCGAGCCGATCGGCACTCTGGTGCATAGTAACCCTTGATGAGGAGGGACAGCCATGTCCAAACGACACGGGGAGGAAGCCGTACCGAATGTGGACGCGATGTTCAAAGATGCGGAGCATCGCATGAAGCAGGCGATCGAGCATTTGCGGCAGGACTTAGCCAGTTATCGCACGGGGCGCGCGAACCCCGCGCTGGTAGAGCGGCTGTTGGTGGACTACTACGGCACGCCCACCCAGCTCCAACAGTTAGCGAGCATCACGGTGCCTGAGCCGCGCCAGCTGCTCATCCAGCCGTGGGACCCATCGATTGTGCCCGCTATCGAGAAAGCCATCCAGCGGTCGGAGCTGGGCGTGAACCCCGTCAGCGACGGGCGCACCCTGCGCATCACACTGCCCCCGCTCACCGAAGAGCGACGGCGCGAACTCATTAAGCAAGTACACAAGCGCGTGGAGGAGGGGCGTGTCGCTGTGCGCAACATCCGACGCGACCTATTAGAACACCTGCGACGCCTGCAAAAGGAAAAGCACATCTCGGAGGACGAACTCAAACGGCACGAGCAGCAGGTGGAAAAATTGACCCACAAATATATTGAGGAAGCCGACCGCCTGCAAGCCGCGAAGGAAGCCGAATTGATGGAAGTATAGTCCCGACATGTCCAACAGGCGCGACCCATCGATGGATTGTGCAAACTGGCGGGAGTGCGCGCGGGCACGCGGCATCGACCTGAACAGCCTGCCGCGCCACATCGCCATGATTATGGACGGCAACGGGCGCTGGGCGCAGGCGCGTGGACTGCCTCGCCTAATTGGACATGTGAATGGGCACCGCACGGTGCGCCGCATGGTCTACGGCTGCGCCGAGCTGGGCATCGAGGTGCTATCGCTTTACACCTTCAGCACGGAGAACTGGCGCCGCCCCGCTCAGGAGGTGCAGGGGCTGATGGCGATGCTTGCCCGCTCCGCCCGTGAGGAACTGCCTGTGATGGCACGCAACGGCGTGCGCATCGTTTTTAGCGGGCGCCTGCACGAACTGCACCCCGAACTGCAAGCGATCTTGCACCGTGCGCAAGCGCTGACCGCGCACAACCGGCGCATCACGCTCCATCTGGCGATTAACTATGGCGGGCGTGCTGAGCTTGTGGATGCCGTGCGTGCGATTGCCCGCAAGGTGCAGCGGGGCGAGCTACAGCCTGACGCCATCGATGAAGCCACCATCCAAGCGCACCTCTACCAGCCCGACCTGCCCGACCCCGACCTGCTCATTCGCACGGCAGGCGAGTTGCGTGTGAGCAACTTCCTGCTTTGGCAGGCAGCCTACACCGAGCTGTATATCACACCCGTGCTGTGGCCCGACTTCGATATGGAACACCTGCTCGACGCGATCGCCGCCTACCAGTCGCGTCAGCGCAAATTCGGCGCGGTCACGGAAGCGGTCCCTGTCGGGTAAAACCCTTAAAGGAGGCGACTTATGGTAGAAACGGGCGACTTTCGCAGCGGGCTAAACATTATTATCGATGGCGAAATTCATACGATTCTGGAGTATCAGCAGTCGCATCAGGGGCGCGGCAGCGCGATTGTGCGCGTACGCCTCAAGCGCCTGCGCGACGGCGCGATTTACGAG
The DNA here is from genome assembly GCA_039630445.1 of Armatimonadota bacterium. Classification (GTDB taxonomy): domain Bacteria; phylum Armatimonadota; class Fimbriimonadia; order Fimbriimonadales; family GBS-DC; genus HRBIN15. Next base: position 8,703 of record JBCNVA010000023.1, read on the forward strand.
CGCACCTTCAAATCGGGTGAACGCTTCCCACAAGCCTATCTGGAGCGTAAGCAGATGCAAGTCCTTTATCGCGATGGCGACGACTGGGTCGTTATGGACACCCATACCTTTGACCAGGTGCATGTGCCAATAGCCCAGTTTGGCGAGGGTGCGAAGTTCATCAAGGACGGCATCGATGTCTACCTGCTCTATCACAACGGCGAGATTGTGGGCGCGGAAGTGCCCGAATTCGTGGAGTTAGCCGTCGTGGAGACCGACCCGAACTTTCGGGGCGACACGGCGTCGGGTGGCTCTAAGCCCGCCAAACTGGAAACCGGCGCGGTTGTGCAGGTGCCGTTCCACATCGAAGTCGGCGATGTGCTGAAAATCAACACCCGCGAAGGCACCTATGTAGAGCGGGTGCGCAAGGCGTGAAAGCGTTATCGTCGGCGGGGACGCCGACGCTACGCAGGGCGCGTTCGTAGCGTTGGCGTCTCGCCGACGATCTCACGACATTTGCTCTGCCAACTGGTATTAGCATCCGTGCGTTGCATTAATTAGTCCCAAGCGCTTCCGTTGGTTATCCATTCGCTGCCGGATCTCTTCGTTGCATGAGTACCTCTAGGTCCCAAACGGGAGTAGGTGGGCGTCCTGTGGCGAGGTGAGCGGCGCGCGCCCATTTCTGCATCTCCACGATGATGCGCAGCTTCTCCTCTGGTGGCAGCTTCGCCAGCTCCTTGCGCCGCGCCTCCTTGAACTCCAGCACCCTTCGCACCGCCTCTGGCAACTCGTCCCAGTTCATTGCTTCCTCCTGATGGTCTCCCACGCTTCGATTAAACCATGCCGGGTCAAGATGTCGCTCAGTTTCGCCTCATCGATGGCTGCCTGTTCCAGCAGTAGATGGACGCGCTCCCGATCCTTGTAGCGGCTCGTTTGTAGGGCAATCGCAATTAGATATTCTGGTGTCATCACGGGCACATGCTCCCCGTTAAAGGGCAGTTCACACGCTTCGCGCACCGCTTCCTCCACCAGCGGATTATAAGCGATCAGCACCTGCACGGGCGCACCGCCAATCATCACTTGCTCCCCCGCTATGGTGCATCCCTTCCGCTTCAAATGCTCATACAGAGGTTGCATCGAGAACACCTGCCCCGGAGGAGCGTCCACAATCACGAAAAAGTCGAGGTCGTAGGTTAGCACAGGCTCGGTGTAAAACACCAGCGCGGCGGCTCCTCCCAAGGCGAACTGGCGGATAACACCCTCCGCCTGCAACTCGCGAAACACGCGAACAGCCTCGTTCATGCAGAAGGGATTTTACCTGTCCCCTTACCGCCGCGCTACCTCCTGCAGTTCCTCTGCCACCGCTTCAACGAGGGGGCGACGGCGGCGTCGGAACAGGCGTCGTAGCCAGTGGCTTAGGTCGTCCATCACGGTATACATGCAGGGGATGACCACCAGCGTCAGCAGCGTGCTGACCAGCATGCCGCCAATAATCACAATCCCCAGCGGCGCACGGAACTCGGAGCCGCGCCCGACTGCCAGCGCAACCGGGATCATCGCCAGCACCAACGAGAGCGTGGTCATCAGAATCGGACGCAAGCGGATGGGACCCGCCTCTTTCAGCGCCTCGTCACGCGGCAGCCCGCGCGAGCGCAGCGTGTTCGTGAAGTCCACCAGCAGAATCGCGTTCTTGCCCACCAAGCCGACCAGCATGATGATGCCGATCATCGAGACGATGTTCAGCTCGGAGCGGGCAACTATCAGCGCCAGCAGCGCGCCTACCAACGCCTGCGGCTGGCTGAACATGATAATGAACGGATAGAGCCAGTTTTCGAACAGTGCGACCATCAGCAGGTAGACAAGCACGAAGGAGAGCAGCAGCGCCTGCATCATGTAGACACCTTCACGCGCCATCACCTCGCCCTCGCCAAACCACTGCACCCGCACGCCGGGCGGGACGAGGTTCTGCTCGCGCAGCAGGTTGTCGATCTGCACACGCAGGTTGCCCAGCGAGTAGCCGGGCATCAGGTTCGCCAGCACCATCACGCGCCGCTGGCGGTCGGCACGCTCGATGCGCGTAGGACCTTCGCTCAAGCGAATCGTTGCCACATCACGCAGATAGACGGGCGCGCCCTGCACATACGCCACCACCAGATTGCCCAGCTCGCCCGTGCGCTGGCGGTCGGCTTCGTTCAGGCGCACACGGATGGCGTATTCCTGCCCCGCCTCGCGATATTTGACGCTGGTGTCGCCCTCGTAGGCGGTGCGCAACGCAAGCGCGATCTCGGCGATGCTCACACCCAGACGGGTTGCCCGCTCGCGATCCACTATCACCTGCAACTCGGGCTTGCCCGCAGACCACGAAAGATCGGGGTCTTTGATGCCGGGCAGCTTGCTGATGGCTTGGCGCACGCGCTCGGCAGTCTCCAGCAACACGGCGGTGTCTTTGCCCGACATCGCCAGCTGGATGGGCACACCGAATCCGCCTCCACGAAAGCCCGAAATGGCGTTCACAGCGACCTGCGCGCCTGGGATGACGCCGATTTTCTCGCGCAGCTCACCTGCGATCTCCACATCGGAACGGGTGCGCAACGGCTCGTCATGTTTGACCCAGAACATGAGGCTGTCCAGCAACGCTTTTTTGGGATGGAGGGTGACCTGAAGGCTGGCGAAGCGGGGTCCCTGATCACCCGCGCCCATAAAGCTTGCCCCCGACGCGCCCACCAGCGACGAAACATACTTCACCTCGGGAATGGTGAGCGCGACCTGCTCAATGCGCCGCACCACTGCATCGGTCTCGCTGAGCGCGGCGTCGGGGGGCAGTTTCACGGTGATGCCAATCAGCCCCTGATCTTGCGAGGGTGCGAAGCGGAACGGCAGCAAGGGGCTACCGCGCATCGCCGAGCCGATCACCAGCACCAGCGTTGCCAATAACAGCCCGTTGCCTGTGAGAATCACAGCCCAGCGGTGGCGTAATGCCCACGCCAGCAGCCGCCGATAACCGCGCTCCAGCGTGCGGTAGCGTGCGTCAAACCAGCGGAAAAAGCCCCGCGGCTCCTCCAGCGCCTCACCGCGCCGATAGAAACGGCTGGCAAGCATCGGCGTCAGCGTGAAGGAGACCAGCAGCGAGAACAGCACCGTGACCGCCACCGTCAGACCGAACGAGCGGAAAAACTGCCCCGACACACCCCCCATAAAGGCAATCGGCAGGAACACCACCACATCCACAAAGGTAATCGTAATCGCTGCCAGCCCGATCTCGGTACGCCCATTATATGCCGCCTCCATCGGCTCCTCGCCCAGCGACAGGTGGCGGTAGATGTTCTCAATCACCACAATCGCGTCGTCCACCAGCACACCTACCGCCAGCGAGAGCGCCAGCATCGTCATGACATTGATCGTGAAGCCAAAGAAGTAAATCGCCAAGAACGACGCGAAAATACAAGTCGGGATCGCCAGCGCAACGATAAAGGTGCCACGAATGTTGTAGAGAAAGAGGTACACGATCAGCACCACAAGGATAATCGCCAAGTAGAGGGCGATGCGCAGGTCGGTCAGGCTCTCCTTGATCGACTCGGCTTGGTCGAAGCTGATTTCGAACTTCAGGTCGGGGTACTCGCGCTGAATGCGCTGAATGACCTCGTGGATGCCCTTGGAGACCTCTAAGGCGTTTGCATCGCTTGCTTTCTGAACCACAATCGTCACATTCTCTTTGCCGTTGAGGCGGGTGATGACGGTGCGCTCCTCGACGGTGTCGCGAATCTCGGCAATATCCTGCAAGCGGATGGTTGCACCGGGTGCCGCTGGATTGCGCGGGTTTTGCAGGTAGAGGCGGAGATTGCGCAACTCCTCAACCGATCGGAACTCGCCTAACAGGCGCACATTGTAGTCGCGCTCGCCCTCGGTGATGCGTCCTGCAGGCAAGTTCAGGTTCGCCGCCTGCAGTGCTCGCACAACGCTATTGATGGACAGCCCATAAGCGTTTAGTCGGTCTTTGTCGATAGCGACCAGAATCTCGCGCTTCTGCCCGCCCGACACGGTGACGGCTGCCACACCGGGCACGCTGCTGAGGCGGTCTTTGATGATGTTGTCCGCCAGGTCACGCAGCTCGTAGGAAGGACGATTGCCTGAAAGGGCGAGATACATCGTGGGCTGCGACTGGGTATCCAGCTTGCTGATGATGGGACGCTCAGCATCGTCAGGCAACAAGCCCACTGCAGCGTTCACCTTCGCTTGCACATCGATATAGGCTTGCCCCATATCGGTGCCGATGTAGAACTCCAGCGCGACCTGCGACACACCATATTGCGAGGTGGAGGTAATCTGGCGCAATCCTTCCACGCCCGCCACCGCGTCCTCGAGGGGCTTGGTGACGAGCGTCTCCACCTCGTCGGGCGAGGCACCGGGGTAGACCGTGAGGATGGTGATCACGGGGAAATCCACCCGCGGTTGCAGTTCCACTTGCGTTCGGCTGAGCGCGTACCAGCCCAGCACGATCGTCGCCACCATAAACACGGTGATGGTCACCGGTCTATTCAGCGCGAGTCGGGTCAACCACATCGTTTTGCCTCCTTATTCGCTTATCACACGCACGGGTTGTCCATCGCTGAGCAGGTCTTGTCCGCGAATGACTACCTGCTCGCCTGGCTGGATGCCCTCGGCATAAGCCACTTCGGTATTGCTGGCACGGATGCGCACGTGGCGCATTTTGGCGACACCGTTTTCCACGGTGAACACGCGCATCTCGTCGCCCTTTTCTATGAGCGCAAGTTTAGGCACAAGGGGCACATTCCGATAGGTTCGCAGGCGTATTTTGCCGCGGGCAAACAGCCCCGTTTTGAGGGGTAGGTCCGTAGGATTAGCGAGCGTGACGCGCAGGCGCAGGTTGCGTGCATTATCGGCAGTAGCGGGGTAGATGGCTTCTACCTTGCCCGCAAACACCCGTTCTGGGAAGGCGTCTACACGCACCTGAACGGGCATCCCAACACTGACTTCACGCAGCAATGTTTCGGGCAGGGTTGCCTCAAAGTAGAGCCGCCGCAGGTCGACAACCCGTGCGACGGGCGCGCCCTGACCCGCCACCGAGCCGATCTCAACAAATCGCTGCGCAATCCAGCCATCGAAGGGGGCGCGGATTACCGTGTCCGCCAGCTGCTGTTTGAGATAGGCGAGGTTCGCGCGTGCTTGTGCCAGCGCCGCGCGGGCGGCAGCAACCTGTTGCTGGCGCAGCTCGATCTGGGATCTGCCCAGCACGGCTTGCCGATAGGCTTCCTCTGCCTGCTTGACGGCTTGCTCCGCCGCTTCGATATCCTCACGGCGAGGACCTTCGCGGATGAGGCTCAGCGCTTCCTCCGCTTGGCGCAGCTGCGCCTGGGCGGCTTCATAAGCGGTTTTCTGCGCATCATACTGCTGCTTGGGGATCGCGCCCTGCTCATAGAGCTGCTTGGCGCGTTCGAAGTTTGCCCGTGCCAGTTCATAGTTCGCGCGGGCGGCAGCGAGCTGCTGTTCCGCTTGTTGGCGTTCCTGCGGGCGTGCGCCTGTTTGCAGCGCTCGTAAACGCGCCTGAGCCGCCAAGAGCGCAGCGCGTGCCGACTGAATCTGCGCATCGGTCTGCTCGGGCTGGATCTTGGCGGCAACCTCCGCTTGTTTCAAGTTCGCCTCTGCTGCGCGCACGGCTGCCTCCGCCTGCTGCAACTGAATGCGTAGATCGGATTGATCTTGCACGGCAATTACCTGTCCCTTGCGCACGCGATCGCCCTCGCGTACCCGAATCTCCACAATCTTGCCACCGATCTTGGCAGCGACAAGCGTATCGGCGTAGCTCGTCAGGTCGCCCGTGACCTCCACCTCCTCGCTTAGGTCGCCCGTTTTGACCTTAGCGACAGCGACGGTGACAGCCGCCGTTTCGTTCGCCGTGGCACGGGGTGCGGGCGTGCCGCCCCGACAGCCACTCAGCACCAGCACCAGACCTAACCATGCCAAGAGTTGCATCGGGATGCGCATTTTGGATGACCTCCTGTTCCTCAGTGTCTTATACCAATCGGGATTTCAAGTATCGTCGTGTCGTCGGCGGGGACGCCGACGCTACGAACGCGCTCTGCGTAGCGTCGGCGTCTCGCCGACGGCATCCTCTGTGTAGCGTTGGTGTCTCGCCGACGGCATCCTCTGCGTAGCGTTGGCGTCTCACCGACGGCATCACGACGTTTGAAACACCAATTGGTATTAGAACAGCCTTGCATAGCGTTCTCCTATCACGCCGATCGCCTTCTGGAGGGCGGCGTAGGCATTCAGGTAATCGAACTGGGCGTTTATGAGGTTGGTTTGGGCTTGGGTGTACGCCAGCTCAGCGTCGCTGATTTCGAGTTGTAGCGAGACGCCTGCTTCATAGCGGATACGCGCGAGGCGTAGCGCCTCGGTCGCCTGCTCCAGCCCTTTGCGGGCAACTTCCAATCGCTTTTGGGCGTCCCGCAAGTTGAGATAGGCGGTGCGTACCTCCAGCGCGATGCCCTCTTTCACCTGCTGGAGGTTGATCTCAGCGATTTGCAAATCCTCCTGTGCCTGCTCCACACGCGCGCGGGTGATGCCCCCATCAAATACAGGAAAGGAGAGCACCGCCGTTGCGGTGAAGGTTTGGCGGCGCGGGCTAAAGACCGAGGTGTTGAAGTTGAAATTGAACTGCCCATTGATCACGAGGGTAGGCAGGTTGCCGCGTCGGGCATTTTCGATGTTTACCTGCGCCAGCTCCCGATTGCGCTCAGCGGCGCGCAGCTCAGGACGACGCGCGTAGGCTTCCTGTATCAGCGCATCAAGTTCCGCTTCCATCGCGGGCAGGCTGTCGGGCAGCAACACCTGAACGGGCGTGTTCAGGTCGCGCCCCAACAGGTTATTCAGCGCCGCTTTAGCGATCTCGACCTGATTACGGGCGTTCAGCAGTGCCTGCTCACTTTGGGCAACTTGCGTCTCGGCACGCAACAGATCGAATCGCGAGGCGACACCTGTGTCCACTTGGGCGCGGGTGATGCGTAATCGTTCCTGCGCGTTCTTGAGGGCTTCCTCTGCTACACGCACGAACGCCTCTGCCCGCGCCACATTTTGATAAGCGTTCGTCACCTGCAGGATTAGCTCGTTGCGCGTCCGTTCATACTCCAGCAAAGCCAATTCGTAGCTCAGCGAGACGGCGCGAATGCCTTTTCGGATGACTCCACTGATATCGATGGGCTGCGTGAAGGTCAGCACTGCAGTGCGGTTCTCGATGTTGCCAAGGCGCACCTCCTGAGGTCCGAAGCGGGCACTAGCCACCCGATCGAAGCGGGTGTAGGTTGCCGAGCTTTGGATCTGCAGATTGCCTGCGCCTCGCGCTTCTCTCACACGCTCGCGTGCCTTGTCCAGCGTGCGTGTGGCGATTTGGAAGGAGCGGTTGTGCCGAAGGGCGAGCCGAATCGCCTCATCCAGCGTGAGCGGTTGGGGTGCCTCTATCTGGGCGTGCAGGCTGGCTATCAGGCATGTTAGGAAAGAGATGAGTAGGTGGCGCGTCGCAAGTTGCTTTGCTCGGCTCATCGGTTCACCTCCTGGGCAACGAAGGCAGGCTTGAAGAACGCCAGCGTGCGCTCCACCAGTTCGGTCAGGGGAGCATCCTCCTTCTCCATCATCCACTCCATTAGGCAGAGGCGGTAGAGGCGCACAGCGTAGTGTGCCAGCGTTTCGGGGCTGACATCGCGTCGGAACTCGCCGCGCTGCTGCCCGCAGATGAAGCCTGTGAGGGCGTGCTGAGTCGCTTCCTGAACCAGCTCCATCATCCGACGACGCAGCTCCGTACTCTGGCAGCAGGCGACCATGATTGAGCGAGTCAGCGCCAGCGACATCCCGTCCCGACTGGCGATATACAGCATCACCCGCCGCAGCACTTCCCACTGGCTCTCCGCCGTTTCGGGCTGCAACTGCTCCAGAAATTCATACACATCCTCCGTGAGTTCCTCCATGTAGGCGTGCAGCAGCTGCTCTTTGGTGGGGAAGTAGAGAAAGAAGGTGCCTTTGGCGACATCGGCGCGTTCGGCAATCTCCTCGACCGTGATCTGGTCGAAGGGTTTCTCCTGCATCAGCTCCAGCGCGGCGGCGATGATACGCTGGCGTGTCTCCTCCTTGCGCCGCTCGCGTCGGCTCAGCCGTTCGCCCTGATCAAGACTTAGCTTCATCGTTAGCTCCATTCACCCTGTTTGCGCTCGCAGCGGTTGAAGTCCCGATGCGTTGCAATTTTATCAAGTCTTTGTGCCGATTTTGCTCAACATCCGCGCGTCTGGATTTAATCTTTCTAAGCCATAAGCAACCACTGGTCATAAATGACCAGTGGTCAACATTATACCATGGGTCAGACGGCGTTGTCAAGGGAGCGAGGGGGTGTTCACGAATTGGCTTCCTGCTTGGCAAAAAGCTCGCCTGCCGGGCGAGTCCAGAACCTCCCCCTGCATGCTATACTCCATGCGCATCCCGCAACTTGGAGGTCAAAGTTGGCGATAGGGATTATCCCGCTGGGCGGCGCGGGCGAAATCGGCAAAAACCTGAATCTGGTGCGTTATAACGGGCAGGCGCTGGTTGTGGACTGCGGCATCGCCTTTCCGGGTGAGGATCTGCCGGGCGTCGACCTGGTGATGCCAGACCCGACCTATCTTTATGCCTGCCGTGATGAGGTGCAGGGCATTTTGCTCACCCACGGGCATGAGGACCATGTGGGTGCGCTACCCTATATCTTACCGAACTTGCCTGTGCCTGTCTACGGCACGCGGCTGACCCTTGCGCTGGTGGAGGGCAAGCTGCGCGAGCGACGCCTAAATGCCGACTTGCGCCTCATCCAGCCCGGTGAGACCTTCCAGCTGGGCGACTTCGAGGTAGAGGCGATTCGCGTCACGCACAGCATCCCCGATTCGGTCGCCTACGCGGTGCACACACCCGAAGGCGCGATCGTATTCACGGGCGATTTCAAGTTTGACCACACGCCTGTAGACGGTCAGCGCACCGATTTCCATCAGCTGGCGCGGGTGGGCGAGCGCGGTGTGCTGCTCTTGCTCAGCGACTGCACGAATGTGGAGCGTCCCGGCTGGGGCGAATCGGAGAGCCGGGTCAGCGACGCGCTCTACACCCTCTTTGCACAGGCAACGGGACGCATCCTCATTACTACCTTTGCCTCGAACATCCATCGGATCCAGCAGGCGCTTGAGATGGCAGCGCTCTATGGGCGCAAAGTGGTCATTCTGGGACGCCGAATGGAACAGAATGTGGAGATTGCTCTCCAGCACGGCTACCTGCAGATTGACCCTGAACTGTTGATTAGCTCCCGCCAGCTGGACGACTATCCCGATGACCGCCTGCTGGTGCTGACCACGGGCAGTCAAGGCGAACCGCTCTCTGCGCTGAGCCAGATTGCAGCGGACGAGTATCCGCGCCTCAAGATTCGCCCCGGCGATATGGTGATTCTCTCCGCAACGCCTATTCCGGGCAACGAGAGCCTGGTGTGGCGTACGGTGAACCGCCTGATCCGCCTCGGGGCAAGGGTGGTGCATGAGAAAATCGCGCCTGTGCATGTGTCGGGGCACGCCTGTCAGGAGGAGCTGAAGCTGATGCTGAGCCTGCTCAAGCCCCGCTATCTTGCGCCCGTTCACGGCGAGCCGCGCCACCAGGCGCTCTATCTGGAGCTGGCACGCCAAATGGGCTATCGGGACGAGCAGCTGTTCCTGCTGGAGAATGGCTCGGTGCTGCGCATCGAGAACGGGGTTGCCTCACTGGGCGAGCCGGTGCCTGCTGGACGCTACTTGATTGAAGAAGGTGTGGAGGGCGTGCCCGAGGAGGTCATCCACGACCGCCGCCAAATCGCCCGCGAGGGCATGCTGATTGCCACGGTCACCATTCGGGCGCAAACGGGCGAATTAGTAGACGAGCCGCAGCTGATCCCTCGCGGGTTCGAATGGCAGAACGAGGCGCAACCTGAGATGGCGCGCGAGGCGATTCGCGCCGTGCTGGATAAGATGCTGCCCGCTGAGCTGAGCGACTGGGACAATGTGCGCGAGGAGATCAGTATCACCCTGCGCCGCTTCTGCCGCAAACACCTTAGCCGTCGCCCGCTGATTGTGCCTATCGTGACGGAGGTATGACCGCATGAGCCGCGAGATGCAACGCACGCTGTGGGGCTATCTGTTCGTGCTGCCGTGGCTGCTCGGCTTCATGCTCTTTACCTTCTACCCCATTCTGGCGACGCTCTATCTCAGCTTCTGCGACTATCGGGTGCTGAGTCCGCCGCGCTGGGTCGGACTGGAAAACTACCGAAGCCTGCTCACTGACCCCGACTACTTCTGGCGATCGATGTTCAACACCCTCTTTATTATGATTGAGGTGCCGCTGAGCGTGGTGCTGGGGATTGGACTGGCGTTGCTGCTCAATTTGCGGCTGCGCGGGCAAGCCTTGTATCGCACGCTGTTCTATCTACCCAGCGTGGTGCCGGCGGTAGCGACGGCGTTCCTGTGGCTGTGGGTGCTGAACCCCCAGAACGGGCTGGCAGCGCCCCTCAACACCGCGCTGATTCGCATCGGACTGGAGCCGATCAACTGGTTCACCGATCCCGCAACCGCCAAATGGGGCTTTATCGTGATGGACCTGTGGGCGATTGGTAGCATCATGGTCATCTATTTAGCCGCGCTGCAGGGTGTGCCGACGCACCTGTATGAAGCTGCACTGTTAGACGGCGCCAACGCCTGGCAGCTCATTCGCCACATCACCCTGCCCCAGATCTCGCCCGTGATTCTTTATATGGTGATTATCGGGGTCATCGGCACCTTCCAGTATTTCACGCAGACCTTCATCGCGACGCAGGGCGGTCCCGAGAACAGCACGCTCTTTTACGCGCTCTACCTGTTCCAGAATGCGTTCCAGTTTTTCCGAATGGGGCATGCGTGCGCGATGGCGTGGATTCTGTTCCTAATTACGCTGCTGGCAACTTGGCTTATTTGGCGCGTCTCGCTGCGGCGCGTGTTCTACGAGACGCTCAGTTGAGAATCAATATGCTCTAAAACTGCCTTGATGACCCGTCGCATCCGTTCCAGATCAGCGGGATTCACATTCTCCAGCACATCGCTCATCCAGTGCCAGTTGGGGGGAATGCCTGGCTGCTGCTCGCACCAGAAGGCGATCGCGCGATAGCCTTTGATGAGAAAGGGCAGCGCGTCGGTGTACGCGCCATGAGGCACTGCGCTGGGCTGGAGCGCCCATTCAGGGTGTGCCTGTGCCAGTTGCTGCACGAGCGCCACCATGTCGGGATGGGCGCGGGCACGGGGTAGCATGGCTTCTGCCAGCAGATAGCGCGGCTCACCCAACCCCACATGGTCGATAATCAGAAAGAGCGCGTCGCGCAGTTGCAGTCCGTACTCGCGCTCGAACGCGAACGCGCCTGTGGGCGTGCCGACCTCCTCACACCCTGTGAACACACCCCATACCTCCACATGGGACAACGGCTGATGCGCCAGTTCTCGCAGCAGGCTCAACACCACTGCCATGCCCGAGCCGTTATCATTTGCACCCTGCACCCAATCCAGCACCAGCTCGCGGTGGAGCAGCACGAACACCCCCCAGAGCGAGAGCAGCGTGCCCGGCAGCATCGCCCATCGTGCCAGCATCTGCATCGGGGGTTGGAAGGCAACGCCTTGTAGGATCAGCCCGCCAAGCAACCCCAGCGCGCCCAAGCCGTGGAATGCGAGCAGAATCGTCTGGAGCTGGAAGCTTTGCCTAAATTGGCGCACCAGCTTCGGATGCCACAGCAGGGTTGCCCGCTGCGTGTCGAGATGCGCCATCAGCACGACCTTCTGCAGGGGTCTCTCAGCGGCTGGGACAATCCCGATGAGGTTCGCGCTGGCGCGCTGGGGGAACAGCCGCATTACCGCCCACCTGCCGCTGACCAGCCCCCAATAGAGTAAGCAGGCACTCAGGCTACCGAGCGCAGCCAGCGCCACCAACCCGGGGCTTCGGGTCAGCCACACCAGTGTGCCCGATAGCGCAAACAGCAGCGAAACAGTTAGCCAAGGCAAAGTTAAGGAGGGCACACTGCTAAACGGCTGCTCCACCGTGCGGATGCCCTCTGCCTGCAGCTGCCGTGCCAGATATTCGCGCGCCCGACGCTCCGCCTCCGAAGTCGCGGGACGCGCCCCAAAGGTCTGGATGAACTCCTCCAGCAGACGATAGGTTTCCTTCACCGAATTAAGCGAGGCGTGAACCAGCGAAGTTGCGTACCGCCTGAACAATCGCGTTGGCATCAATACCGTAGGCAGCGAGCAGCTGCTCTGGCTTGCCTGAGCGAGGCAGCTCGTTGACTGCCAGCACATGCACCCGAATACCATGTCCCTGTACGGCAGCCGCAACCGCCTCGCCGATACCACCCTGCGGATAGTGGTCCTCTACGGTGATGAGAATACCGTTTGCCTCCTGCCCGCATCGCACCAGCGTCTCGACATCGAGGGGCTTGACTGAGTAGAGGTCAATCACGCGGATGGAGATGCCTTGGGCACGCAGCTGCTCATACGCCTTAAGCGCCTCATGAAGGGTAATGCCCGCGCCGACCACGGTCGCCACATCGTTAGGGCTGGAGCGCAGCACCTTGCAGCCGCCAATTGGGAACAACTCGCTGTTGTCATAAATCACGGGTGTTTTGGGGCGTGTGGTGCGCAGGTAAGCGATCCCCTTAGAATCTGCCATCTGCTGCACCAGTTTCACAGTTGCCACGGCATCCGCAGGATACAGCACGATGCTGTCGGGGATCGCACGCATCATGGCGAGATCTTCCAGCCCCATCTGGGAGGGTCCATCCTCGCCGATAGAGACACCCGCGTGCGAGCCACACAGCTTGATGTTTGCTCGCCCGATGCCCGCCATGCGAATGAAATCAAACGCGCGAGTGAGAAAGCAGGCGAAAGAGGAGGCAAACGGGATCTTGCCTAAGGTCGCCAGCCCAACCGCTGCGCCCACCATGTTCTGCTCAGCAATAAAGCACTCAATAAAGCGTTCGGGGAAGGCGTAGGCGAACTTCTCGGAGAAGGTGGAGTTTTTCACATCGCCGTCCAACGCATAGATGAGCGGATTGACTTTGCCCAGGGCGACAAGCGCGTCGCCATATGCCTCGCGCGTAGCCACCATCTGCCCGATGGTGTAGGTGGGCAGCTCCACCTCAAGCGCTGGCTGTGAACTTGGCGAGGCAGGTCCTTGGTGGTCTTCTGGGGAGATTTCCAACGGGATGGCAGGAGGTGGAGCGGGACGCAGGTGGGCGGCACGCGCAATCTGTTCGGGCGTAGGCATCAGCGCAGCGATCGCCTGCTCAGCCAATTCGGGGGGCAGGGGCTTGCCGTGCCAGCCCTCTTTGTCCTCCACAGCGACAGCGCCTTTGCCTTTTAGGGTGCGCGCCAGGATTACTACTGGCTGGGTCGCAGCCCGAGCCTGCTCAAACGCCGTAATAATCTGCTCATAGTCGTGCCCGTCGATGGGGATCGCTACCCAGCCGAAGGCAGCGAACCGACGCGCATAGGTCTCGATATCGTGCTGCAGCATGGTAGGCTGGCTCTGACCCAGCCGATTGATGTCAGCAATCGCAATCAGGTTATCCAACCCGTAGTAGGAGGCGAATGCGGCAGCCTCCCAAACAGCGCCCTCAGCGATTTCGCCATCACCCATCAGGCAGTAGACTCGTGCAGGCAAGCCATCCTTTTTGAGACCGAGCGCGATGCCCGCTGCGATCGACAGTCCCTGCCCCAGCGAGCCTGTCGCCACAGGGTGCCATACGAAGCGCGGTGTCGGATGCCCCTCCAACTCGCTATCGAACTGGCGCAGGGTGTCCAGATGCTCCACTGGGAACGCGCCCGCCTCCGCCCACGCCGCATACAGCAGCGGCGCCGCATGCCCTTTGGAGAACACCACACGGTCATTCAGCGGGTTGTACGGGTTGGAAAGATCTACGCGCAGCTCATGAAAGAACAGCACCGCGACCAAATCGGCAGCCGAGAGACAGGTGGTAGGATGTCCAGAGCCTGCCTTCGTGGTGGTGCGAATCGAATGGATGCGCAAAAGGTTCGCCTTGGTCTGCAACGCCTCACGCAATGCCGTACCGATCACGCTCATCGGTTCACTCCCAGCGAAGGGGGATTATACCTGAGAGGCATGACGAAAGGTATAATCCATTTCAGGATGGAGGCACTGCTCTCGCAACTGTTCTGGCTCTTCTTTATCTTTTTGATGCTGATGCCGATGCTGCGTCAGCGGATGCTGGAATCGGCACGCCTGCAGATGATTCGGCAGCTGGAGAAAGCGCGCGGGAGCCGCGTGATCGTGCTGATCCATCGGCAGGAGGCGCTTTCGTTTCTGGGCATCCCCGTGTTTCGCTTCATCACAGTGGAGGACTCGGAAGAGGTGCTGCGCGCCATCCGCATGACCCCACCTGATATGCCCATCGACATCATCTTGCACACACCGGGCGGGCTGGTGTTGGCAAGCCAGCAGATCGCCTGTGCCCTGTGTGACCATCCCGCGAAGGTCACAGCGTTCATACCACACTACGCAATGTCAGGTGGCACGCTGATCGCCCTTGCTGCCGACGAGATTGTGATGGATCCACATGCCGTGTTGGGTCCTGTAGACCCGCAGGTGGGGCAGTTCCCCGCCGCCTCCATCCTGAAAGTGCTGGAACAGAAGAACCCGAACGAGGTGGATGATGAGACACTGATTTTGGCGGATGTGTCGCGCAAGGCGCTCAAACAGACTTATGAGCTGGTGTATCAGGTGCTGGTGAGCAATGGGATGCCTGAGACGCAGGCAGCCGAAGTGGCAGACAAGCTCACCCAGGGCTACTACACGCACGATTACGCCATCTCCGCAGAGGAAGCCGCCAAGATGGGGCTGAAGGTGCGCACCGACTTGCCGATGGAGGTCTACCAGCTAATGGCGCTCTACCCGCAACCCGTTCAGCGCACCTCAGGGGTGGACTATGTGCCGATCCCCTACCATCCAGAGCCAGCGCCTGCTCAGCCCGCCCGCCCTGCAGCACGCCGACGCACCAACCGCTCCCCGACAAAATAACAGCGATCCACCTGTGGTATACTCTTTCAAGCACCTATGATCGACCTTCAGCAGATTGTGAAGCAGCTGGAAGGGGTGTTCGAACCTGCTCAGGCGGAAAAAGTGGCGTTGACGCTCTACGAAATGGCGCAATCGCTGTATGAGCGTCAACTGCTTGCCCATATTGACGCCTTGAGCCTCCAGCTCCGCCAGTTTGAGCAGCGCATGCTGGAGCGGTTCGACGCGCTTACTGAACAAACCCAGCGCAACACAGACGCGATCGCTGCGCTTGCCGTGCAGACTCAGCGCAACACAGAAGCAATCGCTAAGCTGGAAGAGCAGACCCAGCGCAACGCTGAAGCGATTGCCAAACTGGAAGAGCAGACGCGGCGGAATACAGAGGTTATCGCCACGCTTGCCGAGCAGACCCAGCGCAACACAGAGGCAATTGCTAAGCTGGAAGAGCAAACGCGGCGGAATGCCGAAGCCATTGCCAAACTGGAGGAACAAACCCGGCGCAACGCTGAAGCGATAGAACGCCATGAGGCAATCCTTCAGCGCCATACCGAGATCCTTGAGCGGCATAGCGAATTAATTACCGAAAACAGTCGCGCAATCCGCGCGCTGCAAGAATCGATGGAACGGATGCGTCGGCACTTCACTCGCCGCATCGACGACCTGGCAAGGCAGCTGGGTGGTTTGGCGATGACAGTAGGCTACACCTTAGAAAACGAAGCCTACAAAGCCTTGCCTGCGTTGCTCCTGCGCGACTATGGGCTGGAGGTCATCGGCAGGCTGAAGCGCGGCTATGCCGTCGATGAGAAGGGGAATGAGTACGAAGTGAACATCTTGGGGGAGGCGCAACGGGATGGGCAGCGGCTCACCATCGTGGGCGAAAGCAAGGTGCAACTCTCCAAGCAGGAAGTAGACCGTTTCATTCGGCGCAAGCTGAAGCCTCTCAAGCGCATCTACGAAGAGGTGTTCCCCATCATCGTCACGCACATGACCACGCGGCGCGATGTCGAAGAGTACGCTCGCCAGCAGGGGATCGCTGTCTACTTCTCCTATGACTTCTGAAGGGTATGGAGCGTGTGAACCGATACCTGCTGGTGCTGGGCTTGTTGCTCTCCTCCACTGTGGCGGGACGGATTGCCTTAGAGCGCTGGCGGGTAGAGGCACGCAACCGTTCCGTCGAACTGGTGCTGGATTATGCTGAGGTCGCCGCGCTGGCGACGGCGGAGGGGCAATCCATTTCTGAGTGGTTGCGCCAGTTCTCTACCCCCCTCTCCGTCGCGCTCACCGAAGGCACTCTGCAGGAGTGGGGCGCACGCTATGAAGCCAGCTCAGGACCGCTCTATGTGCTGACCCCTGAACGGTATCGCCAAGCAAAGGCAACCCTTGCGCTCAAAGCCCGCGTGGAACTCAAACCACCTGCCCAGACACCCTATGTCACCGTTCTCTCCACCGATGGGGAGCGGTTTGCCGTAGTGGGAGACCCCGAATGGGTGGCGCAGCTGGGGCTGGGGCTGGATCCACTACAGGTGCATGCAGTGCAGGCTGGCGGCGCACAGGTCGTGGCGCGACTTTATAACTTTGAAGGCATAAACGAGTTCGCCATCAGGGGTATGCTACAACAGCTGCGGCAGCAAGGAGTCACGCTGCTGGTGTTCGCTGCCGATCAGGTGCTTGGCTTTCGGCACAGCCTCAAGGCGACGGCACAGGCAATCCGCGCGTTTGGCATGCGATATGGCTCTGTCGAGTTCGGCAAGCAGGTGGGCGACACGCAACTGAGCCTGCTCATCCCAGAGCGCACGGTGCGCCTGCACAGCGTCAGTGCGGTAGAAGCGACCACACTCGCCCCGACCGAGCTGGTCGAGCGGTTTGAACGCGCGGTGCAGGAGCGCAACATTCGCGTGCTCTATGTACGCATCGGCGCGGGCAACACTGAGCAGATGCGGACGGTCATTCAGTCGCTGGAGCACGCCTTGTGGCGCTCAGGCTTCGTAATTCGAGCCAACAGTGCGCGCCCGTTCCAGCCGCTGGAGCCATCCCCTTGGCTGTTCCCCCTCGTTGGGCTGGGTGTGGGCATCCTAGCAGGGTGGATTGTGCGTCAGCTGTGGGCGAATGGTTGGGTGGAGGGACTTCCGCTGGCACTGGGAGTGCTATGCGCAGCGCTCGGCTGGCTGCCCGAAGGCAGGAAGCTGCTCGCGCTTGCGGCGGCTCTGCTGTTCCCAACGGTGGGGCTGATTATGCTACCCGCCATACAGGGCGAGCGCTCCCCCGATCAGGAAGGGTTCTCTTTCCTGAGGCTGTTGAGCCTGTTGATATTTCCCTTTGGCTGGAGCCTGATGGGTGCGCTGCACATCGTCGGACTGCTGGCAGGCACAACTTTTCTGGTCAAAGCTGATCAGTTTACGGGAGTCAAGGTGGCGCACGCGCTGCCCTTGCTGCTGGTAGGCGTGTTCTACGCCGCGTATGCTCTCGGCAGTTGGGACTTCTGGCGCAAGTGGCTCTATCAGCCGATCTTCTGGTGGCAGGCGGGGATTGCGCTGATAGTGTCTCTCGCGTTGGTATTGATGCTCATACGCACAGGCAACGAGGCGCCCAGCGCGGTGTCCGAAATCGAGTTGCGCTTGCGTGCCCTGTTGGAGAACTTGATGAATGTGCGCCCGCGCACAAAGGAGTTCCTGATTGGGCATCCCGCCTTGGTGGTTGCCCTCGCACTGCTGATTTCCAATCGCCGAACATGGTTGCCACTGGCGATGCTGCTGGGGGCGATTGGGCAGGTGTCGGTCGTGAACACCTTTTGCCATCTGCACTCGCCGCTCGCCGTGTCGCTGCTACGGGTCGCATGGGGCGCGGCGATCGGCATCGCGCTGGGCTTGCTGCTTCTTGCCCTGTTTCGTAAGCGCCTTCTACAAGGTTAGGCAATCAGCGCACTATCGAAAACGCGCGGGCGCGCATTAAAACGCGCGATCGCGCGTTTTGGAAACGCACGCGCGCGTTGATTAGTACACAGGCAGGCTGGGATCTACTTCCTGGGCATAGGCGTTGATGCCACCTGTGAGGTTTTTCACACGCCTGAAGCCCATCTGCATCAGCAGGCGGGTAATTTGTGCGCTGCGCCCGCCTGAACGGCACATCACCACAATCTCATCCGCAGGGTTCAATTCATGCACGCGCTCAGCAACCTGCCCCATCGGGATATGCACCACATTCGGCAGGCGACTAATCTCCAGCTCGAACGGCTCACGCACATCGAGGATCACCAGCGGCTCGCCCCGATCCAGTCGCTCCTTCAGCTCGCGCGGGCTAATCGAAGGCAGCGCGTCCGTTGCCACAGGCGTTTCCTCGCCACGCACCCCGCAGAACTCCAGATAATCGATCAGTTCGCGCACGGTTGGGTTCTCGCCGCATACAGGGCAGTTGGGGTCTTTACGCAGTTTCAGCTCGCGCCAGCGCATTCCGAGCGCATCGAGCAGCAACAGCCTGCCGATCAGCGGCTCGCCCTTGCCCAGAATGAGCTTGATGGTCTCTGTCGCCTGCACCAGCCCAATCAGACCGGGCAGAATGCCCAGCACACCCCCTTCCGCACAGCTGGGCACTAACCCCGGAGGCGGTGGCTCAGGGTATAGACAGCGATAGCAGGGTCCATGCTGCGCCCAGAAGACCGACGCCTGCCCCTCAAAACGGAAGATGCTGCCGTACACATTCGGCTTGCCCAGCAGCACGCAGGCATCGTTCACCAAATAGCGCGTCGGGAAGTTGTCTGTACCGTCCACAATCACATCGAAATCGCACAGGATGTCCAGTGCGTTCTCCGAGGTCAGGCGCGTCTCAAACGGGATAACATGCACATGAGGGTTGATCGCCTGAATCTTTTC